>NZ_CP019285.1:2240854-2560976 GCF_000226975.2 Halobiforma lacisalsi AJ5 | reverse complement strand
GGGTCGAACGGCTCCGCCCCTGGCGCGGCTTCGAGCGTGCCCGGGCCGACACCATCCTCGAGTTGCCCGCGGGAACGGCGGCGGGCGTCGACCCCGGCGACCGGGTCGTCCTCGAGGGTGAGTGACCGAACGTTCACTCCTTCCGGAACGTTGCCGTCTCGAGTCCGTGATCGTAAACGCTGCCATAATACGTGGGTTTAAGTCAGGTGGGTTCGATAGGACGAGACACGATGGCACGAGATCCATTCTCATCGCCTGACGAGGATAGAGGAAGTCGGGGCAACCCGGCTGGGCGCGAAATTCCGCGACGAACGTAGTCGCAGTTCATCACTCTTGTCCGTAGATCACACCCCCGAAGAGACGATTCCGTCCGATCGTACCGTCCGCCTGCTCGACACGACGCTCAGAGATGGCGAACAAGCTCCCGGCGTCTCGCTGTCGCCCGACGAGAAAGTCGACGTGGCCCGCTCGCTCGAGCGTGCTGGCGTCTCGGTCGTCGAGGCCGGCAGCGCGTGTACGGGCGCGGGCGAACGCCGCGCGATCTCGCGCGTCACGGATCTGGACCTGGACGCCCGCGTCACGAGTTTCTGCCGTGGGCTGGAACGCGATGTCGACCTCGCGCTCGAGTGTGACGTCGACGGCGTCCACGTCGTCGTCCCTGCAAGCGACCGACACGTCGAGTCGAAGGTGGGCACCTCGCTCGAGGACAACCTCGCGACGACGGCCGAACTCGTCGAGTACGCCACGGACCACGACCTGTGGGTCGAGGTCATCGGCGAGGACGGCTCGCGAGCGGACCTCGACTATCTCGAGGCCCTGGGCGAGCGGGCCCTCGAAGCGGGCGCGGACCGGTTCTGTTTCGCCGACACTGTCGGGCACGCGGGACCGGAACGCACCGCGACGGCGGTGGCCCGGCTCGCGGAGCTGGGGCCGGTCAGCGCACACACCCACGACGACCTCGGACTCGGGGTGGCGAACGCACTGGCGGCCGTCTCCGCGGGGGCCGATCTGGTCCACTGTACGGTCGACGGACTCGGCGAGCGCGCCGGCAACGTCGCCCTCGAGGAGGTCGCGATCGCCCTCGAGCACGTCTACGGCGTCGAGACCGTCGACCTCGAGCAACTGTACGACCTCGCCCAGGTCGTCTCGCGGGCGACCGGCGTCCAGTTGCCACCGAACAAGGCCGTCGTCGGCGAGAACGCCTTCACCCACGAGAGCGGAATCCACACCGACGGCACGCTGAAAGACGACAAGATGTACGAGCCGTACCCGCCGGAGACGGTCGGCCGCGAACGACGACTCGCGCTCGGCAAACACACCGGCCGGGCGGGCGTCGAGGCCGCCCTCGAGGAACACGGCGTCGAGGCGACCGACGACGAGGTCGCCGAGATCGCCACCCGAGTGACCGAACTCGGTGATCGCGGCCGCCGGGTTACCGACGCCGATCTGCTGGCGATCGCCGAGGACGTGACGGGCGACGACCGCGAGCGCGTCGTCGAACTGTGCGATCTCAACGCAACCAGCGGCGGGGCGGTCCCCACGGCGAGCGTCCGCCTCGACGTCGACGGCGAGGAGCGAGTCGCCAGCGGTACCGGTTCGGGGCCGGTCGACGCCGCAGTGTCGGCCGTCCGGGAGGCGCTCGGCTCGCAGGCCGACGCAGAACTCGAGTCCTACCACGTCGACGCTGTCACCGGCGGCACCGACGCCGTCGTTACCGTCGAGGTGACGATGGTCCGGAACGACCGCTCGGTGACCGTGGCCCGCAGCGAGGCCGACATCACTCGCGCGAGCGTCGAGGCGATGGTCGACGCGCTCGACCGGTTGCTCGCGAGCGAATCGCAGCCGCTCGCGCCGGCGGACGACTGATACGGGTTCCTGGCCGTCAGTTCCGGCGCAACCGTGACCCGGACGACGGTCGCGCCGGTACCCCGGGACAGCGATCCGTCTGAGATGACGTCCACCAGTAGCCGTCAGTTCAATGGAACTGGCGGTTGCTGATCACGTCCCATGGATCGAACAGGTAGAGTACCGCCAGAAACAGTGCGAGAGCGACCACGAACAGTTGCACGACGCCGACCGCGGAGTCCGGCACGGCCGACTCGAGCGTCGTCGCTATCAGCGCGGCGACGGCGATCCACAGGGTGCCGACGATCAGTCGGTCGCGAGTGTCCATACCGGAGCTACGCGTCCGGGAGCAAGAAACGTCCGCATCGCCTCCGGAGGACGTGGCGCGCGAAAGGCGGATTGCGAACCGGCTCGAGTCTCACGGCGCCAGTTCGAAGCGAGAACGAAACCGGATTCGGTCGCCGAAACGTCGGCCGCCGCCGGTCAGAGCCCCAGTTCGCCGCCGACCGTCTTTTCGTCGAGTTCGTCCTTGCGGACGTCGGTCATCCCCACGTCGTCGTAGGCGACCGGTCCCGGGACCTGCTCGGCGTGAGGCCCTGGCTCGTTACCGATGTAGGTGACGTTCGGGTTGGTGTTGTACTCCTCGAGGAGTTTGAACCGCCCGGTTCCGTCGCCGTACTCGTCCTCGAGGAGATCCTGGGCCTCGTCTTCGGTCAGTCCATCGTCGTCCTCGTCCTCCGCCGGCTCCTCCTCGCCCTCGAGGATCGCGATCGCGTCCTGGAGCTCTTCGTCCTCGGGATCGTGCTCTTGCGCGCGGGCGAGCGCGACGTTCTCGAGGTACTGCTGGGGATCGCTCTCGGGGTCGTGCATGTCGCCGAACTGGATCGCGCCCGGGGGACAGGCCTCTTCGCAGGCCGTGGTCCCGACCATGTCCTCGCCCATCTGTCCGTCCTGTCTCGGCGGATCGAAAACGCATTTCTCCATGACGCCCCGGGGACCGGCGCCGGCGACCCAGCGGTCGCGCTTGTCGAACCGCATGTCGGCGTCCATCTCCTGGGCGGTCTCGTTCGGGTCGTCCCACTTGAAATAGTTGACGCCGTACGGACAGGCGACCTGACAGTATCGACAGCCGATACAGACGTCGTAGTCGGTCAGGACGAGTCCGCCGTCGTCGCGGGTGTGGCGGGCCGTCGTCGGGCACACCTTCTCGCAGGGCGCGTCGGTACAGTGCTGGCAGGGCCGGATCAGGTAGTTGAAATCGCGGGTCGACTCGTAGTCCTCGGCCTCCGGGGACTCGACGAGCCCGTCGTCGTAGGCCAGGATGTACATCCAGTTTGCCCCCTGGTTCCAGTTGTGTTCGGCGTTACAGGCCACGACACAGGAGAGACAGCCGTCACAGACCTCGAGGTCGAGCGCCATTCCCCACTGGGTTCCCTCCGCCTCGGCGTCGCCGCCCCCGCCGTGGCCGTCGTCCTCCTCTTCCTGGGTCACGCTCGACGGCGGATCCGGAGACTTGCTGGCCCCGAACGCACCGAGTCCGACGGCGCTGGCACCGGCGCCCATCTTCTTCATCATCTTCCGCCGTGACTCGTCGCCGCCGATCGTCGAGAGCAACTCGCCGACGGCACCGGGGTCGTCCGGCTCTTCCCGGGCCGCCTCGATCCGATCGGCCATCGGCCGTTCGTCCTCGCCGAACTCCTCGAGGACGTCCTCGTGATAGCGATCGTAGAACTCCTCCTCGGTGATCTCCCCCTTCGTGAGCCGCATCGCGTCTTTCGCCATCTCCATCCCGAGTTCCGCGTCGTACTCGGTCTCCTCCAGCATCGCCTCGAACTCCGCTTCGGCGGTTTCACCCAGCGGGTGGAACGCATCGTCGTCGGTAGCGTCGTCGGGTGCGTCACTCATCGACCGGCCTCACCTCGCGCTCGGCTCCGAACTCGATCACGATCACGAGTGCGGGCGGACACAAGCGACACGCGCGCACAGAACGGAGCATTGACAGTCACACCCATGCCGACCACACCCATATCGAAAAACGACAAGCCTGCGAATGACGGGTCGTCGTCAAGAGGGGAAAACGGCCGCTTGCAGTGCTCGAGAAGGTCGATATCGATGAATTGACTCCGCCCGTTACAAGTCGCGGCGACCGGATGATTCGCGCCGCTACGCGTCTCTCGTCGTCGTTGGTCGCCACAGAAGCGCCGAGAGGGAGATTTGAACTCCCGAGTCCGTGAGGACAGCAGATTTCGAATCTGCCGCCTTGGCCGGGCTAGGCTATCTCGGCTCACTCCCATCTACCCGCGTGACGTTTTTACCGGTTTCGATTTTTCCCGCCGCCTGTGACGGGTTCCCGATTCCCGTCCCGAACCCTCGGTCTCGACGTCCCCGGCACGGTCCGGGCGAGCGTAAACGATTTGACGAAAGGCCCCGACGCCGTGTCCATGGACGTCACCCAGGCCAGCAGCGAGTGCGAGGCCGTCCTCGAGACGGTCGGCGACGCCGTCATCTGCGACCGGTCGTTCCTCGAAGAGATCCTCGTCGGCGTCGTCGCGCGCGGACACGTCCTCGTCGAGGACGTACCCGGCACCGGCAAGACGCTGACCGCCCGCAGCGTCGCCGACGCGCTCGGCCTCTCGTTTTCCCGCATCCAGTTCACGCCCGACCTCCTCCCCGCGGACGTCACCGGAACGCACGTGTTCAACGAGCGCGAGCGGACCTTCGAGTTCAACGAGGGGCCGATCTTCGCCAACATCGTGCTCGCCGACGAGATCAATCGCGCGCCGCCGAAAACGCAGGCCGCCCTGCTCGAGGCGATGGAGGAGAGCCAGGTCACGGTCGACGGCGAGACCCGCCAGCTTCCGGACCCGTTCTTCGTCATCGCGACGCAGAACCCAGTCGAACAGGAGGGAACGTTCCCGCTTCCCGAAGCCCAGGTCGACCGCTTCCTCGTCAAAACCGCGATGGGGTACCCCGACGAGGACGGCGAGATCGATCTCCTGCGCCGGCGGGCCGGCCGCGAAACGACGAGTCCCTCGGTCGAGTCGGTGCTCGAGCCCGACCAGGTCGACCACCTCCGGTCGGTGCCGGAGACGATCCGCGTCGACGACGACCTGCTCGAGTACGTGGCCGCACTGGCCCGCGAGACGCGAACTGACGGCCGGGTCGAGGTCGGCGTCTCCCCGCGGGGGACCCAGCGGCTGTTCGAGGCCGCCCGGGCTTACGCGACGATCCGCGGCCGCGAGTACGTCACGCCGGACGACATCAAACGCGTCGCGAAGCCGGTCCTCGCTCACCGGCTGGTGTTGACACCCGATGCGACCGTCAACGACGTCGACAAAACCCGGGTCGTGGAGGGCGTCCTCGAGTCGGTGCCGGTCCCGACGATCCAGTAACCGGGCCGCAGCTAGGACTCGCGCGTACCCGTGGAGCCGGTCCGGAGACGTCGTCGGTCTACGCCATTCCATCACACTTCTCAAGTGATGTGTATTATTGCTGGACGAACATGGTGATAATTGATGTTTGTCTCGATAAATCGATGGGTTTGTTTACTATTGTAAGAAATAATTCTTCAGCGTTGGACTATGCCACTGATCCCAACCCGCTCCGGGAACTCCGAACGGAACTCGTTCGTCTACGTCGTCGCCGCGCTGGCGGCGCTCAACGGGCTTCTGTTCGGGTTCGACACCGGCGTCATCGCCGGTGCCATGTTGTATATCAAATCGAGTTTCGAACTAACCGCGTTGCTTGGCTACCCGGTGAGTTCCTCCCTCGTGGAAGGGCTCATCGTCAGCGGTGCGATGGGGGGTGCGATCGTCGGTTCGGCGTGCGGGGGACGGCTGGCGGATCGCCTCGGCCGGCGACGGCTCATCCTCGTGGGAGCCGTAATCTTCTTCGTCGGCTCGCTCGCCATGGCGATCGCACCGAACGTCGAAGTGCTGATCCTCGCCCGATTCGTCAACGGCATCGGGATCGGTTTCGCGGCGGTCGTCGGCCCGCTGTACATCTCCGAGATCGCTCCGCCGACGATCCGGGGATCGCTGGTCTCGCTGAACCAGTTGGCGATCACGAGCGGCATCCTCGTCGCCTACCTCGTCAACTACGCGTTCTCGAGCGGCGGCGCGTGGCGCTGGATGCTCGGCGTCGGAATGGCTCCCGCGGTCGTTCTCTTCGTCGGCATGCTGTTCATGCCGGAGAGTCCGCGCTGGCTCTACGAACGGGGCCGTGAGGGAGACGCCCGGAACGTGCTCTCGCGGACGCGCTCCGAGAGTCGCGTCGCCGAGGAACTCCGCGAAATCAGGGAGACGATCGAAACCGAATCCAGTTCGCTCGGCGATCTGTTGCAGCCGTGGGTGCGCCCGATGCTCGTCGTCGGTATCGGGCTCGCAGCCTTCCAGCAGGTCACCGGGATCAACGTCGTCATGTACTACGCCCCGGTGATCCTCGAGTCGACCGGGTTCGCGGATACCGCGTCGATCCTCGCGACCGTCGGCATCGGCGTCGTCAACGTCGTGATGACCGTCGTCGCGGTCCTCCTGATCGATCGCACCGGGCGTCGTCCGCTGTTGCTCACCGGTCTCGTGGGGATGACCGTAATGCTGGGCGTGCTCGGACTGGCGTTCTTCCTGCCGGGCCTGTCGGGCGTCGTCGGCTGGATCGCGACGGTCGGCCTGATGCTGTACGTCGCGTTCTTCGCGATCGGTCTCGGCCCGGTGTTCTGGCTGCTCATCTCCGAGATCTACCCGACCCAGATCCGCGGGACGGCGATGGGTGCGGCGACCGTCGTCAACTGGGCGGCGAACCTGCTCGTCTCGCTCAGCTTCCTCGGTCTGGTCGACGCAATCGGCCAGGCGTGGACGTTCTGGCTCTTCGGCGGGCTCTGCCTGGCCGCCCTCGCGTTCAGCTACACGCTCGTCCCCGAAACGAAGGGGCGCTCCCTCGAGGAGATCGAGGAGGACCTCCGCGACCAGGCGATCGCCGCCGGTACCCACCCCGAACGGTCGACGATCGCCGATGACGACGACTGAAAGACACGGATAGTACCGATCCGGGGCTCGAGTTCGACGGCGCGCCGATCCGCAGTCGGTACACTCGAGCCGAACGCGGTGTGAGAGTCAGTGAACGGGGCGCCGGCTACCGGACGACTCCACTATCACTACCCCGTATTCTTCATCCCGGCCGCGATCCCCTTGACCGTCAGCCGCAGCGTTCGCTCTTCGACGTCCGTCCGGTGGGTCTGGTCGAGCAGGTACACCTGCAGCAGGTTCAGCGGATCGACGTACGGGTTTCGCCGCTCGAGGTTCTCGCCGAGCCAGTCGCGGGTATGCAACTCGTCGCGGCGGCCGATCGTCTTGATCAGGTCCGAGGCCCGCTCGTACTCCTCGCTCACGCGGGGGAAGAACCGCTCGCGCAGGTCGTCGTCGGCCAGGTCGGCGTACTGCTCGGCGATCTCGAGTTCGGTCCGGGACAGCGACAGCGCGGCGTTATCGAGGGTGGTCCGGAAGAACGCCCACTCGTCGTACATCTCCTGGAGCGTCTCGATCGAACCGCCGTCGTCTCGCGGTTCCTCGCCGCTCGACGTTCCCGAGGAGCGTGGCTCCTCGCCCTCGAGGTAGGCGTCGATCCCGGCCGCGATGGCGTACCAGCCAGGCAGGATACACCGCGACTGCGTCCAGGAGAACACCCACGGGATCGCCCGGAGGTCCTCGACCGTGCGCTCGCCGCTGCGGGAAGCCGGCCGCGATCCCAGGTTGAGATCCTCGATGACCGTGATCGGCGTCGCCTGCTCGAAGTACTGGACGAAGCCGTCGCTCTCGAGCAGATCGCGGTACTCCCGTCGGGCGGCGTCGGCCATGATCTCCATCGCCTCGGTCCACTCATCGGCGACCTCCTCCTCGGGTTGCTCGATCGCCCGCTTGCGTGCCCGGAGCTGGGCGTTCAGCATCTGCTCGATGTTGCGTTCGGCGATCCGGGGATTGGCGTACTTCTCCGCGATGGCCTCTCCCTGTTCGGTGAACTTGACCTGGCCCGTGACGGTGCTGTTCGGCAGGGCGAGCAGGGCCTCGTTCATCGGGCCGCCGCCACGCGAGATCGAGCCGCCACGGCCGTGGAACAGCCGCATCGTGACGTCGTGGTCGTCACAGATCTCGCCGAGTCGCCGCTGGTTCTTGTACAGCGACCAGTTCGCGGCGAGAAAGCCGTTCTCCTTGTTCGAGTCCGAGTACCCCAGCATGATCTCCTGGGTCCGGCCGCGGGCCTCGAGCGCCTTCGCGTATGCCTCGTTCTCGAACAGCGTCCCCATGATCCGCCGGGCACCCGAGAGGGCGTACTCGGTCTCGAGCAGCGGCACGATGTCGATCCCGCAGTGTTCCGGCAGGGAGACGACGCCGGCCTGATCGGCGAGGAACAGCACCTCGAGAACGTGGCTGGGATCTTCGGTCATCGAGATGGCGTAGGTATCGATGGCCTCGACGCCGTACTCGGTCTGCCAGTCGCCGAGTTCGTCGAACAGGCGCAGAACCCGCGCCGAGTCTTCCGAGAGGTCCGCGTCCCGGAGTTCGCCGAGGTCGATCACCGACTCGTCCTGGAGGACCGCGTCGGTCAGCAACTCCACGCGCTCGTCCTCCGAGAGCGCACGGTAGTCGATTCCCTCGGTCTCGAGGGCTTCGGCGATGGCTTCGGTGTGTTTCGCCTGGTGGTCACGCAGGTCGAGACTCGCCAGCGAGAAGCCGAAGGTGGCGACGCGTCGCCGGATCGGATCGACGTGGGCATCGACGACGCTCTCGCCGCCGTTGTCCCGCAGGCTCTCGGCGATGACCTCCAGGTCCTCCCGGAGTTCGTCGGCGTCGTCGTAGCCGCCGGGCCGAACGTCGCCGACCCGGTCGAGCCGTTCGCGCATGAGCTTGAGTTTCTGACGGTAGGGTTCGTCCGGGTACCGATCCTCGGCCTCCCGGGCGGTCCCGGGGAGCCGCTCGCGGTCGCGCTCGAGCGAGGCTTCGAACGCCGATCCCGCGGTGATCCGGCTGCCGTCCTGGCTGAGGACCCCGGAGAGGCGCTTGAGCTGGTCGCGGTACTTCTCGAGGATGACCGCACGCTGGCGCTCGAGCGTGGCCGCGGTCACTTCGGGGGTGACGTAGGGGTTGCCGTCGCGGTCGCTGCCGGCCCACGAGCGGAACTCGAAGAGCTTCGGCACCTCGAGGTCGCCCTCGATTTCTTCGTCGATCGCGTCGGCAAGTTCGTCGTACACCTCGCCGACGACGTCGAACAGCGTGTTCTCGAGGTACCACTGGACGTTTCGGGCCTCGTCTTCGGGTTCGGGTTGGCGGTTGCGGACCTGTGGGGTCTGCCAGAGGCTCGTCACCTCGGCGTCGACGTCGCGCCAGACCTGCCGTTTCTCCTTGTCGGTTAACAGCCGCTCGTCGACGGTCTCGAGGTACGTCGAGATGGTCCGGAGCTTCGATTTGACGGTCTTGCGCCGTGCCTCCGTCGGGTGGGCGGTGAACGTCGGCTCGATGAGCACGTCGTCGAGCACCTGCCGGGCGGTCTCGAGGTCTACCTCTCCCAGTTCCTCGGCGGCAGTCTCGAGGCTGTCCTCGAGCGTTTCCTCCTGGGAATCGGTTCGGATCGAGCGGACGCGTTCGCGTTCTTCCGCGAGGTTGATCAGTTCGAAGTACGTCGTGAACGCTCGAGAAACGATCCGTTGCTGGTGTGGGGAGAGTCCCTCGAGTTCCGCGATCAGCGGCTCCCGGGACTCGAGGTCGCCCGACCGATAGGCGATGGCATTTCGCCGGCAGGACTCGACGGTCTCGAACGCGTTCCGGGACGTTTGCTCCTCAAGAACGTCTCCGAGCAACGCGCCGAGTTCGCGGACGTCCTGGCGGACGTCCCTGTTGTGCAGGTGCATAACACACCCATGGTCACGGGGATGTAAAAAATCCTTGGTGGAGTTTACAATCGCCGCATTCGGAACGTCCTCGAACGACAACAATTCTTGATGATAGATAGGAACGGTTTAGCGGATGGTTTCGGCACCACCTGCCTGGAGAGCGAATCGTCTGTCGTACGATGAGAAACCTTACTTCAGTTCTCAATTGTGTTATGGCCCAACATCGCCGACGGTCGATGCCTTCGATCGGCCGCCGGACGGTACCGACGTTCCGACTGTTCGGCCCGTCCCGCCTCCGGGACGACGACCGAAACCGGTTGGAGCGTCGCGAGGGTCCGGTGGCCACACGACGCTTACTACTACCGGGCGGCGCTGACGAAGAAATAGTTTGACATCGAATTTAATACGACTAGTGAATAACAGCTACCTGGCATTTTGATCAGATACGGTCGAATCGATAATCTCAGTTACCTCGGTGAAAAACACCACGAATGCCTGTTTTACCGGATATTAACTCGAGTCGTTTTCCGTCTCGCTTTTCGAGGTATTTCCATACGGAAACCACCATATAGCTAGATCTGATATAGAGTCGATAAACCGTCTCCCGAACCGTCCATCCCTCGAGAACTGGCACGGCCCGCTCCCCCGACCGCCGCGCACCTTTATTCCGGTCGGCGACGAACCTCGAAACGTTCCACGAGAGCAGTACCATGTCATACCACGTTCTCGTGCCCGTCGACGGTTCGGATCGGGGATTCGCCGCCCTCGAGTACGCGCTCACCTCGTTTCCGGACGCATCGATCACTGCCCTTCACGTCGACGACCCGCGTCACGACCCCGGGACGGGCATCGGTGATTCATCGCCGGCCGAACCCCCCGATGGTCGGGAGGACGGGGGCGTCCTCGAGCGCGCGGCCGACCGCGCGGACGAGTCCGAACACGACGGCGAGTTCCGGATGGAGCAACGGGAGGGGCGACCGCACGCCGAGATCCTCTCGGTCACGGCCGGTGACGATGACGACCGCGGCGTCGATCACGTCGTCCTGGGCAGTCACGGGGCGTCGCCGATCGACCAACCGTTCCTCGGACGCGTCAGCGAGGCCGTGGTCCGACGCGCCCCGGTCACGACGACGGTCGTTCCGGAGTCGACCGATGCGATCCGCGAGCGCCAGTTCCCCGGCAAGGTGTTGGTCCCGGTCGACGGCTCCGAACAGTCGACGGCAGCCCTCGAGTACGCGCTCGCGACCTTCCCGGAAGCGCGCCATACCGCCTTCCACGCCCTGGCGCTGCCGGTCGATCGCTCGAGAGCGAGCGCCGAGGGGACGTACCTCGAGAAGATCCTGTCGGCCCACGAGCACCGCGCTGACGAACTCCTCGAGGCGGCGACCGACCTGGCCGACGAGTACGGGGCGACCCTCGAGACGGCGACGGCCGACGAGAAGCCGGCGGCAGCGATCGTCGACTACGCCGAGGCCAACGAGTTCGACCAGATCGTCATGGGGAGTCACGGCCGCTCGCTCGCGGCGCGGTTGCTCGTGGGTTCGGTAGCCGAACGGGTCGCCCGCCGCTCGCCGCGAACGGTGACGCTCGTCAGAGGTGTGTCGGCGTCGGTGTGAGTCGGCGGTTCCGCATCCGCTTGCCCGTCCGACCGAAATTTCATGTAGCCGCGAGTGAACGTGTAGGATATGGCACAGACGACGGAGTCGACGGTCCTCGAGCGGACGGGGATCACGACCGATCTGCTCGACCGGCTCACCGCACGTATCGAGACGGTCGGCGACCGGTCGGAGATCGAGGTTCGGACGCCGGTCGCCGACGAGGGGATCGCCTCCGTACCGGCCTGCGACCCCGCGGACGTCGCCGCCGCGGTCGAGCGAGCGCGGCCCGCGCAAGCGGCGTGGGCGAACAGGCCGATCGAGGAGCGGGCCGCCGTCCTCGAGCGGTTCGGCGACCTCGTCGGGGAGTACCGCGAGGAGTTGCTCGACGTCGTCCAACTGGAGACCGGCAAGGCGCGCCACCACGCACTCGAGGAGGTACTGGACGTGCCGCTGACGTGTTCGTACTACGCCGAGAACGGACCCGCTGTCCTCGGGGACGAGGAGCGCTCGGGAGCGGTTCCGCTCGCGGCCGACGCGACGGTCACGTACGACCCGGTCGGCGTCGTCGGCGTGATCTCCCCGTGGAACTATCCGCTGACGCTGGCGATGACCGACGCGATCCCCGCCCTGCTGGCCGGCAACGCCGTCGTCTGCAAACCCGACGAACGGACGCCGTTGATCGCGCTCGCCCTCGCCGACCTCCTCGAGAAGGCGGGACTCCCGGAGGGGGTGTTCGGGATCGTCACCGGCGAAGGGGCGACGGCCGGGCCCGCCCTGATCGACGAGGTCGACTACGTCGCGTTCACCGGGGGTACGGAGACCGGCCGAGCGGTCGCCGAGCGGGCCGGCCGGAACCTGATCGACTGTTCCCTCGAACTCGGCGGGAAGAACCCGATGCTCGTCCTCGAGGACGCCGACGTCGAGACGGCGGCCCGCGGCGCGGTCAAGGGGGCGTTCACAAATGCGGGCCAGCTCTGTCTGGCCCCCGAGCGGATCTACGTCGACGAACGGCGGTACGACGAGTTTCTCGACGCCTTCGTCGGTGCGACCCGGTCGCTCTCGGTCGGGCTCGCGTTCGAGTACGGCCCGGACGTCGGCTCGCTGATCGACGGGGACCACCTCGAGCAGGTCCGCGAACACGTCGAGGACGCGGTCGACGACGGCGCCGCGCTGCTCTCGGGCGGCCGCGCTCGGCCCGACGTCGGGCCCTTCTGCTACGAGCCGACGATCCTGACCGACGTCGACCCCGACTCGCGGGTCGCCTGCGAGGAGACGTTCGGCCCCGTCGTCTCGGTCGTCCCCGTCGCGGACGTCGACGAGGCGGTCGAGCGGGCCAACGACACGTCGTACGGACTCAATGCCAGCGTCTGGACGCAGGACCGCGATCGCGGCCGGGCGGTCGCCCGCCGGATAGACTGCGGCACCGTCTGCGTCAACGACCCGTACACGGTCGGCTGGGCAGCCGTCGACGCCCCGATGGGCGGGTTCGGCGACTCAGGGCTCGGCCGGCGGCACGGCCCCGAAGGCCTCCGCCGCTACGTCGACGCCCGAACGATCGCGACCTCGCGGATCGGCCCGCTCGACGCGCCGCCGGGGATCGATCCCGGCTGGTTCGCCCGGATCATGTCCGGACTGACAACGGTCCGGCGGCGGCTGACGAGGTGGGTGCCGTGACCGTGACCGACGCCGCCGACACCGAGGTGTTTCTCACCGGCTTCCCCGGCTTCCTGGGGTCGGCCCTGCTCGAGCGGCTGTTAGCCCGCGGGGACGGGCCGGTCGCCTGCCTGGTCCAGCCCCGATACCTCGAGACCGCGCGCCGTCGGGCGCGGGAGATCACCGATGGGCTCGCGGGCGTCGACGACGAGGACGTTCGCCTGCTCGAGGGCGATATCACCGAGCCGGACCTGGGACTGGACGACGCGGCGGCGCTCGACGACGTCGGCGAGGTCTACCACCTCGCGGCCGTCTACGACCTCGGGGTCGACCGCGACCTGGCGGAGGCGGTCAACGTCGGGGGGACCGAACACGTCCTCGAGTTCGTCGAGGAACGCGGCGCTCGCCTCCACTACGTGAGCACCTGCTACGTCAGCGGTCGCTACGACGGCGTCTTCACCGAGGACCACCTGCGGGAGGGCCAGTCGTTCAACAACCACTACGAGGAGACCAAGTACCGCGCGGAGGTGGCGGTCCAGGAGCGGATGGCCGACGGACTCCCCGCAACGATCTACCGCCCCGCGATCGTCGTCGGGGACAGCCGGACCGGCGAGACCGACAAGTACGACGGCCCATACTACCTGCTACGGCTGCTGCTGGCTCAGCCGTCCTGGCTCTCGGTGACGTTCGCGCCGCCGGGCGCGGACGGGGCCGAACTCAACGTCGTCCCCCGCGACTTCGTCGTCGACGCCATTGCCTCTCTCAGCGACCGCGAAGAGTCCGTCGGCGAGGTCTATCAGCTGTGTGACCCCGCGCCGCTTCCCGTCTCGCGGTTCGTGGACGTGCTCGCCGACGCGGCCGGTCACCGTACCGTCGGCGTGCCGACGACGAAGTCACTCGCGCGGGCGGTGACCGAACGTCTCGAGGCCTGGCTCGATGTCGACCTCGAGCCGGCGACCCTCGACTACCTCGACCACCCGACGCGGTACGCCTGCCCGGCGACCCGTCGGGCGCTCGCGGGCAGCGGGATCGAGGTGCCGCCCTTCGAATCCTACGCGGACCGGCTGGTCGACTACGTGCGCCGGAACCCGGACGTACGCGACGACGCGATGGTCTGACCGCGTCGGCTACGACTCGCGTCGGCTACGACTCGTAGGGCCACGTCGTGATCGCCCCGTAATCCCCGGGGACGACAGGCCCGTCGAGTAATGGGTCGTCAGTCGCCGCCATCCACTCGTGGAGCTGGCGGGCGAGGTCCTCGCGGACGTCCTGGTACCGGGGTTCGAAGACGACGTTCTCGTTCTCCTGAGGGCTCTCCTCGAGGTCGTACAGTTCCTCGTACGGACGTGGCGGGACGGCGTCGCTCTCCCGGACGGCCCGGCCGGCTTCGCTCGCGAAGACGTCCTTGGTGAGGTACACTTCCGGGAGGTGCCAGAAGCTCCGAATGTACTTGTACTGCTCCGTCCGGATCGCTCGGACCGGGTTGTACATGTCGTGCCAGGTCATCCCGGCGAACACCCGTTCGCGGGGCTCGTACTCGTCACCGGTCAGCAGCGACAGGAAGCTTCGCCCGTTCAGCCCGTCGGGGCGCTCGAGGTCGTCCACGACGGTGCCGTCCCTTTTCTCGTCCCCGTTCCCGTTCCCGTCCCCGCCTCCGTCGTTACCGCCGTCACCGCCGTCCCACGCGACGAGCTCGAGCAGCGTCGGTAACACGTCGACGTTGCTCACCAGTTCGTCGTACCGCGTCCCGTCGTCCGCCACGCCGGGATACCGGAGCAATAGCGCCGCCTCGATCCCCGGATCGTAGCAACTGCCCTTCGCCCGCGGGAAGGCGATCCCGTGTTCCGTCGTAAAGACGACCAGGGTTTCCTCCTCGAGACCGGTCTCGGCCAGCGCATCGAGGATCGAGCCGACGGCGTCGTCGACGGCCCGGACCATACCGTGCATCTCCGCCAGGTCCTGCCGGACGCCGCGCCGATCGGGGAGATAGGTCAGGGGTCGAACCTCGTCGGGGTCGTCCGTCTCGTAGTAGTCGCTGTCGAAGCCGAACCGGCCGTTCTCCTCCTCGACGCGATGGAGTTCGAAGAAGCCGACGGCGGCGAAGAAGGGCGCGTCGAACGCGGCTTTCTCGAGGAAGCCGGAGACCACCGAGGCGACGTTTCGCGCCCGGTTGGCCTCGTGGACATCCGGCGAGACACCCGGGTAGAGGTTCCCCTCCGAGTGGACGTACTCGTACTCGAGGCGGTCGGTGTCCTGGGTGATGTGCTGGAGCCCGAACAGGTGGGTCTCGTAGCCGAGGTCGTCGAGGTAGTGTGGGAGGATCCGTTCGCCGTCGTCGAGTTCCCAGTCGCCGTGGGCCAGCCCCATCAGGCCGTTGACGTGGGGATGGCGGCCGGTCATGAAACTGCCGCGGCTGGGCGAACACTGCGGGGCCGTCACGAAGTGATTCTCGAAGAGGGCACCGCGATCGGCGAACTCGTCGATCCGGGGTGTTTCGACGTCAGCCCCGTAACAACCGAGGTACCGACCCAGATCGTGGCAGGTAATCAGCACGACGTTCGGTCGATCGGCGGGCATGACGGGGAATACAACGATATCCCGAATAACTGTTGGGCGGCGCGGGACCGTCCACGGGTCGCCACGACCTCACGGGTACCCGGCAACACGGTTTTTTGTCCGCGGTCGACGAACGAGGGGCATGGACGTGCTGATCCCAATCGACGATTCCGATCCCGCCCGGAAGGCGGTCGCCCACGCGGTCGAATCGCACCCGGTCGACGACACCGATCTTTACCTGCTACACGTCGTCGATCTCACCACGGCGATGTACGGCGAAGAATCTCTCTACGCGTACGATGCGCTGATCGAGGCGAGGTGCGAGGCCGCCGAGCGACTGTTCGACGAGGCCGTCGAGATCGCGGCCGAGGCCGGCCACGACCCTGACGACGTCACCAGGGAGACCGTCGTCGGCCGCCCGGCCCGAGAAATCGTCGAGTACGCGGAAGACCACGGGGTCGACGCCGTCGTGATCGGGAGCCACGGCCGCAAGGGCGCGTCGCGGATCCTGCTGGGCAGCGTCGCCGAACAGGTCGTCCGGCGCGCCCCCGTCCCGGTCACCGTCGTCCGATAAGATCGACTCGAGGCCGCTGTCGCCCGCCCCCGCATAGTATTTTGCCCCTCCGCGAGGTACGGGTCCCCGATGTCCCGGAAGATACTCGTCCCAGTCGATGGCTCGCCGTTGTCCAGGCAGGCCCTCGAACACTCCCTCGAGGAGTTCGAGGATGCTACCGTAGTCGCACTCCACGTACTGGACCCGTCCGAACCCGGATACAGCACGCCGACGCCTGTCGACGTCAGAACCGAGCCGCCACGGGGCTCTGACGAGTGGTACGAACGGGCCCACGAAGAGGAGGAATCGGTCTTCGAAGAGGTAAGGGAGATAGCGGCCGAATACGACGCCGAGGTGACGACCGAAAGCACCACCGGCGAACCCACCCGCGAGATCGTCGACTACGCCGAGGAGAACGACGTCGACCACGTCGTGATCGGCAGTCACGGGCGTACCGGGCCGACGCGGCTGCTGCTGGGCAGCGTCGCCGAGGTCGTCGTCCGACGCGCGCCCGTGTCCGTCACCGTCGTTCGAGACGTGGAGGCGATCTGACCGCCGTTTCCGGCGGCCGGACGGTACACGGCCTCGAGACAGCTCGGTGGGAACGGGCGACCCCGTCGCGTCGCTTACCGCACGACTGTGACCGGAATCTCGACCCGCCTGACGACGACCTCCGCGGTACTGCCGAGACGCAGGTCCGTCGCGGTCCCCCGGGTGCTTCTACCGCGGCTCCCCATCACGACCTGATCGATCTCGGCGTCCTCGACGTAGCCGACGATCGTCTGTGGCGGGGAGCCGACCGCGGTGGCCGTCTCGATTTCGGCGTCGTCGGGGTCGACGTCGACGGCCTCGAGGGCCTCCGCGAAGAGTTCTGACGCCGCTTCCCGCTTGTTCTCGTGCCAGGCTTCGGTCAGCGGGGTCAGTCCATCCCCGTCCTCGTCCTCGTCTTCGTCTTCGTCCTCGTCGTCGGTCCGCTCGAACGGGTCGATCGCGTGAAAGAGGACGATCCGTCCGTCCGGAAAGGTCTCGAGAGCGTACTCCAGCGCCGACTGTGCGTGCCCGGACCCGTCGTGGGGGACCAGAATCGAAGTCGATCGTGACATCGGTATCGGAGTGGTGATCGAACCCAATGCGAGGAACGGTTGTAAACCTACGCCCGCCCCCCGCCGCTAAGACGGCGCGGGCACGACGAGCACGGGGATCGGCGACCGCCGAAGCAGGCGGTCGGTGACGCTCCCCAGCAGCGTCCGCTCTATATTCCCACGCCCGGTTCGCCCGACGACGAGCAGGTCGACGTCGTTGTCCGCGGCGTACGAGAGGATCGTCGAGGCGGGCCGGCCTCGCCGAACCGCGGGACGGACTTCGCAGTCGCGGCTGTCGACCGTGGCGACGACGTCCTCGACCAGTCGCCACTTCGCGCGCTCGAGGTCCGCGACCTCGGCGGCGCCGAACCGAAGCGGGTCGCTCGTCGCGTCGACGACCGAGAGGACGTGGACGATGGGCCGGTCAGGGCCATCGTCATCGGCCGCGTCGGCTATCAGGATCGCTCGCTCGAGTGCCTCGCCCGCGGCCGGGCTGCCGTCGGTCGGGACGAGGATCGAGTCGATCCGCTCGAGGTCGAAGTCGAGGTCGAGTTCGTCAGGTTCCGACCGATCTCGCGCCGGCGTCACCGGACGACCGCGACCGGGATCGGCGAGCGTCGGACGACCGTCTCGGCGACGCTGCCCAGCAGGACCCGCGAGACGCCCTCGCGGCCGTGACTCCCGATGACGATCGTGTCGACCCCGTGGTCTTCCGCGAACGCGACGATCTCGCGGTCGGGTTCCCCTGTCGCGACTTCGGTCTCGAGCTCGCGGTCGTGTTCGGCGGCCCGCTGGGCGGCCTCGTCGAGGATCGTCTGCCCCCGGTCCCGGGCCTCGTCGTCGGGGGTTACCTCCGTGGACTCGTCGAACGCGCCCCAGTAGCCTTCGGGTGCCGGAACGACGTACAGGGCGGTGACGTCCGCGTCCGGGAACTTCTCGAAGGCGTACTCGAGGGCGTCTTTCGACGGCGCCGATCCATCGTACGGGACGAGGATGCGATCGCTCATAGTTGTGGATACGTTCTCATCCGATATAATACGTCGTCCCGACTCCCGCGGAGAGAGGACGAGTGCTATCCGAACGGCTTTCCGTCCGTTCCGGGACGTTCCGTGCCGAAAACGGCAGTCGGGGAGGGGGCCGGGACGCCCTAGCTACTTCCGCTACCACTCCATCCCGCCGTTGATCCCAATGACCTGGCCCGTCATGTAGTCGGCGTAGTCCGTCGCGAGGAACCGCACCATCCCGACGATGTCCGTCGTATCGGCGAACCGGTTCAGCGGGATATCGTCCCGGATCTGCTCCCGGATCCGGTCGGGAACCTTCTCGAGCATGTCCGTCTCGGTGAACCCGGGCGCAACGCAGTTGGCCGTCGACCCGTGTCTCGCCAGTTCCAGCGCGATCGTCCGGGTAAACGCGATCAGCCCGCCCTTCGAGGTCGCGTAGTTTGCCTGCCCGTAGTTGCCCTGCTGGCCGACGACGCTCGAGATGTTGATGAGCCGTCCCTTGTCGGCGTCCTTGATGTCGTCGTAGAACGCCTTCGTGCAGTTGAACGTCCCGTTCAGGTTGACCTCCATGACCGTCGTCCAGTCCTCGTAGGTCATGTTCTCGAACTTCCGGTCTATCGTGATCCCCGCGTTGTTGACCAGGACGTCAATCGACCCGACTTCCTCGTGGACCCGTTCGACCATCTCGGAGACGTCGTCCGGGTCGGAGACGTCGGCCCCCACCGCGATCGCCGTCTCGTCGTTTTCCCGGATTCGCTCGGTCACCTCCCTGGCTTTCTCGTCGGAACTGCGGTAGTTCACGACCACGTCCGCCCCACACCGGGCGAACTCGAGTGCGATGTCACGACCGATCCCGCGCGAGGATCCGGTTACCAGACAGGTCCGGTCGGCGAGCGGGCGTCGATCCAGCGGTTCCAGCCGATGAATGGATTCTGACATGCATCCGTCGCCTCAACGTCCACCGTGTTAACAATACCCCCATATTTGCCGCGGGTTCGTCCAGGTCGCGAGTCGCGGGTTGTCCACGGTCGATACCGGCACACGTCGGCTGATCTCGCCCCCGCAACGGCATTCGAGAGGGGCGTCCCGGAGCACGGAGCTGGTGCTGAGCCGGTTCCGGCCGGGCCGCCGGGGTATTAAGATGGTCATCGTCGTAGGAGCGGCCCGCGATCGTCCGGATTCCGACCAACCCAGCGTCGGGTTCGGCGGCGACGGGAGGTCGACGGCCGGGCCCGATCTCGAGCGAAAGGCCGTTCGGGCAGGTGGCGACGTTCCGCGACGGGACCACCGTTCGCCGGATGGGCCGAGGGTACCGTCGATATCGTCCCCGCTACAGCATCGGCACGCACACCGCGACCCACTCCCCTCGACACACACGTGTCACGACCAGCATACGACGAACGAGCGGAACCTGAGTCAGACAGCGACTGGCACGCCAGTCCCATCGAGGACGTCTACGACGCACTGGCGACCTCGGAGGAGGGACTCGAGCCGTCGGAGGCGCGGGACCGCCTCGAGCGGGAGGGTCCGAACGAGATCGAAGCCGAGGAAGGGGTCTCCCGGCTCGGAATCCTGCTCGAGCAGTACTCCTCGGCGTTGATCTGGGTGCTGATCGTCGCAGCGGTCGTGATGACCGGGGTCGGACACACGCTGGATGCGGCCGTGATCGCCGCGATCGTCGTCTTCATCACGCTGTTCGGCTTCGTCCAGGACTACCGGGCCGAGCAAAGCATCCGCGCGCTCCAGGAGCTGTCGACGACCTCCGCCCTGGTCCGGCGCGGCGGCGAGAAACGGGAGGTCGACGCGACGCGGCTGGTGCCCGGCGACGTGATATTCGTCGAGTCCGGCGACGTCGTGCCGGCGGACGCCCGCGTCGTGGCAGCGTCGGACCTGCGCGTCGACGAGTCCGCCCTGACCGGCGAGAGCGTCGGGGTCTCGAAAACCACCGGGGTCGTCGATCCGGAGACGTCGCTGGCCGACAGGACGAATATCCTCTACAAGGACACCGTCGTCGAGCGGGGGTCGGGGACGGCCGTCGTCGTGGGGACCGGTTCCGACACCGAGATCGGGCGGATCGCGACCGCGCTCGAGGAGGCCGAGGAGCGCGAGACGCCGTTCCAGGCGGAGATGGATCGGCTGGGAAAGCTCATCGCGGTCGGCGTCGCGGGCGCGGTCGCGGTGATCGCGGCCGCCGAACTCCTCGTCGGCGACACGGATCCGTTGCAAGTGTTTCTCACGGCAGTGGGGATCGCCGTCTCGGCCGTTCCGGAGGGGCTCCCGGCAGTCGTCACCCTCTCGCTCGCGCTCGGCGCTCGCCGGATGGCCGACCGCAACGCGCTCGTTCGCCGGCTCCCGGTCGTCGAGGCGCTCGGCTCCGTCGACGTCATCTGCACGGACAAGACGGGGACGCTTACCGAGGAAGAGATGACCGTCCAGCGGATCGTCGCCAACCGCGAGGGCTACGAGGTGACGGGGACGGGCTACGACGCCGACGGCGAAGTGCTCCGAGACGGCGAGCCGGTCGAGACCGAGCGCGTCGGCGAAGTGCTTCGCTGTGGGATGCTCTGTAACGACGTCGAGATCGGGAGACGGGAACGCGCTGACGACGTCACCGGCGGGGACGGCGAGGACGGCGAGCGGACCTACCTCGGCGACCCCACCGAAATCGCGCTGTTCGTCGCCGCCCAGAAGGCCGGATTCGACCGTCGGGAACTCGAGGAGTCTTTCCCCCGCGTGGGCGAGATCGGGTTCACCTCGACCCGAAAGCGGATGACGACGATCCACCGGACGCCGGATGGCGACTCGATCGCGTACACCAAGGGCGCGCCGGAGGTCGTCCTCGATCGGTGCGACCGCGAACTCGTCGACGGCGAGATCGTTTCCCTCTCGGACGACCGCCGGGCGGAGATCGAACGGCGGTACGAGTCGCTCGCGGCCGACGCGTTCCGCGTGATGGGGTTCGCGTTCGATCCCGACGTCCCGGAATCGCAGGTCGAGGACCCGGGCCCGGACGAGGACCTCGAGTCGGGGCTGGTGTTTCTCGGTCTGCAGGGGATGCTCGACCCGCCGCGTCCCGAGGTCGCCGACGCGCTCGCGGCCTGTCTGTCGGCGGGGATCGACGTGGTGATGGTAACCGGCGATAACGCCGCGACGGCGCGCGCGGTCGGGGAAGAGATCGGCCTCCGTTCGGCACGGGTCGTCTCGGGTCCCGACCTCGAGGGGATGGACGACGACGAGTTGCACGAGATCGTCGAGGACGTCGACATCGTCGCGCGCACTTCTCCCGCACACAAGACGCAGATCCTCCGGACGTTACAGGAGAAAGGACACACCGTGGCGATGACCGGTGACGGGGTCAACGACGCGCCCGCGGTAAAAAACGCGGACGTCGGCGTCGCCATGGGGATCCGTGGGACCGACGTCACCGAACAGTCCTCCGACGTCGTACTCCTCGACGACAACTTCGCGACGATCCGGGATGCGGTGAAAGGAGGCCGCCGGATCTTCGACAACGTCCGCAAGTTCGTCAACTTCCTGCTATGCTGGAACGCCGGCGAGGTGTTGCTCGTGTTCTCCGGCTCGCTGCTCGGGTTCGGACTCGTGATCACTCCCGTACAGATCCTCTGGATCAACGTGGTCACCGACGGTCTCCCCGCGCTCTCGATGGGCGTCGATCCGGCGACCGACGACGTCATGGACAGGGGCCCCAGACCGCCCGACGAAGGTGTGATTACCGACCGGATCACAGTCTCGATCCTGGGCGTCGGTGCCCTCATCGCGGCGACGATCATGCCGCTTTTCTACATCCATCGGGCCGACGTCGAACTCGCGCGAACGATGGTGTTTACGTCCCTCGTGGTCTTCGAGATCGCTGGCATCCAGGCGGTCCGCTGGCGATACGGACACGGGCCGTTCTCCAATCGGTGGCTCGTGATCGGCGTGGCAGTCGCGCTCGGGTTGCAACTCTTCTTGCTGTACACGCCCGTCGCGGTGCTCTTCGACGTCGTCCCGCTGGCGCTCGTCCACTGGGGGCAGATCGGCCTCGCCCTTGCGACCTTCGGCGCGTTGCTCGCCGCCCTCGAGCACATGCTGGATCGGTACTACGACCGGTACTGATACGGATCCCTGTCCCGATTTCGCGGCGCAACCGCCGCCGAGTCGCGGGTACGCCGGAACTGACGGACAGTAACCCGTATGAGTTCCGGCACACCGCCGCCGGTCGCCTGGCCTCGATGGAATCCGGGGCAAAGAATCGATGCCGTCGCTCGAGTCGAACACGATCCGGCGGGACACGACCCGCGGAACGACTTCCACGTCACGCCAGGTACGATACTGCACGCCGAACGAGGGCGGCAGTCCGAGCGCCGAACGTCGGACCTATCAACTCTCGATCGTGTGGGCAAACGAACTTGCCGATCCGTCGCGTGGAGAGGGTATGACTCGGGTACTGGTCCCGGTCGACGGCTCGGCGGAAGCAGAGCGAGCACTGGAATCGGCGTTCGAGTTGTTTCCCGACGCCGAGGTCCACGTCCTCCACGTGGTACAGGTCACTCGTATTCCGTCCGACCCGGAGACGACACCTTACGAATACGCCAAAGAGAAGGGGAAAGGGTTTCTCGAGGACGCCGAGGCGATCGCAGCCGAGTACGATCGGAACATCGAAACGGCGCTCACCGAGGGTCACGCCGGACGAACCATTCGGAACTACATCGACGATCACGACATCGATCACGTCGTCATCGGAAGCACCGGCCGATCGGGGGTGTCGAGGGTGCTGCTCGGCAGCGTCGCCGAGACGGTCGCCCGTCGGTCCCCCGTTTCGGTCACGATCGTTCGGTGACGGCCGGCCATCGCCGCTCTCGATCGACACCGGCGGCCCTCGACCCGAGCAGCGGCCGACCCCTGGTGAGCGACCGTGGTTCGGGTTTATACGGGTCGCCATGGAAGGTCGAGTCGATCGGGCGAGCCACCGCTCGCACCGACGATAGCCATGCCACAACACGTCCTCGTTCCGCTCGACGGCTCGGATCACGGGTTCGCGGGCCTGGAGTACAGCCTCGAGTCGTTTCCCGACGCGTCGATCACCGCACTCTCAGTGATCGATCCCACGCACGATCACACCGCGACGGTGGGGTCGTCCGAATCACCGCTGGAGCGTGCCGAGGCGCAGCGGGACGCGGTCCTCGAGCGCGCGGCTGACCGGGGGGACGATCACGGCCGGGAGATACGGACCCTGGGTCGAACCGGCCGCCCACACACCGAGATACTCACGGTCGTGACCGACGAAAACATCGACCACGTCGTGCTGGGGAGCCACGGCGAATCACCGATCACGAGCCCGTTTCTCGGCCACGTGAGCGAGGCCGTCCTGCGCCGGGCCCCCGTCTCGACGACGATCGTTCCCGAGTCGACCGCGGCGCTTCGCGAGCGCGACATCCCCGGAGAGATCCTCGTCCCGGTCGACGGCTCGGAACAGGCCGAGGCCGCACTCGAGTACGTACTCGAGACGTTCCCCGGCGGCTCCTACACCGGGTTTCACGTGCTCGAACTCCCGTTCGATCGGTCTCCGGAGGCCGTCGAGGGGACCTACCTCGAGGGGGTTCGGACCGACTACGAAGACCGCGCCGATGAGATCCTCGCGTCAGCGACGGCGCGTGCGGACGAACGGGGCGTGTCGATCGAGACGGCGACCGCGTCCGGAACGCCCGCCGAGGAGATCATCGACTACGCGGTGGCGAACGAATACAGCCAGATCGTGATGGGGAGCCACGGACGCTCGCTCCCGGCGCGATTGATAACCGGGTCGGTCGCGGAACGGGTCGCCCGGCGCTCGCCACGGACGGTCACTCTGGTCCGGGGGAACCCGACGACGGACTGAGGCCGTGTCGCCCGCAGCCGCCAGCTCGACCTCGCGACACTCGACGCTGGAACTCCCTCACGGGGTCATCTGACGATCGTTACCGGGACCGGTGCTCGACGGGCGACCGTCTCGGCGACGCTCCCGAGGAGCACTCGAGAAGCCCCGTCACGACCGTGGCTGCCCATGACGATCTGGTCGACATCGTGGTCGTCGGCGTACCTGATTATCTCGCGGGCCGGCCGGCCAACGACCACCGCCGTTTCGATCGATCCACCGTGCTCGTACTCGGCGACCAGTTCCGCGAGCATCTCGCGTCGTCTCGCTCGCAATTCGTCGTAATCCAGCCCCGCCGTCTCGAGATGGACCTCCGGTGGCCCCCTCGAAAAGACGGTGAGAAGCGAGATCGATGCGTCGGGAAACGACTCGAGGGAGTGCTCGAGTGCCCGCTCCGACTGTTCAGAGCCGTCGACCGGGACGAGGACCTGTTTCGACATCCGTGACCAGTATACAGATCCCAGGTCACGTAATACCCACCTTCCTTCGGCACCTCGAGACGCCGATGGAGTGGCCCCGGAGGGGGCTCGAACTCGCGACGGCGGTATTACTGTCCGTCGAGCGACCATCCCGGCAACGCCCCGACGAGGATCGATGTGTAACCGGTCCGTCGGTGACGGTGCGGCCGGAGACAGGAGAACCGATGTCAAGACTCCGGGATCGCACACGGGCTATTTACACAGGGGGAATGAACCGGTACGACACCCGATCATGAGTCGCAACGGCGAGGAACTCTCGCGGGAACTCGGATTACTCTCCGCGTTCGCTATCGGCGTCGGCGTAATGGTTTGTGCCGGGATTTTCGTCCTGCCGGCGTCCGTGGCCGCGACCGCGGGTCCAGCGGCTGCGGTCTCCTTCGTTCTCGCGGGGTTCATCGCCGCGTTTACCGCACTGTCGATCAGCGAACTCGGGACGGCGATGCCGAAGGCTGGTGGTGCATACTACTATATCAACGACGCACTCGGCCCGCTGTTCGGGAGTATTGCCGGCTGGGGGAACTGGATCGGACTCGCTGCCGCCGTTGCGTTCTATCTGATCGGTCTGGGGAGTTATACGGCGATCTTACTCCCCGTTCCGGCAGTCGAACTCGGCTTCTACGTCCTCTCGCCATCGCAGGTGATTGCGTTGCTGGCGGGGCTGTTCTTCATCAGTATCAACTATCTCGGTGCCGAAGAAACGGGAACGGTGCAGATCGCCATCGTCATCGTCCTCGTTACAGTCCTGGGTGGCTTTACCCTCCTCGGCTCCGTTCGGGTCGATCCCGCGAACCTTCGGCCGTTCGCGCCGCCGGAAACCGGCGGGTGGAGTGGCGTGTTCCCCGCCACTGCGCTCGTTTTCGTGTCGTACCTCGGCTTTGCCGAAATCAATACGGCCGCCGAAGAAATCGAAAACCCGGGTCGGAACCTCCCGGTTGCCGTCATCGGGAGCCTCGTGTTCGCGACGCTCCTGTACGTGTTGCTCATGATCGTCCTGATGGGGGTCATCCCGTACGAGGACGTGATCGAATTCGGGGACGTCGCCGTCGTCAGGGCGGCCGAACGCCTGTTCGGCCCGCTCGGATTGGTGGCGCTTACGGTCGCCGGCCTCCTCGCGACGGCCTCGAGCGCGAACGCATCGATCCTCGCATCGTCCCGGATCAACTTCGCGATGGCTCGGGATCGAATCATTGTTCCAGAACTCAACGAAGTTCATCCCCGCTTCGAGACGCCGTATCGGTCGATCATGCTTACCGGAATCTTCGTCATCGCGTTCGTTCTCATCGGTGACATCGAGGTGCTCGCAAAGGCAGGGAGCGTGCTTCATCTCATCGTGTACGGACTCTTGAACCTCGCACTCATCGTTTACCGGGAAACGGACGTCGAAGGATACGATCCCGACTTCGAAGCGCCGCTGTACCCGCTCGTCCCCGTTCTGGGCACACTCTTTTCGTTCGGCCTGATTGCGTTCATGGCTTCGATCGAAATCGTGCTGAGTGTCCTGTTCGTCGTATTCGGGGTTCTCTGGTACGTCGTCTATGCACGGACGACCACACGACAGAAGGGGATCCTTGCACGATATCTAGAGACCTGACGGATCGAACCGCTGGCGGGAACGTGTCGTCCGCGAGCACCGGGGAAGAGACGCGGCGCTGCTTTCGAAACCGCGTCCTCGGTTGCAGCGCTCTGTACGATTCGAGTGATCGTGTCTTGGCGTGCCGGACGGATCTGTGCATCGCTCGTTTGGATACGGTCGCCGTCGTCCGTCCGAGTAACTGCGGAAGATCCTGTGTCCTGTGTCCTGTGTCCTGTGTTCCCATCGTAATGCAGCCGATCCCGGCGGCTGCGAACCGCTCACTGACGGATGGTCGCCGATCCCATCCTCGCCAGTGCGATCGTGAAACATGGTATCCCAGTTACCCCGAACTGGGCATACAATGATGTGGTGGCTCGAAGTACCGGAACACGTATGCCTGACCAGACTGCGTCCGCATCGTTCGAGCAGGTTGTACAGGTATCGGCGGAGTCACCCACGCTCATCGAGGGGCTCCCCGGACACGGCCTCGTCGCGTCGATCGCCGTCGACCAGATCACGGACCAACTCGCCCTCGAGCATTACGGGAACGTCGCCTCCGACGCGTTCCCCCCGATCGTCACCTTCGAGGACGGCCTCGTTCAGGATCTGGTCCGGGTCTACGCCGGCGAGAACCCCGCCGTGATGACCCTCGAGAGCGATCTCGCGCTCCCGCAACAGTCGTTCGAACCCCTCGCCGAGTGCGTCCTCGAGGAGCTGGCCGACGACTTCGAGCGGGCGATCTTCCTCGCTGGCGCGCCCGCCCAGTCCGAGGAGCGACTCGGCGAAGTCACTGGAGTCGCGACGAACGACGAGATCCGGACCGACCTCGTCGACGCCGGAATCACCGTCCCCGAGGAGCCGGGGCTGGTCGGCGGCATCACGGGGACGCTGGTTCGGGAGTGTTTCCAGGCCGACGTCCCCGCAGCGTTGCTGATCGTTCGTTCCCACCCGTTCCTGCCCGATCCGGGGGCGGCGAAGTCGGTGATCGAGAACGCTCTCGAGCCCCTCGTGGAGTTCGACATCGACACGACGGCGCTCGACGAGCAGGCCGACGAGATCCAGCAGCGGATGCAACAGGTCGCCAAGCAGTACCAGCAGATGGCCGAAGAACAGCAAGGAAAACAGCAGCAGGTTCAGACGGGAATGTTCCAGTAACGACGGCGCCGCGTTCAGTCCGCTCTCTCTGCCCGCTAGTTACCCCCGAAATCGGGCCGCGGACGGGGATCATCAGTCGTCAGGCGTCGTCGCGTGCGGCCAGCGGCACGCACCACACCGGCACGTCGACGGAACGGACGACCGACTCCGTGATGCTCCCGAGCAGGTGACGCTCGAGGCCCGAGCGCCCGTGCGTGCCGATGGCGATCAGGTCGATTTCGTCGTCGGCGTAGTCACGGATCACGCGCGCTGGCGGCCCGTTCGCGACCGTCCCCTGAACGCTGACGCCGGCCTCCCGCGCCCGGTCCCGGACCGCGTCGAGGGCTTCCCGTCCGGTCTCCTCGAGTCCGGCCAGGATCTCGTCGGGGGCCACGTTGCCGGGAACGTGACTCGTGTCTGCCGAGTACAGCGCGTGGACGGTGGCGTCGAACGTCGACGCCGTTTGGATCCCCCAGTCGACCGCGGCCATCGCCCCCTCGCTGCCGTCGGTCGGCACCAACACGTCGTCGACGGTGTCGGCCGTCAGCGGGGTCTCGGTTTCTGTCTCCGTCGGCGGGACGGCCAGCACGGGCACGTCGACGGTTCGCAGGACGTTCTCGGTGACGCTGCCCAGTAGGACGCGGCGCACGCCTGACTGCCCTTTCGTCCCCATCGCGACGGTGTCGATCTCGGCCTCCGCGACGTAGTCGGCGATGACGCGGTACGGCACGCCCTCTTCGGTCGCGGTCGTGACCGAGAGCCCCGCGTCGCGCTCGCGCGCTCGCTGCGCGACGGCTTCGACGGCGGTTTCGGCCTCTGAGGCGGCGGCCTCGCGGATCCCTGCTTCGTCCGTCCCGTCCTCGAGCGTCCCGATCCCGTCGAACTCGGAGCCGTCGACGACCGAGAGGACGTGTACGTGTACCTCCGCGTCGGCCGCGACCGCGACGTCGAGTCCGCGTTTCGCACCCACGAGTGCGTTCTCGCTGCCGTCCGTCGGGAGTAGTATCGAATCGATCGCGTCTCGCATCGCTAGCCCCTTCCCCGCGACGGCGAATAACAGTGGGGGGTGGTAATAGTGAAGGGCCGTGTTCGAACGACCCGGACGGCGGTTACGACGTGTCCGACTCGTCCTCGAGCGTTCGGGCCGTCAGCACGGGGACGCTCGCGTTCGGCACCACCCGCTGGGAGACGCTGCCGACGACGAGGCGCTCGACGTTCGACTTGCTCTCGGTCCCCATCACGAGCAGGTCGACGTCGGTCCGGTCGACGTACTCGAGGATTACCTCCGTCGGCGGGCCGCGTTCGATCGCTTCGACGGTCTCGAGGCCGCGGTCGCCGGCCCGATCGGCTACGGCCGCCGTCGTCCGCTTCCCGTGTTCCTCGAACGCGTCCCGGAGCTTCGAGGGTCCGCTCCGGCGTTCGTCTCCGAGCGTATCGTCGTCGGCGTCGACCGCGTACAGCGCGTGCAGCCGGGCATCGCAGGCCTCGGCGAGCGAGAGCGCTCGGTCGGTCGCCGCGGCCGATCCGATCGAGCCGTCAGTGGCGAGACAGACCCCTTCGACGGCGTCGCCCTCGTCCACGGACGCGTTCTCGAGGTCGGGACCGCCGGAGCGCCGGGACGCCGCGCCGACCGTCATCACCGGCCGTTCGGCGTCCCGGATCACCTCGAGGGCGACGCTACCGAGCAGTGCCTGGCGCAGCCCGGTCCGGCCGTGTGTCCCCACGACGAGCAGGTCCGCGTCGATCGAGTCGGCGTATTCGCGGATCTCGTCGGCTGGCCGGCCGGTACGGACGGTGGCATCGGCTTTCCGACCCGCTTCCCTCGCGCGCGTCACGACCTCCTCCGCGGCGGCCTCGCGTCGATCACGTCGACGGCCGCTCCTGAACCCCTCTTCGACGACGGACAGGGCGCGAACGGACGCCTCGAGCGTTCGGGCCAGGGCGATCCCCGCGTCCGCGGCGTCCGCGGCCACGTCGCTCCCGTCGGTCGCGATGAGAACGTCGTCGTACTCGTACATGTAGACGGCTACGACGACCCGGATCTTTGCTCTGTTGCCCTGACCCACGATCGGCCGAACCCGCCGGAGACGGAGCGTCGATACCGGACGTCCGTGAACCGATTCCGGTTGCGGCAACTCCGAGCCGGCGGGAACGACCGCCCGGGTATTTGGGACTCGGTATCGAACGCTCACGTGGAGGCGTCACTCGTCACTCGGAAGGGCACACCGTAGACCGAACTACCGGGTGCTGACACCGAACGCCGACCATCGCGCATCGATCGTCGAACACAGCGCGGCACCGCGGACACGATACTCACAGCCATGAATATTGCCGATATCGTCTCGGAGGAGTACGTCGAATTCACCCCGGACACTACCGTCTCGAAGCTCGTCGGCACCTTCGCCGATACCGACGTCAAAGGTGTCGTGGTGCGAGGAGAGGACGAGTTCGAAGGAGTGGTCACGCGCCGACAGCTCGCCACGTCGCACCGGCAACCGAACGAAAAGCTCGGGTCGCTGGTCTGGCACGTCCCCAGGCTCGCCCCCGACGAGGACATCCGGAAGGTGGCACAGCTGATGATCGACACCGACTCACGCTTGCTCCCGGTCTTCGACGACCGGGAGTTGATCGGCGTCGTCACCGTCGACGACGTCCTCGAGAAGGTTCGCCCCTACCTGGACGCGGCGACCGTCGCCGACGCCTGCTCGACGGATCTCGTCGCGCTCGATCCGGAGTCGAGCCTCGGGGAGGCGCTGAACGTCTTTCGTGAGAACCGCATCACGCACCTGCCGGTCGTCGAAGACGGGTCGGCCGTCGGGATCTGTAGCCTCTACGACGTGACGGATCTGACGGTCCGCGCCGAGGTCCAGAGCCAGGGCGGCGACGCCGGCGGTGTCGACCCCTTCGGCGGGGAGATTTCCTCGAGCATGGGCCGGACGCGCCGCGGCGGGTACGGCGCGCGGGAAGGCGAACTCGAGCGGATGCTCGATCTCCCGGTCCAGGACGTGATGGCGTCGCCGGTCCGGACGGTTGGGCCGTCCGAGACCCTCGATACGGCTGTCGACGAGATGTTCGAGATCGGCGCCTCGTCGCTCGTGGTGACCGATCCCGACGACCCCGACGGGTCGCCGTCCGGGATCGTGACCAAGACCGACGTGCTCGACTCGCTCACCTGGGAGGCCGGCGGCAACCGGGCCGTACAGGTGTACGGCACGGACCTGATCGACGACCTGACCTACGACGAGATCGTCGAGACCGTCGAGACGTTCGACGACCGGGACGGTGAGATGAACGTCCTGGACGCGAAGGTCCACCTGCACGAACACGACGAGAAACGCCGGGGTCGGCCACTCCTGCTCGCACGCGTCCGTCTCCACACCGACCGGGGGCTGTACGTCGCCTCGGGCGAAGGGTTCGGAGCCAAACACGCGCTCAACGAAGCCCAGGACGTCCTCGAGCGGCAGATCCGCGACGAGAAGACCTACGGTCGCACGAAGAAGCCGCCGGGCGAGGAGTACTGGGAGAAGCGGTTCGGCTGGCTACTCGAGGAGTAAGGGTCTCGAGGACGGGGCGGGTGGGTGAGTTCGCCGTTCGCCGGCTTCCGTCCGCCGGATCCGAACCGGCGGCGGAACGCCTACTCGGTTTCGTTTTCGACAACGGTCACGTCGAACGTGTCCGACCAGCGGTAGCGCCGACCGCCCCAGACGAACGTCGGGCGAACGATCCCGGCGATACCGAAAAGCGGTGCAAGGATCAAGGACGGCACTGCGAACGGCCACGTCTTCCGCTCGACGTCGAGCGCGCGGTACCGGTCGCGCGCGAGGTACGTGACGCTCACGGCGACCAGCAGCGGCGCGACGAGGCCGGCCGCCACGACGGCGAGGAAGATCCCGAGGATCGCGAGCGTTCGCCGCGGCGCGAACCGGTAGAAGATCGTGACGAATCGCGTGACCCGCTCGTAGGTAACTCGAGGGCCGCCCGGGACTCTCACCGGACTGATGAGTTCCCGCGAGGCGACGACGTCATCGGTGTACTCCGCCAGCAGGGCGTCGTCCGAGACCGTTCGACGGAGGTCCGCGATGTAGCCCTCGAGGTCGATATCACGCCGGTCGAAGGTGAGGCCGCCGCCCCAGGCCACCCAGTTCATCCGATCAACAACGAACGAGGCGACGACGATAGAGAGCGGTTCGAGCAGTTTGAACGGGTAGTCCTCGCTGTAGAAGACCGGGATCGCCGTCACGGTCCCGTGCTCTTCGCCGAGGCGCTTGATGGTGGCCAGCCACTCCTCGTCGCGCTCGACGTCGTCGTCGGTCAGCACGATCCGGTCCTGGGAGGCGTGCTCGAGCGCGAGCGCGACGGCGTTTGCCTTCCCCGAGCACCCCTCCGGCTCGCCGGCGACGAGCAGTCGAGACTCCTCGGGGAGGTCGACGCTCGCCACCGGGTCGTCCTCGCTATCACAGACGACCAGCAGTTCGTCCGCGGGCTCGAGTTGCTCGGCTAGCTGTTCGCACGACGCCGTCCACTCGACCGTCGGCAGGATGACGCTCGCCATCGGGCCACCGTACGTCGGGTGGTCGGCTAACGGTTTGGGGACGGGTCACCGGCTGAGAAGCCGCCCCGCTCCGCGGCGGTGTAGGGACCGCGACTCACTGGGTCGCTCGAGCACCGGCCAGCCGCCGTCGGGAACCCGTAATCGGGGACTACTTCCGGTTCGGTCGGACCACAACGGGGACCGCCGCTACCGTCGGAACGGATGGCTTTCCGGTGGTTTTGGGCGGACCGCCGGAGTTCGTAACCGCGTTCTGAACACCGCTCGGGTTCGGCTCGCGGCGGTCGGCGGACGGTAATCGACAGTAGTGTTTCTGAAACAACAATAGCTGCTTATGACTGGTCCCATCGACCGATCGTATATGAGCGAAGGGACAGACATGGATATCGACCGGCCCGAAGCGATGGAGACCCGCGACTCCGAAGGAATGAAGTGGATCAGCGGGATCGCTTCGATCGTCGGCCTCTGGATACTGGTCTCGCCGTTCGTCTTCGAGTCGACCGAGGCAGTGATCTGGAACAACGTCATCGTGGGGGCGGCGGTTTTCCTGTTCGCGGGCTACAACTACTACCGACTCGTCAGTGCGCTCCCGACCAGCGTCGGCGTCATGTCCCTCGCCGCGCTCCTGGGGCTGTGGACCGCGGCCGCGCCCTTCGCGTTCGAGATCGGGAGCCAGACGCTGCTGTGGAGCAACGTCGTCGCCGGCGTACTGGCGCTGATCTTCGCGGGCTACCTCGCGTACGCGGGTCGATCGGTCCGGACCGGCACGCCCGCGAGGACGTGACCGTGGCTGGCTGACGTCGTGACGACGCCGGAGCCGGACGACGACGTGACGGCCTGACGACCGGGGCACTCGTCAGTCGGTCCCGTATCGGTGCTCGAGCAGTTCGGAGATGGAGTCGGCGACGTCCGTGAGGTACACCGTCCCCCACAGCGTGACGATCACGGCGCCGACGGCGTTGAAGACGAGGTCGACGATGGTGTCGTCGATCCCGTACTGGGCGAGGACGGCGTCGAGTCCCAGACGGATCGCGCTCCGGTCGGCCGCGAACTCGAGAATTTCCCAGCTCACTCCGGCCGCGAGTACGAACAGCAGGATGAACGTCGCCATCAGTTTTGGCGGGATGTAGACGTCGGTGGTGTGGACGTGCACGGCCCGGAAGACGGCGTAGCCGGCCGCGGCGACGACCGACGCCGACAGCGCGTGGGTGAGGTGATCCCACGGCCCGACCGCGTCGTACAGGCCCGCCGAGCCGAGCGCGTGCAGGAAGACAGCGGCCGTGATCCAGAGCACGAGTCCCGGGTCCATCGGGAGGTCGTACTCCCGCTCGAGGATCGCCGGAACGAACGTGATCGCGAGCGCGACCGCGGCGTTGGCGATCGTCGTGAGGTCGCGAGCGTAGAGCCCCCAGAGCAGGACGCCCACGAGCACGGCCTGCATGGCTCTGCTCGCCCGTCGCTGACCGCGGCTCGAAAGCCCGAGCCGGTCCCTGAGCGTCGACGTCTCGGTGTCGTCGGCCGGTTTGCCCTCTTCCTCCTCCTCGACCTCGGTCCGGGGTCGGGGCGGCACGTACGTGCGGTCGGTCGGCCCGCCGTTGTGCGAGCGGAAGTAGCGGTCGAAGAGGACGCCGCTGCCGATCCCGGCGATCCCCGCGTAGACGAACTCGAGCATGACTGCCGCGTTGATCGCCGTCGCGGAGCGGCCGTCGAGGAGGAAGGCCGTCCCCAGAACCGTATCGGCCAGCCACCGGAACACGTTCCAGAGCCCGGCGACGGCGAGCGTCGTCACGACCACGAAGACGACGGCGAACGTCCGGTTCATTCGAACGGCCGTAAACTGGTGGAGTTCGGCGGCGATCAAAAGCGCCAGCGCGGCGACCGCGAGATAGATCGGCAGATCGGTCGCGAACGCCCGGCCGAGCAGGGCCTGCCAGAGGATCGGCACGGCGACGATCGCGACGAGTTCCCACGGCGGCATGACTCGCAGATCGCGAAACGCGATCCCGGGTAACAGGACGATGGCAACGACCGCCGTCGCGATGACCGTCCAGTCGAACGCACCCTCGAGAGCGGTCAGGGCCGCCGTCAGTAACAACACGCCCGTGAGGAGCCAGCCGGCGACGGCGTTCGGCCCCGTCTCCGAGAGCAACGCGCCCAGGTCGTCCGTCCGATCCATACCGGGCATTCGAACGAAGCACCCAAAGCGGTATCCCTCTCCACTTCCCCCGACGGAACGCTCTTGTCATTCCGTCGGTTACGAGAGGACACGATGATGGCTACGACGCACGCGCTGTTGGGCATGCTCCTGGCCGTGCCCGTCCTCGCGGTCGCTCCCGAACACGCACCCGCCGCGTTCCTCGCGGGATTCGTCGGCGGTCTCGCGCCGGATCTCGACCTCTATGCCGGCCACCGGAAGACGCTTCACTACCCCGTCTACGCCTCGATCGCCGCGGTCCCGGCGGTCGCGCTGGCGATCCTGGCGCCCTCGACGTGGTCCGTCGGCGCAGCCGTCGGGCTCGCGGCCGCGGCGTTGCACGCCGCCACCGACGCGCTCGGTGGCGGCCTCGAGTTGCGCCCGTGGGAAGGGGCCTCCGACCGGGCCGTCTACAGCCACTTCCACGGGCGGTGGCTCCGCCCCCGGCGACTGGTCCGGTACGACGGCGCGCCCGAGGACCTCGCGCTCGCCGGCGTCGCGGCGGTCCCGGTAGCGATCGCCGGCGGCGACGCCGTCGCGACGGTCGTCGGCGCGTCCGCCCGTACGTCCCGGCGCGTTACCTCGACCCGGAGGGGTGAGCGGCGAGACGCGGGCGTCGGTCCGCCCGCGTTCTACTTTTTTGTGGGTTGCCATGGAACTCCCGAATATGCACGTCCTCGTCCCGATCGACGACTCCGACCCGGCGGAACAGGCGCTCGAGTACGCACTCGCGGAGTACCCCGACGCGGACATCACGGCACTGCACGTGATCGATCCCTACGAGACGAGCGTCGACGCGTGGTTCGCCGACCAGGACTACCTGGCAGACCTGGAGGCGGAAGCCGAGACGTTGCTCGAGACCGCCCGGGAGAGAGCCGACGACCACGGAGCCTCGATCGACACCGACTCGGTCGTCGGCAAGCCGGCCCGGGAGATCACGGACTACGTCGAGGAGGCGGACGTCGACGAGGTCGTCATCGGCAGCCACGGTCGCCGCGGGACCAGCCGTGTGTTGCTGGGCAGCGTCGCCGAGACGGTGGTCAGGCGCGCACCGGTCCCGGTAATCGTCGTCAGATAGCGGCACCGTCCTCGGGGTTCTCGGCCTACGGCACCCTGATGGGGAGCTTCTCGACGAGCTTGACCTGGATGGTCCGCTTCAGCGTCGGGACGAGCCCGCTCCGGAGCAGGTCGACGTCGGCCTCGATCCGGGCGTGCTCGTCGGTCTCGTACTCGAGGTCCCGCGCGAGACGATCGGCGTCCGTTCGGCCGCCTGCCCCGAGAGCAACGCGACTGCTGTCGGCGCAGCCGTCGATTTCGGTCCCGGTCACGTCTCGGATCGACTACGGACAGCCCCGTATACCCCCGAGACCGATGAAACGTTTAACTCGCCGCCCGGTGGAGCGTTCACCGGGGAGCGTGCCCCGGATACACATGGCAACCGACGACAACCCGTTCAAAAGCCTCGAGCGCCAGTTCGAGCGCATGCAACGGCAGTTCGAACAGGCCCTCGAGACGTGGAACGTCGATCAGTTGGGAACGCCGGCGACGGCGACCGAGCGGATGGGGATCGATCTCGCCGACCGCGGCGACGAGTTCGTCCTGACGGCCGACGTTCCCGGATTCGAGAAACAGGACATCGAGCTGCGGCTCTCGGACGATACGGTTCACATCACCGCGAAGCGCGAGCGGGAGACGACCCAGGAGTCCGACGAAGCGGACGAGGACATGTACATCCGAAGCGAACGCGAGCGTCGATCGCTGAGTCGCTCCGTCAGCCTCCCCCAGCCGGTCGAGGAGGACGCAGTCGAGGCGACGTACAGGAACGGCGTCGTGACACTGATGCTCCCGAAGCGGGAGACGACGGAGCCGACGGGCCGGACGATCGACATCGACTGAACAGCCGCCCTGGGCGGATCGGCCCCTCGAGCCCGAGGGGTAGGGGTCGGCACACAGAGACCACGAGAAATGTCCGCGAGGAACTACACCACGATTCCGGTCGACGACGTCGAACTCGAGGGTGATCTCGCCGTCCCGGCGGACGCGGACGGCGTCGTCATCTTCGCACACGGGAGCGGAAGCAGTCGGAAGAGCCCGCGAAACAACTACGTCGCCGACGCGCTCCGGGACCGGGGACTGGGGACCCTGCTGTTCGACCTGCTGACCGAAGCCGAAGACCGGGACCGCGAGAACCGGTTCGACATCCCCCTGCTGACCGACAGGCTGGTCGCGGCCACCGAGTGGCTCCGCGACAGCGGGGAGACGGGTCCGGACGTCCGGTACGGCTACTTCGGCTCGAGCACGGGGGCCGCGGCGGCGTTGCGCGCGGCGGCCCGTCCGGACTCGGGTGACGTCGATGCCGTCGTCTCTCGCGGCGGCAGGGTCGACCTCGCCTCGGAGCGACTGGGTGAGGTCACCGCGCCGGTCCTGCTGATCGTCGGCGGCGAGGACGAACAGGTGCTGCGGCTCAACCGGGAGGCGACCGACGCGCTGGCCGGCCAACGCGAGGTACACGTCGTCGAGGGCGCGGGCCACCTCTTCGAGGGAGAGGGCGAACTCGAGGAAGTCGCCGACGTGGCAGCCGACTGGTTCGAGCAGCAGCTCCTGTGAGGATATCGACGACCGGCGGGAAAATACCGCTACCCTGCTCCCACGGGTCTGGTGAGGCCCCCCGACACTATGGTCGTTCCGCTCGAATACTCGCGTATGGTCAGTACGGTGCTCGTCCCGGTAGACGGTTCGCCGCTATCGTTCCAGGCGCTTCGCCACGCGCTTCGAGAATACCCCGAGGCCGAGGTGATCGTCTACCACGTGGTCGACCTCTTCGATCCCGGCTACGGGCGCGACTCCGTCGTCGATTCGCCGTCGGCCTACGAGCCACTGATCGGCACCGACGAGTGGTACGGCTCGGTCGAGGAAGCGACCGATCGCCTGTTCTCGGAGGCCGACGCCGTCGCCGACGAGTACGATCGGGAGGTGACGACCGAGTCCGACATCGGCGACCCGGGGCGTCTCGTCGTCGAGTACGCCACCGAGGAGGACGTCGACCACGTCGTCATCGGTGCTCACGGCCGGCCCGACGAGCGGCGGCCGCTGTACGGAAGCGTCTCCGAGACGGTGGTCCGCCGGGTTCCGGTCTCGATAACCATCGTTCGGTGAGGCGGGGACTCTTCCGACGGGGTGGCTTGATGATGGTTCGTCTCGAACTCTCGAACAGGACCATGATATCCGTCGATACCGTGCTCGTCCCGACCGACGGCAGCGCCGGCGCAGAGGCGACGATCGCCCGTGCGATCGACCTGGCCGAGACGTACGGAGCGGCCGTCCACGCCCTGTACGTCGTCGACGAAGGGATCGGTGCCACCGACGCCGACCTCGATGCCGACCAACTCGAGGCTGCGTCGGCCCACTCCGAGCCCCGCGGCCGCGACGCGACGATTCAGGTCACGAACCGCGCCGAAGAGCGGGGGCTCGAGACCGCCCGTGAGGTTCGGGAGGGTGTTCCCCACCGGTCGATCCTCTCGTACGCCGACGAACATGACGTCGACCTGATCGCAATGGGGACCCACGGTCGAACGCGAGCCGGCGAGGAACGCGCTCGCATGGGGAGTACCACCGAGCGCGTGATCACGCTCGGCGACGTACCCGTGCTTTCCGTACCGTTGACGGCCGATACCCCGGACGATCCCGAACTCGAGCGGGTCGTCGTCCCGACCGACGGCAGCGACGCCGCCGAGCGCGCCGCCGACGGCGCCCTCGAGATCGCCGAGCGGTACGACGCCGAGATCCGGCCCGTCTACGTTGTCGACGCAACGATCTACGACCTCGAGGACGCGCCCCGGAGCATCATCGGACTGCTCTCGGAGGGGGGCGAGAACGCGACCGAGACCGTCGCGGCCGCGGCCGCGGAACGCGACCTCGAGGCGGTGACGGCCGTCCGTCGCGGCGTCCCGGCGGACGAACTGCTCGAGTACGCGACGGACGTCGGCGCCGATCTCGTCGTCATGGGGACACGAGGACGCGCGGCCGGCGCCGCCGACGACCGCCTGCTGGGGAGTACGACGGCACGGGTCGTCTCGCGGGCTGAGGTGCCGGTACTGGTCGTCGAGTAGTCCGCCCCGATTCGATCGGGACTGGGTCCGGGTGGAATCGCGGTGTGCGGTGTAAACTATATGCCGCCACCTGTGGTGGTTACCGACCGCATGTACGAGACGATCCTCGTCGCGACCGACGGAAGCGAACCAGGGAGCCGTGCGGCCGAACACGCGATCGACCTCGCATCGACGTTCGACGCCGACCTCCACGCGACGTACGTGGTCGACACCCGACGGTACGGCGGTTCGGTGGTAGACGACTCGGGCGAGGTCCTCTCCGACCTCGAGGACCGGGGAAACGAGATCCTCTCCGATATCGCCGCTCGAGCGTCCGTCGACGTGGAACGGGAACTCCGCCAGGGTCGCCCTCACGAGGAGATCGGTGCCCTCGCGGAGGAGATCGACGCCGATTTGATCGTGCTCGGGAACCGCGGGCTGGGATCCGGTGGCGAGATCGGGAGCGTCGCGGAGCGTGTCGTCAGGTACGTCGACCGGCCGGTGCTGACCGCTTGATGTGGAGTGCTGTACCGATTTACCGGCACGACCGCTGCCGGGTCGCGGTTGTGCCGGAACTGACGGACAGCAAACCGTATGAGAGCGTCGCGTGTCCGGACATATCAGCCATCGAGGTGTGAGCTATTTGTCGCCTTTCGACGTGGAACCCGTTACGCCGATGTACGACACGATACTCGTTCCGACGGACGGGAGCGACCCGGCGAATCGCGCGGTCGAACACGCACTGACGCTCGCCGACCGGTACGACGCCGACGTACATGCGTTGTACTGCGTCGAGACCCACCGGTACGGCGAACCCGCATTGAGCAGCGCCGAGATCGTCCTCACCCGACTCGAGGAGCAGGGCCAGGCGATGCTCGAGGAACTCGCGGACCGGGCGGACAACGTGGGGATCGAGTGCGAGTCCACCGTCTGTCACGGGCGGCCCTGGGAAGAGGTCCGGAAGAAAGCCGAGGAACTCGACGCCGACCTGGTCGTGATCGGGTTCCAGGGCCAGAGTCACGAGCGGACGGGGAAGATCGGCAGCGTGGCGGAACGCGTCGTCAGGACGGCGGATCGTCCGGTGTTGACCGCCTGAGGTGCCGTCGGCGCGACGAGTCGGACCGGCGTTCTCGCCTCCGTCGCCCGCGGCGTTTCGACGTCGTAACCATCCGCCGTTGGAGTCGCCGATCCACGGGGACGGAGTCGCGCGTCGGGTGCTCGAGTCCGAACCTGACGACCCGTCGGTCGACCGACCGGGTTCGGCAGGGGAGGGTTCCGGAAACGGGAACGTTCGAACCGCGTCCGAAATGGTCGGCTGATTGATTGTATCGTGCAGTTTCGGCGGGATCGAACGGCGGACCGGTTAGCAGGCTGTACAGGTGCAGCTGGTAGCTGTACATTTACAGCAGTATGGGTGTAATCATCGGTTAGCCGAAAGGAACGGGATCCGTTACGTCGGCAGGGAACGCGGTTCCCGCGAGTCGTCAGTCGTCGGAGATGGAGGCGACGACGTCGCATCGATGGCCCGCCCCGGTATCGTTCCAGGCGTCGACTGCAGGGTCGAATCGAATGGCACAGCCTGATCCTTGCAGTACAGGCCTGGACCGGCACCAGAACTATCCCGCCGTCCGTGGTCGACCCGTTCGATGCGGTACCTCGAGATCACCGTTCCCGCCGATCGTCGACGTGCCATCCTCGACGTACTCGACGAGGAAGGAATCGAGTACGTCGTCACCGAGGAGGTGACGGCGTCCGCTGTCGACGATGCGGCGGTCGTTCGGCTTCCACTCCCGACCCGTGCCGTCGAACCAGTACTCGACCGACTGGCCGACGCCGGCCTCGAAGCGGGTCGCGTCGTCGTCATCGACGCTCAGACGGTCGTTTCGAGCGAGTTCGATGACCTGCTAGAGCGGTACAGCCGTGGCGGAACGAGAGGCCCCCGGACCTCGAGACAGGTGTTGCGGACGAAGGCGGACGAGTTCACGCCGTCGCTCTCGGTGTACCTCGTCATGCTACTGATCAGTGCCGTCGTCGCGACCGCGGGACTGCTGGCGGACTCGCCCGCGGTCGTCGTCGGGTCGATGGTCATCGCGCCGTTGCTCGGTCCCGCACTGGCTGCCAGCGTCGGCATCGTCACCGGTGACGACGACCTGCGATCCACGGGGTTCCGGTACCAGACGCTCGGTGTCGCCATCGTGATCCTGGCATCGATCGGGCTCGCGACGCTCGCCCGACTCGGCGGGCTCGAACCGGGTGGTGTCGACATCGTCGTCGTCGCCGAACTCGAGGAGCGGGTCTCGCCGAACCTGCTCTCTATCGCGGTCGCACTCGGGGCCGGCGTGGCGGGTATCCTGAGTCTGACGCGGGGCTTCTCCGAAGCGATCGTCGGCGTGATGATCGCGGCCGCGCTGATCCCGCCGGCGGCAGCCGTCGGCATCACGGCTGCCTGGGGGATGTACGGCGCGGCCGTGGGAGCGCTCGTGCTCGTCGTCGTCAACGTCCTGTCGATCAACCTCGCCGCGCTGGTCACGCTGTGGGTCGCCGGCTACCGGCCGCAGGGGCTGTTCGACGTGTCGCCGACACGCAAGCGTACGGCCACCTACGGGGTCGTCTTCGGGGTCGCGTTGCTCGTCCTCGCCGCGCCGCTGGCCGGAATCACGCTGCTCGAGTTCCAGGCAACCCAGTTGAAATCGTCCGCCGACGAGGCGGTCGCCGACGCGCTCGAGGAACCTGAACACGCCGACCTCGAGGAGGAATCCGTCGAAGTCGTTCTGGACGACGACTATCCGGTCCGCTCGATCGATCGCGTCGTGGTGGCGGTTCGCGGTCCCGATCCCGGCCCCGATCCGGAACTCAGCGATCGGATCTACGAGCGCATCGTCGAGTCCGAGGGCCCAGTCGTCGTCGAAGTCAGGTACCTCGTCGGCGAACAGCGCGGTCAGCGAGATACCAGTGGAGACTGGATCGGGAAACTGATCGTACACACGGCGGGCGACGGTCGGTGATCGTGGCTCCGCCGCTCGGCCCCTACCTGACGACGGTCACCGGAACCGGCGCGCGCCGAACGACCCGTTCCGCGACGCTCCCCAGCAGGACCCGACTGACCCCGGTGCGGCCGTGGCTGCCGATGACGATACGGTCGACGTCCGTGTCCGTCGCGAACTGGACGATAGACCGGGCCGGGGAGCCGGCGAGTACCTCGGTCGTCAGCGAACACCCATGCTCGTCCGCCAGCGACCGCGCGGGCCCGAAGGTCGCCTCGAGACGGTCGTCGTCGGTCGCGACGGGTAACTCCACGCCGTAGGGCGCGTCGTCGCCGCGATGGGCGGCGACCGACGGTTCGACGACGTGCAAGGCGGTGAACTCGGCGTCGGGGACGTTGCTGAAGGCGTACTCGAGTGCCTCGCGAGCGGGATCGGAGTCGTCGATCGGAACGAGGACGTGCATACGGTACTGTTCGAGGGGACGACGCATATACGATGTGACGAGCCACCTACGTTCTGTTCAGTGGACGGATCGGCTATCCTATTCTCATTCCAATATGTGGGTGAAGCGATGGAACCCGGTCGATACCCTCACTGGACCAATCGACCAGATGCCGATAACTCGAATAATTCATGATTTAGTTTGTCCGGGGAAACACGATTCTGATCGATACGGAACCGACAGCCTCTCGAGCGGGGTGGAACGGATATTCTACTGGTCCACCGAGCTCTTATACGGCCCTGCTTACTCACAGACCGAACGGCTTCCCTCCGATCGACTAGTATGATACGCTGTCGAGAGTCCTGGCAGTCAGCGTCACGTGCGAACGATCGGGCGGAGACCTGCGTCCACGCGTCGCGAACCCAACTCACTCGAGCAGTCGACCGTGTTCATCGATCTCGCCTTCGACTACGCGCGTCGACGAGATGCGCTCGCCGTTCTCGGCGAGCACGTACGGAGCGACGATACCCGTCAGCGGTTCGTCTCCCTCCTCGCGCCGCAGACGGTTGATCGTTTCGAGTTCCGGCGCGGTTTCCGGGGAGACGACCAGCGTGTCGATCGAGGGTTCGTCGCCGACGATTCCATACTCGCTCTCGAGTTCGTGGATCTCGACGGTGCGACCCCGGTCGTCGAGTTCGGCGATCGTTTCGGCAACGGACTCCCGACGGTGCTCGGAGGAGGGGATCTCGCGGGGCTTTCCGGGTTTCGGTCGCAAAAGCGTCGCTGGTGAGCCCAACGACGACGCCGTCGTTCCCGAACCGAAGCGCGTGGTCGAACAGGTTCCGGTGCCCGTCGTGGATCGGTCCGAACGTGCCGGCGACGGCGACCTTCATACCCTCGCTAGTGGTTCTGGCCGTATCACCCCTGTTTCTACCGGGCCACGGGACGACCGGCGACCTCGGCCAATAGCCCGAACACTGTTTCTTCTCCGGAACGTTCGATCCGGACGGGATATTTAGTATTTAAACCTGTATCGATACAGGTCTGTGCATCCATAGCAAACCTCCCCCGAGCAGGTTCACGATGGAAGGGAAGATTCAAGTTATGCGGAGCGGACACCCAGAGTGATGCACCTCGACCACCTCGTCACCAGCAAGCAACTGTCGCGGGCGGACATCGAAACCGTCCTCGACCGGGCAGCCGAGATCGATGCCGACCCAGGGGCATTCACCGACCGTTACTCCGACGCCGTCCTCGGGCTCCTCTTTTTCGAACCGAGCACCCGCACGAAAATGAGCTTCGACACCGCCATGAAACGCCTCGGCGGCGACGTCGTCGACATGGGCTCGGTCGACTCCTCGAGCGTCAAGAAGGGAGAGACGCTGGCGGATACGGTTCGAGTCATCGAGGGCTACGCGGACGCGCTGGTGCTGCGCCACCCCCAGCAGGGCGCAGCCCAGATGGCCAGCGAGTTCGTCGACGTGCCGCTGTTGAACGCCGGCGACGGCGCCGGTCACCATCCCACACAAACCCTGCTCGACCTCTACACTATCCGCGAGAACGCCGGCCTCGAGGATCTGACGATCGGGATCATGGGGGACCTGAAGTACGGGCGGACGGTCCACTCGCTGGCCCACGCGCTGACGAACTTCGACGTCCACCAGCACTTCATCAGCCCCGAGAGCCTCCAACTTCCGCGGGAGGTCGTCTACGACCTCCATCAGGAACAGGACGGCACCCAGATCCGCGAACACGACGAACTCGAGGGAATCCTGCCGGACCTGGACGTCCTCTACGTGACTCGCATCCAGCGTGAACGGTTCCCCGACGAAAACGAGTACCAGCAAGTCGCCGGCGAGTACCAGATCGGCCCCGACCACCTCGAGGACGCCAGCGACGACCTGACGATCATGCACCCACTTCCCCGCGTCGACGAGATCGCACCCGAAATCGACGATACCGACCACGCGGCCTACTTCGAACAGGCCCACAACGGCGTCCCCGTCCGAATGGCGCTGTTAGATCTGCTGCTCACGAACGCCGGAGGTGAGACCGATGAGTAACGAGGACGACCAACACCTTCAGGTCAGCAAGATTCAGGACGGCACCGTCATCGACCACATCCGTGCCGGACAGGCGCTCAAAGTGCTTGGTATTCTGGGAATCGACGGAACGAACGACGAACAGGTCACGGTCGGGATGAACGTCTCGTCGGACCGCCACGGTCGCAAGGACATCGTCAAAATCGAGGGTCGTGAACTGAGCCAGGACGAGGTCGACGTCCTCTCGGTGATCGCGCCGAACGCGACGATCAACATCGTCCGGAACTACGAAGTCGCCGAAAAGCGCCGCGTCGACCGGCCCGAGGTCGTCGAAGGCGTCCTCTCCTGTCCGAACCCGAACTGTATCACCGCCAACGACGAACCCGTAAGTTCCCGGTTCGAAGTGCTGGACGACGGGATGCGGTGTCGGTACTGTGAACAAATCGTCAGCGAGGACATTCCCTCGCTGATCGATCCCGAGTAAGGCCGCCGTCACCCCGGTCCCGTCGTTTCTCTGCCGTCGAACCGCGGGACGGAACCCCGTCGAAGTATCAATAATAATACCGGAACGATCGTAGTGGAACTTATATTTCTGGGGAATAAACGACCACCTATAATGCTTTATCAGCTTCGACAGGATCTGATTACGGGGCTCCGCGATGCGACGGCGGACGCGGGGTACGACTACGAAATCGACATCTCGGACATCGAAGTCGAAGACGTCACCGACGAGGAAAAAGGGGAGTTCTCCTCGCCACTCTCGTTCTCGATCGCGGCAGACGCGGGCGAACCCCCCGTGGCCGTCGCGGAATCGATCGCAGACGCCCATCGCGCGAACGGGCTTCCGGACGGGATCGAGACGGTCACCGTCGAGGGCGGCCACATCAACTACCACGCGGACAGGTCGGCGCTCGCGAACGAGACGCTGTCGGCGATCCTCGAGGACGGGACCGAGTACGGCACCCGCACGGTCACCGAATCGGATACGATCCTCGCCGACGTTTCCTCCCCCAACATCGCCAAGCCACTCCACGTGGGCCACCTGCGGAATACGATCCTCAGCGACGCCGTCATGAACGTTCTCGAGGCGCGGGGCCACGACGTCACCCGCGACAACCATCTCGGCGACTGGGGGGTGCAGTTCGGGAACCTGATGCACGAGTACACGGAGTTCGGCAACGAGTCGGACTTCGAGTCGGACCCGATCGAGCACCTACTCGAGTTGTACCAGCAGTTCGAACAGCGCGACTCGATGCTCGAGGACCTCGAGGAGAACGAACCCGTCACCGACCGCTTCAAAGAGTCCGTCGAGGAGGAGCGCGAGTACCACACCGAAAGCGGCAAGGAGTGGTTCGCCCGCCTCGAACAGGACGACGAACAGGCAGTCGACCTCTGGGAGACGTTCCGGGAAGTGAGTATCGACCGCTTCGAGGAGACCTACGCCGACCTCGGCGTCGACTTCGACATCTGGATGGGCGAGAGCTTCTACGCCCGCGAGGGCTGGAACGACGTCGTCATCGAGAAGGCACTCGAGAACGACGTCGCTATGCGCGGCGAAGGCGAAGCGGTGTACATCCCGATCTACCCGGACGACTACGAGAACGTGGGCGACCCGAACGCGGCGGACGTCGACCCCTCGCTCGACCGCGCTCGCGAGATGCTCGAGGAAAGCGACGACCTCGAGGACGCCGACTTCGAGCCGTTCTATATCGTCAAGTCCGACGGCTCGACGCTGTATGGCACCCGGGACCTGGCGACCATCGAGTACCGTCTCCAGGAGTACGACGCGGACCAGTCCGTCTACGTCGTCGCGAACGAACAGGACCGGTACTTCCAGCAGCTGTTCGTCGCCGCCCGGAAGATGGGGTACGACGACATCAAGCTCAAGCACATCGACTACGGCCTGATCAGCCTGCCCGAGGGCAGCATGTCGACCCGGAAGGGACAGATCATCACCGCTCGCGAAGTGCTCGACCGTGCCCGGGACCGCGCCCGAGACATCGTCGAGGAGAAGGGCCGCAGCGCCGAGGGGGAGATCCAGACGGTCGCGAACAAAATCGCGCTGGCGACTGTCAAGTACGAGATGGTCGCCTCCAAGCGGGCACGAGACATCACCTTCGACATCGACGAGTCGGTGTCGCTCGAGGGCGACACGGGACCCTACGTCCAGTACGCGGCGACTCGAGGGTACAGCATCCTCGACGGTGCGGACGCCGTCCCGGCTGCCGACCAGATCGATCCGTCGAACTTCAACGAGACGGACGTGGAACTGCTGTACGAACTCGCTCGCTACCCGATCGTTCTGGAGCGCTGTGAGGAGCGATACGACGCGGCGCCGCTTGCCCACTACCTCCTCGAACTTGCCCACGTGTTCAACTCCTTCTACCACAAGAACCAGGTTCTGGAGGCCGAGACGGCCCGGGACGAGCGTCTCGTGCTGACCGAGGCGACGACGCAGGTCTTCGAGAACGGGCTCGACCTGCTCGGCATCGACGTGCTCGAGCAGATGTAAGTCGCTCGGCTCCTCCTTCGACCGTTTTCGTTACGGTGCCGGTTTGTCGCCGGTCCGTCGTCAGTAGACGGGGTTGACATTCGTTACTCGTGCACTTCCAGTTCCAGCTCCCACTAATTATAGAATAGGGACCAAAATCGGAAATAGACAAAATGTAGTAAGTAGTATTCGAGAGATAAATACCGTTATTCGGGCATTGGAACCTATTTGGTGGGTGTATTGAATCGGATGAAGACGAAGTAATAAGATATCATATTATAAAATTTTTCATATACTAACTGTCGTACAGGAGCGCGCCCACATATGGCGGGTCTTGTTTCTAAATCTCGAGGAAGGGGTAACCAGCAGAAAGAAAAAACCGGAAAAAGGTCCGAAGCGTTACGCGACCGCTTCGGCCGGCTGCTCCGTCGGTTCTTCCGGTTCCTTCATGTACATCTTCCACCCGGTGAAGCCCATGATGACGACCAGGATCGGCGACAGCAGCCCCACGAAGAAGTACGGGAGGTAGCTAAGCACGGGCACGCCCAGTGCGGCAGCCATGAAGACGCCCCCGGAGTTCCACGGGATCATCGCCTCCGAGACGGTACCCGTCTCCTCGAGAGTCCGGGAGAGGCTCGTCCCGTCGAGGTCGTATTCGTCGTGGAGGTCGCGGAACGTCATGCCCGGCACAACGATGGACATGTACTGGTCGGCCGTGAGGACGTTCATCAGGAGCGGACCGATGGCGGTTGCGAGCGTTGCACTCCCGACGCCGCGGACGGCTTTGGCAGTGTTGTGGGCAAGTACCGCCAGCACGCCCGTGATCTCTAGCAGCCCACCGATCGACAGGGCACCGAAGACGATGGTGATGACCCAGATCGAGCCGTTGAGGCCACCGCTCGCGAGGAGTTCGTTGACCAGTTCGACGCCGGTTTCGGGACCGGTACCGTAGTGGATGATATCCCACGCTTCGGCGAATCCACGGCCCTGAATGAGGACCGAGACACCAGCACCGGAGAACACGCCAGCACCGAGCGCCGGCAGTGCGGGATAGCCCGCGATCGCGAACCCGAACGTGATGATCAGGGGAATCAGGACGAGAACGGACAGTTCGTACGTGCCGGCGAGGGCACCCTGAATTTCGGCGACCTGTCCGGCCGCGTCTCCAGCGCCACCTGTATCGGCGGTGAGCCCGAGGATCGTGTACAGCACGAGCGAGATGACGCCGATGATGATCGTGTTCGGGAACATCCCGCGAACGTGGTCCCACAGATCGACGTTACTGACACCGGACGCGAGCAGGGTGGTGTCCGACAGCGGCGACTGTTTGTCACCCATGTAGACGCCCGACAGGATCGCACCGGCGGTCAACGGCTCGGGAATGCCGAGCCCGGCGCCGATACCGACCAGTGCGATACCGAGCGAACCCGCCGTGGTCCAGGAAGACCCGACCGCCATCGCGACCACGAACGAAAGGAGTGCGGCAAGCGGGACGAAGACGCTCGGCGTGAGGAACTCGAGCCCCCAGTACATGATGAAGGGGATGGTCCCGGCGTCGATCCACGAGGCGATCAACATATAAATCACGAAGAGGATGAAGATCGCCCCGAGTCCCATCACGATACTGTTCGAGATACCGTCGAAGAGTTCGTCCCACGAGTACCCCCAGTGGTATCGTGCGATGAGCCCGATGAAGGCGATCCCCCAGAGCAGGGGCATCTGTGCGTCGAGCCCGAGATAGACGATACCGACAGCCAGGAACATGATCATCCCGGCTATCGGTAACAGTGCTTCACCGAACGACGGTCGCCGTTCGGGATCGAAATCCTCGTAACTTTTCGGTTCGAAATCTACCATTGTGATTACCTGTTGTTTCGGTGAGGTGGTTACTGATCGGTTCGCCGTCACTTACGACGCTCTGATCAGGGTCTCGTTGCCTACACTTCGGTCTTTATCTCAGGCTAGGATAAAACTACCGCTGATTCCTATTTCGGTAGGTAGTGATTTCCAATAATAATCCCTCAGAATCCATCAGAACGGCTCTGCTTGACACACACTCTCTCACAGGGCGAGCATCGATCACGACGCCTTCCGATATCAGTAGCTGATAGATATATATTAACGTGCGGTAATTGGGTAGGATCAGGCAGGAGTTCGAGTTCACTCTATCGACGGCGATGGACGACGACACCAATCGTTCCGGTTCTCGAGAATGTCCGTGCCCCCTCGAGAACAGGTTCGGGGTACGTGCCGTCCCAGCGACGGACAGTCTCAGGGACACACCGGGAGCTCGGTGTGGTCCAGTCGGTCCTCGATCGTGAGAGCGAATCGCCAAAGTCGAAAGTGGGTACCGGGTTCGAGGGGCTCCGTGCCGTGGCTACACACGACGCGCGCTGTAGCCGAAAAGTGGGTTGGGGATGGATGTCGACGCGTTTTGTTTCGACCGCTTCCGTCGGTGTTCGAGGGGAGATCCGGACTTATTCGTTGACCAGCGTATGGAGGATGGCCTTCTGGACGTGCATGCGGTTTTCGGCCTGGTCGAAGATCACCGACTGGGGACCGTCGGCGACCTCAGCCGTAACCTCCTCGCCACGGTGGGCCGGGAGGCAGTGCATGAAGACGGCGTCGTCGCGAGCAGCGTCCATGAGATCCTGGTCGACCTGGAAGCCGTCGAACTCGGCGAGTTTCTCCTCGCGCTCGTCTTCCTCGCCCATGCTGACGAAGACGTCGCTGTAGACGGCGGTCGCGCCGTCGACTGCCTCGTACGGGTCGTTGGTGACCGTCACGTCAGCATCGCTGACGCGTTCCTGGATCTCCTCGTCGGGCTCCATACCTTCGGGAGTGGCGATGCGACAGTCGACGTCCATCTTCGCGGACGCCTGCATCAGCGAGTGGGCGACGTTGTTCCCGTCGCCAACGAACGCGATCGTGTCGAGACGGTCCTTTTCGTGGAGGGTGTACAGGTCGGTCAGAGCCTGACACGGGTGGAGGAGGTCAGTCAGTCCGTTGACGACCGGCACGTCGGCGTTCTCGGCCAGTTCGATCATTTCCTCGTGATCGAACAGACGGGCCATGATGGCGTCCTCGTACCGAGACATGACCTGACTGACGTCCGAGATGGGTTCTCCGCGGCTGAGCTGAGAGGACCCCATCTCGAAGAAGATTCCGTGGCCCCCGAGCTGAGTCATTCCCGTCTCGAAAGACAGGCGCGTCCGCGTCGACGGCTTCGCGAACAGCATCACGAGGGTCTTGTTGTCCATTACGGCGGAGAACTCGTCGGGGTTCTCCTTCATTTCGTCAGTCAGTTCGAACAACTGCTCGATCTCTTCCGTTGTGACGTCGTTGAGGTCTATGAGATGCTGCATCGGTTTGTGTTTGTTTTGGTCTGGTATTTAGTTCTTCGGCTATTCTCACTTATCGGTTATCGGTCCGCCGGCACGATCGTCGTGCCGGTTTCATCGTCAAGCGCCTCGGTCGCGGTTTCCGGGGCCGTGATGATCGCTCGCTCGCCACCGTTTTCGACGAATTCGATACAGGCCTCGACCTTCGGTGCCATACTGCCTTCACCGAACTCGCCGGCCTCGAGGAGGTCTGCCGCTTCGTCGACGGTGAGCTGATCGAGTCGTTCCTGGTCGTCGGTCCCGAAGTTCCGATAGACCGCTTCGACGTCGGTCAACACTAGGAACTCGTCGGCTTCGATATCAGTCGCGAGCACCTGTGCGGCGCGGTCCTTGTCGATGACAGCTTCGACACCGGAGAGGCCGTTGCCCTCTTCAACGACGGGAACGCCGCCGCCGCCGACGCTGATCACTGGCTTGCCGGTTTCCACGAGCGTCTGGATACGTTCCGACTCGATGATTTCGATCGGTTGCGGGGACGGAACGACACGCCGGTAGCCGACCTCGCCGTTACCGTTCGTGTCCTGCTTGACCGGGAAGTCCTTCTCTTCGGCTTCGGCTTCGTCGTAGAACGGGCCGATCCGCTTCGTGGGGTCGTCGAATGCCGGATCGGCTTCGTCGACGAGCGTCTGCGTAATGACGGTCGCGGGCGTTTCGCCGAGTTCCTCACGGAGTTGCTGCTGGAGGAGGTAGCCGATCTGCGCCTGCGATTCGGCACCGAGGACATCGAGTGGCTTCTCCGCGGCAGTGTCCGACTCTTCGTTTTGCAGGAGCAGCTGGCCGACCTGGGGGCCGTTACCATGGGCGAAGACGAGTTCGTGGCCACGCTCGCGGAGATCCGCAAAGTGTGGAGCGGTTTCACGAATCGTCTCTCGCTGGTCTTCTATCGATCCTTCGCCACCTCTGAGTAGGGCGTTCCCACCCAGAGCTACGACTGTATAGCTCATGGGTACTTGCAACTCTCTCCAGGTGGCAGAAAACTCTTATGCTGATTCTCAGGCGTCGGTGTGACGAACGCTCGCAGGACGTGTGAGTAGCCCGAGTACAGATACTGTGTCCCCACAGCGGCGTTTTGGCTTCCTGTGACGTCGAAGGCTACTGGACGTCCGAAGCCCAGTGGGGAAAAACAAAAACGAGCGGCTGTGCCGGGGTCATAAAGAACGGCGACCGAGTAGCGGTGCAGGGATCACGACGAACGCAGACGAGGGGGAACACCGACGACCGTGCCTCTGACGTTGCTCGATGAGACGTTACTTCGGAGCGCGACGGAGCGGCGTCGTCATGCAGTGAATCGCACCGTACCCCGCCCGGAGGTTGATGATCTTCCGACCTTCGCCGTCGGGAACGACCGTCACGTCGTAGTCCTCCTGCAGCCCCGTCACGAACTGGTGCATGACACAGTCGTCGTCCTCCGTGAAGCGGACGGGCAGGATCTTACGCGGGCCGAGCGTCAGGAAGTTCGTGATCGCCTTCAGTGCCGTGTCGACGTCCGGATGGTCCGGATCGACGTAGTCGTAGACGTCGACGATCTCGAAGCCCTTCTCGCGCAGGTAGTCGCCGAAGTTCGCGTCCGACCGATCCAGGACGTACGGCTTTTCGCCGTCGTCGGTCCGGCGATACACGTCGAGAGTCGTGTTGTCCACGAGTTCCTTGTGCGCCACGGCGAGGTCCTCGTCGACGAAGTTGAACCACGTATCGAGATGCATGATGTCCATCTCGACTTCGCCGTTGTCGTCGTCCTTGTTCTCCTGAGCGGCTTCGAACGGTGCGCGAACGAGTCCGACTTCCGGCGCACCGAACGCGTCGTCCATCAGGAGGCGATGACCGGCCGCGTAAGTGGTCCGATGGACGTACTCGGTGTCGTCCTCCGCGATGTCATGTTCCGGATACGCAGCGCCTTCCGGAACCTTCGCCGAGACCCCGAGGAGCGAGAACTCGCCGGCGGGATAGAAGTCGCCGCCTTCGACGAGTACCTCGGTCGACTGGATGTCGTCCCGTTCCGGGACGTGCTCCGTGACGTCGTGTTCGTGTACCTGGCTCAGGTCCGCGACGATGTCAACGTCGAACTGGTTCCCGTCGAGGGCTTTCCAGGACGCGCGAGCGATGTCGACCTCGGGCTTGCGCGTGTCCTCTTTCATCGAACAGAGGACGACCCCCTTCTGGGTGACGAACTGCTGGTCCCGCTGGAAGTACATGTTCGTCAGTGGCTGTTCGAGTTGGACGCTCGTCGTGTCCCAGCGGTCGGGGTTCGACCCGGGGACGTCCTCCTCGGCGTCGGCCCGATGCCGAATGACCTTCGCGTTGCCCAGGACGGCCTGTATCTGTGTATGCGGGTTGAGCTCGTGCAGTCGCGACCACAATTCGTCCCGCCGATTCACCCGGACCTCTTCCTCGAGTTCGCTGAGATCGAAGTCGACACGCGACGAGAGCAGCGCGCTCATCCCGCCGCCCTTGGCGAGGTCGTCGTGGAGGTAATGGATCGGGTCGTCCACGGGCAGTGCTTCCTCAAGGTCCCGAGAGAGGCTGAGATGTTCCCGTTGGGCCTCGACGAGCGAGAAGTCGTCGAGGAAAAGGTTCGGTTCGGGGTCCATGATCCCGACGAACGTTTCGGTACCCGGAAGATGCATCCGAACCGCCTGCAGTGGGTCCCACTCGGCGGTAGCCTGTACTTTCGGAAGGTCGTCCGTGTGCTTCGGGGATTGATTACTCATGGGAATTCAGCTAGGTGTTTCGACAACAAGTACGTAAATGCATCGCTGAAATATACAGCCGTTTATCCGACTTACCGTGTTACTCGGTCTCTATTTTCACTTCGATGATGTTTGCAGCCTCCATCACCAGCTCCGGCACCTCGTCCGTAAACTGTGCGTTCTGCAGGCGAGTTTTCGGTGCGGTGACGCTGACGGCACCCGCGACGGCTTCTCCCGGACCACGGACCGGTGCACCGATGGACCTGGTCCCGCGGATCTCCTCTTCGTCGTTGACCGCGTACCCCCGTTCGCGGATCTCCGCCAGTTGCTCGCGGAGCGTTCCCCGATCGGAGATCGCGTTCGAGTCGTCGTCGAACTCCGTCCGCGCGATCAACTCGTCCCGACGCTCCTCGGGAAGAAACGCGAGTATGGACTTGCCGGCCGCGCTCGTGTAGAGTTGGCGCGGAGTTTCTCGCATCCTGAGGTGGTAGTCGCTGGTCACCGCATCTTCCCCCATCGCTTCGTAGAGTACGATCTGGTTCCCGTTCGATTCGGTGACCAGATGAGCGGTGTGACGGGTCTGGTCGGCCAGTTCGTCGATTTCGTCCCGCCCGATCCGATAGAGGTCGGTGTTGTTACGTGCGTAGTTCGAGATGGGAATGACCCAGTATCCGAGCTGGTAGGTACCGTCGTCCTCTTGGGTTACGATCCCCTCCTGGCGAAGCGTTGCCAGGTACGTGTATATCGTCGATTTCGTCAGTTCCAGGTCGTCGGTGAGTTCCTGTAACGTGGCGCCTCGCCTGTCTTTGATCGCATGAACGATGTCGATCGCTTTGTGCACGGATTTGATCTGGCGGGGTTCGTCCGCGTCCGACGTGTCCGGTTTCATATTTGAACGCACGCAGAGTAGCATCTTATACTGTCCTCATCTGCCCACCGATTGAAAATAGTCAAATACACTCCGCCGACCCTGGTTACCGATACGAGTCTCGTCGAGATGTCGGCCCTCAACCCTCGAGGACGGCGAAAATGTGGTCCCCGGCTCTCGAGAGCGTTAGTGCTCGTCGATACGCAGCGGCCTCCAATGGCCGATGGTATCCGGGCGGTCCACTCTAGGTTCTCGATCGTAACGTGAATAGCGGTCGTAACGAGAGAACTCCGGATTCGCCGGTCGAGAGGCCTGATAAAATCGCCATATGATTGATTTGATATACCCAAACTCAGTGGGGAACACGATGGACCCGCAAGTGGTGAGACTACATCCCTATAACCGATATCTCGGCGTTAAGGCACTGATATAGCCGATATTACCTTCTCACGAACACGCCAAAGACGACTCGGCCACGATATAGGGTTTGATAGAATCAAACGAATTCTGCTGGTTTCCGTTCGTACCCACTCCGCTTCTCACTTCTCGGTGTGCATCTCCCCTGTAAGAGGGCGGGTACCGTTCTCTTCGGCTTGCTCGTGGGACCGCGACCTCCCGCGGTCTGACCGTGGTCTCCGCACTCGAGCCGAGACGGAGAGTGCCCGGCCCGTAGATTACAACAGTACCAGTGTAATTCGATATACTCAAATAGTGTTCGGCTGCTCGATCGATCCAACCCCGTTTTCGGCCGTTGTGGCACTCATCGAGGTGGGCACACCTACTGGTCGACGTCACGTGAAGTTGACGGGGGCGCTAGATCCGTGCAGTTCGAACTGCCCGAACTGAATTCGATCCGATAAGAACATCTGAGGCGTTTATATTTTAGTATAGCCAAGACAATATATAGTCTATTGGAGTATAACGCTGTACTGATCAATACTGGACCGTCGAACGATCAGCCAATCCAACCATCGAATACAGCGACGAGAAAATCCCCATTAGACCGGGATTTGTCGTTATAGATTCCGACTTGACTGCATTGTCTCTATTGCGGACAGCCCTATTGTGACGATGAAAATAATCTCTGTAGAATGACTATTTTTGTCCATACGCTACTACATACCATCCAGATTGAAGCCGAGATACATTATTAAACTCTGAATTGTTTATTATCAGAGGCCGATCTAAACTAACTCGAGCGCGTTACGGCACCGACGTCCACCGGACGCGAAGGTACTGGGCAAGCGCCAGCAGCGCCCCCGCGAGACTCAGGAGTTCGTACGCCCCCTCCTGGAACGTCAACAGCCCAGCCGTCACGAACAGCGCGGCCGCAAGGACGGCGTACCCGACGCCCGGATCGCCGCCGGTCGGCCCTTCGACCGGCTCGGTCCGGACGAGGAGTTCGCCCCGCTCGAGTTGGCCGAGGACGGCGTCAGCCCGGGCCGGTAGCCCCGCCACGACCGGTGCGGAACGCCGGAAATCCGCTTTCACGTCCTCGAGCAGCGCCTCGAACTCGCTCTCGATGAACCCGTAGTCGACGAGAAACGATCGCGTCACTGCGATGAAATCGAACTCGGGGTCGAGGCTCCGACAGACCCCCTCGCCGACTGTCCCTACCCGCATGAGCAACATGACGTTCGGCGGGATCCGGAACGGAAAGTCGTGGAGCATCGACAGCAGTTCCGTGACGATCAGCCGCCAGGTGACGTCGCCCCGGCCCTCGAGGTTCTCGATCACCAGTTCGAGCACCTGCCTGACCGCGACCCGGTCGACGTCGGGGTCCAGCACCTCGAGGGCGATGAGCGTGTTCAACAGGCCGTCGACGTCCCGCCGGACGAGCGTCCGGTAGAGGTCGGTGATCTCGTCCTGTTCCTGGCGCGTGAGCCGCTGGCTCATTCCGTAATCGTAGATCACGAGCCGTCCACCTTCGGTCACGGCGAGGTTTCCGGGGTGAGGATCCGCGTGGAACACGCCGTCGACCAGCCCCATCCGGAGGTACGTGCGGGCGATCAACGTCGCCAGCTCCGTCCGGCCCATCCCGGCTGCCTCGAGTGCGTCGTCGTCGGTGATCTTTCGGCCTTCGACGTACTCCATGGCCACCAGCCGCTTCGAGCAGCGATCGTCGTACGTCTCGGGGACGACGACCCGGTCCTCGTCCGCGAAGTTCTCGCCGATCTCGGCCATGATCGAGGCCTCGCGGGCGAAGTCCAACTCCTGGAGGATGATCTCCTCGAAGTCGTCGGCGAGGTTCCGGATCGAGTAGCGCTGGCGCTCGTCGGCGAACGCCGCCAGGATCGGGACGAATCCCCGGATGACGCGCAGGTCCCGTTCGACGAGCGAGACGAGCCCCGGGCGTCGCACCTTCAGTGCGATCCGTTCCCGTCCGCTGTCGGAGTCGAACTCGGCCGTGTAGACGAACGCGAGCGACCCGCCCGCGACGGGTTCGAGCGTCTCGAGGTCGACGGCTGGATCGTCGCCGAGCTCCGCCTCGACGACGGTCATCGGATCGCCGCCGGCGTCTTCGGGAACCTCGTCCTGCAGGGTAGCGAACTCTTCGACGTAGGTCGGGGGGACGATGTCGGGGCGCGTCGAGAGCACCTGTCCCACCTTGATGAACGCGGGGCCGAGATCCAGCATGATATCGGTCAGTCGTTTGGCACGCTCGCGGTGGACCGCCGTCGTCACCTGCCGGGATGGGCCGAACAGCAGGAACCGGCGACGATCACGGAGGAAGGCGATGGCGACGGGGAGAAACCGGACGAGAACCTGTAGATACCGGACGTAGTACCCTCTCATCGGTGTCGGGCGAAGGGGCCGTCGATCGTGGGACGATCCATACGTCGTGTTCGAAGACCGAACACAAATACGTCGGTGATCCCGCTGACTGCGGTCGATCAGGCCGGCGCCGCCGTCGAACCGATCGATAGATTGAACAGTTCCGCCAGTCTCGTCGTAGCTATGGACGCGGGGCAACGACGGCAGTGGGGTTTGCTGGTCGGGTGCCTGCTCGTGACCGGAATCGTCTACCTCGGGTTGATCCCGCGTCTCGTTCTCGAGGGGGACGGCTCGCGGGCGGTACGGTACGTCGGACTCGGCTGGGTGCCTTACACCTGTCTGTTCTACGTCGTCGGTCGGCTCTTCTCCACGCCGGAAACCCTGCCGAACATGCGCGCGGCCGACGCCGGTCTGGGGCTCTTTCTGGTGGCGCTTCTGTTGAGCCTCGGTCTCGACGCCTGGGGGTTCACGCCGGAAGCCGTCCCGGCGGCCCACGCCCTTCAGGCGGTCGCCGTTTTCGTCGGACTCGCGCTGTTCGGCTGGGGGCTTGGCCGTCGGTCGAAGGCGATCGCGACGAAGACCGATGCGGACACGGAACGCCGCTCGAGCGAGTGAGGCGAGCCGTCGCTCGAACGTCGTCCGAGTGGGATCGTACGGACTGCTGTCCCGATTTACCGGCACAGCCACCCCAGGATCGTGGGTGCGCCGGAACTGATGGACAGGAACCCGTCTCAGTCCTGCTCCCCGACCACGAGCACGTCGAGATCGCCGTGACGGGTAACGCCGTCCGTGACGCTCCCGAGCATCAGTCGGCCGACGCCACCCCGTCCCCGCGTCCCCATGACGACGACCTCCGCGTCCACCTCGTCGGCATACTCGAGGATCTCGTGAGCCGGGACGCCGGTCCTGACTTCCCCTTCGACGTCGATTCCGCGGTCGGCCCCACGTTCCTCGAGTCGCTCGACGAACGTCGCTGCGCGATCGGTCAGGACGTCGGCCGCACTCGCGTCGTCCCCCGGGAGCCGAACGGAGCCCAGCGGCCCGGTTTCGGCGATACTGATGGCGTACACCGTACCGTCAGCCGTCTCCGCGAGGTCGAACGCGCGACTCGCTGCCCGCTCGGCGTAATCGCTCCCGTCGGTCGGAACGAGGATCCGATCGTACATATCTCGACGGTCGCGGTCGACCCCTATAAATCGCGCCGCCGACTCCCGTTCTTCGCCCCCGATACTGCCCCTGCTGAAGGGTAATCGATCCGAACGAGACCCTCGAGACGGCGTCCCGACGCCGGTAACCAGTCGCTGGGAACCGCGCTCGTCGTTTATGACGGCGCTGGCGAATGGGTCGAACGGAGTCATGAACGCCGACACGCTGCAAGCGGAACTCGAGGCCGCGGGCGAACTGATGGTAACCGTCGAAACGTTCGAGGAACCGCTCGAGTTGCACCGCCACGACACCGAAATCGGCACCGAAGAGATCACGCTCGAGTTGACCGACGGGGAGCTGGTCTTCGACGTCGACGCCGTCGTCGGCTACTGGAAGCACCAGCACTCGCTGTCGGACTACGGGCTCTGAACGGTTCGAAACTCGAGAAGATCCGGCAGTCTTTAGATCGCTCTTTTCGGTTCGCGACAGATCGCGAGGTGTACAAAACGGCATGAACAGCCACCGACGCCGCATCGATGCCATCGCTCGAGACGCCGCTCTTGCCCCCCTGATCGAGCGGGACCAACGATAGACGATACGTCTCCGTCCCCAACTCCGCGGCGACGGCAGAGGCCGTCGTCGCCGACGAGCGCGTCCTCGCGGAGATCACTCTGGCATCCTCGCCGCGGGCACTGCTGCTCGAGGACGTTCTCGATACCGGGAAGACTCTCGGCGCAGTCGTTCGCCGCCGCGCTCGCTCGACTTCATCCGGATTCAGTTTACACCCGTCTCGATCCCCTCCGCAATCACCGGCTCGTACGACTATCTCTACCGGTCTATATTCCGACCCGCGTTCACGATAGTGCTACCAGTTATGATTTACTGCTAGACTTATATGCTCCGTATATGACCCGGCAAACGGACCTACCGGAGACGATTGCGATGGCTTCGGAGCCGTCGGAGCCGTTCACGGACCTGCCACTGAACGAGTGGCGAAACGTATTCTTCGCACTCTCCGAAGAGATACAAGAACACCTCATCGCGGACATGAGTCGGGATGAATTGAAGACGTTTATCGACCAGCTCGATCCGGACGAAGTGACTGCGGTTCTCTGGTTTACTGATGAAGGGACGCGTGACGCGCTGCTCACCACGCTCGATAGCGAGCGCCGCGAAAAAATCGATTTCTTACTCTCGTTCGACCCTGAAAGTGCAGCCGGGGTGATGAGCCTCGATTACGTCACTGTCGATGTAACGCGGGAGTTCTCGGAAGTGATCGAACGCGTTCGTCGGTTCGAAGAGACGACGGGACAGGTTCCGACGATCTTCGTCACTGAGAACGGAGAATTACGTGGGGAACTCCCTGGAGTGGCGCTGTCCGTTGCCAATCCTGAAACCGAGACGATCAGCGACTACGTCCAGGAGACACCGAATGTCCGGTACGACCGCGATGACGAAGAGGTCCTTGAGGTGTTCAGGCAAAACCGCGAGCGCTCCGTTGCCGTGCTCGACGAGGACAGGGACATCCTCGGAGTAATCCACGCCGAGGACCTGTTGCGACTGCTCGAAGAGGCGCGGGGTGAAACGCTGTACGAGTTCACTGGCGTCACTGAAGAGGAAAGCGTTCTCGACGGTCCGGGAACGAAGGTACGGCGACGATACAAGTGGTTGATCCTCAATCTCGGAACGGCGTTTATGGCTGCAGCGGTGGTTGGGTTGTTCGAGTCGACTATCGCTGCTGTCGCCATCTTGGCGGCATACATGCCGGTCGTCGCCGGAATGGGTGGCAATGCTGGGACACAGGCGATGGCGGTCACGGTTCGTGGGATTTCACTCGGCGAGGTGTCGCTCAACACCGGTAAGCGTGTCATCTTCAACGAAGTCGTTGCCGGTGCTGTCAATGGGACGATTACCGGTGTGCTCGTCGCCGTGATCGCTACCGCCTTTTCGTTCGGCGAATTCGGCCTCTTACTCGGGGTCGTTATCGGTATCTCGATGGTCGCGAATCTCGTCATCGCGGGCTTTTTCGGCGCAATTACGCCGATGTTGCTCGACCGAATCGGATACGATCCGGCGACGTCTGCGACGATCTTCATCACCACGGCGACCGACGTGCTGGGCTTTTTCGTCTTCCTCGGACTGGCCCAGGCAGTCCTACTGTAAAGTCGCTGATCGCCTTCCGTCCCCGCCGACCGAACTGGCTGACCCGGTGTCCAGTCCGACCGCTCTCTCTGGAATAAGCGCGGTATATCCAACACGGGCTTCACCCCGTCATCGACGGAGGGCGTCAACGAGGCTTTGTTATTGGAAATCAGGTGAAGGCATAGCCCCGCCGACCGACATCACCGTGCGTCGTAGACGTGAACCGTCATCGTCTCCTCGAGCGACGCGACGACGTCGTACTCTCCGACCGTGAACGCGACTCGTACCTCGGTCCCTCGACGGTCGGCGTGCTCGAGCAACTCCGCGAGGGCCCCAGCGTCGACGCTCTCGTATAGCGACTCGAGTTCGGCGGCGGGGACTCCCTCGGCGGCAGCGATCGCTCTGACGAGGGTGTAGAGTATCGACTCCGACTCGCGGCGCTCGGTTCGAAGGAGGGCGTCGTCGGACGACCGGTCGCAGTCGTTCGTGACCATATAGGGACTCGTGACTGTTCGGCAAAGAGGACGGTTCCAAATCAGATTGGGAGTGGGGTCACCTCGCGAACCGTCCCGCGAGCAAGCCGCCGTAGACGACAGCACCGACGAACGAGAGCGCGACGCCGACGGATCGAACCTGGGCCTGGGCGGTCCCGAAGGCGATGCCGGCCGCCTGGACGGTGACTCCGGACGCCAGGAGCGCGATCGAGATCGCCACCGTCCGCTCGCTCGCACCGGGAAACCGGCCGTCAGGGATGGGGAAGAACTGGTAGGCGTAGCCGGCGATCGTCAGCGGGAAGAAGCCAGCCAGTACGAGGGTCCGGTGAACCGCCACGGCGTCCTCGATCCCGGCGCCGAACGCCAGCGGGACGGCGACTGCGACGGCAAGCGCACCCGCGAGCGCCCCCAGCCCGATGCCGGCGAGCTCGGTCCGGGAGCGGTCGGTTCGAACGGCGACGACGGCCACCAGGAGCAGGTAACACACCATCGCGATCCCGGTAACGAGCGCGCCGACGCGGAACCAGCGCGGACGGCCGAGCCCTGCAGCGAGAAACGCCGGGGCGATCGCGCCGGCCGCGAGCGTCGGCCAGGCGAGGCTCCGCGGCGGCGAGACGTGGTAGAAACCGACCAGCAGGCGCGCACCGAGGGCGAACACGAGCACCGCGCCGAACCCGAACGCATAGACGTGATTCGCACGCGAGACGGCGACCGACTGCTCGAGGAGCGGCGTGCTCGCAAGCAGTGCGACCGTCCCGACCAGGAGATACCCCAGCGCGACCGGGATCGCCGCCGTCGCGACCCTGGTAGATCGCTGGGGGCGGTCACCCAGTTTGAACACGTCCCCGGGCCGCTCGAGGAGGACGGGCCCGACCGTCTCGGCCAGCGAGCCGACGAAAGTGGCTACGCCCAGCGTCCAGAGAATCGCCCCGGCCGTGAACAGGGTACCGATCCCGTCTCGCAGCCATCCGCCGACGAGGAGCGCGACGCCGAGGTAGGCCATGACGAAGTGGACCCCAGCGAGCCGTGGCTCGGACAGCGTCCGCCCGGCGTAGGGCGGCAGGAGGAGATAGCCCATCCCGAAGATCATCGGGCAGACGAAGCCGAACAATCCGAGCAGGACGATCGTTCGCCCGTCGGCCCCGGCGAGGATCGAGAGCAGGGTGGCCGCGAAGGCGGCCGTGCTGGCGACGACGAACCGCTGGGTCCAGCGTTCGAGTCCGGCAGTGCTTGCGTTCATCTCGCAGTGACAGTCACGAGGAGCCGACCGACCAAGTAAGTTGAGCGGCACATCTCCGCCCGGCGACCTCGAGTCGGTGACCGCGTTCGTGACATCGAGCGGTCCCGACTTCCGCATCCCGTACCTTCTTTGGGGTTCCCGATCCCCCACACTCCATGACGAAACTACCTGACAGCGTCGTCGGCGACGCCCACACGAGTTCCTTCCACTGGGACGTACTCGAGGATCTGGTCGACATCGGAAACCGGATGGCCGGCCAGGAAGGCGAACGACGGGGCGCGGAACGCGTGAAAGCGGCCTTCGAGGAGGTCGGCCTGCGAAACGTCGCCCTCGAGGAGTTCGAGATCGACGGCTGGTGGCGCGGGAACGCCGTCCTCGAGACCGCCCGCTCCCACGCGGAGACGTACGACGCCGACTATCAGGTGATCGGTCTCCCCGGCACCCCGAGCGGAACCGTCGAGGCGGAGCTGGTCGACGTCGGCTACGGCCGTCTCGAGGACTTCGCGGACGCCGACCTCGAGGGGAACGTCGCGATGGCCTCGAGCGAGACGCCCGCGGATCACGACCGCCGGCTCCACCGCATGGAGAAGTACGCTAGCGCGGTCGACGCCGGCGCGGTCGGCTTCGTCTTCCGCAACCACGTCGAGGGGTGTCTGCCTGCGACCGGCGAGATCGGTTACGACAACCGCCCCGGGCCGATCCCCGCCGTCGGCGTCTCCAGGGAGGTCGGCCGACGGCTGCTCCGCCACGCCGAGGACGGCGAACTGACGGTCGAACTCGGGGTCGACGCCCGGAACGAACCGACCGACTCCGTAAACGTCGTCGGCGAGGTCGGGCCCGACACCGACGAGGTCGTGCTGGTGACCTCCCACGTCGACGCCCACGACATCGCCGAGGGGGCAAACGACAACGGCGCGGGCACCGCGCTGGTCTGTGAGATCGCCCGCCTGCTGAAACGGGTCGAGGACGACCTCGAGACCCGCGTCCGGTTCGTCCCCTTCGGCTCCGAGGAGATCGGCCTCCAGGGAGCCTCCCACGCCGCGGCGACGCTCGATCTCGAGAACGTGAAGTGCGTCATCAACCTCGACGGCGCGGGCAACTCCCGTACCCTCCGCGTCAACGCCAACGAGTTCGACGCCGTCGCGACCCTCTTCGAGGAGGTCGCCGACGAGTACGACGTGCCCCTCGAGACGGACGACACCATCAGCCCCCACGGGGACCAGTGGGCGTTCGTCCAGGAGGGCGTCCCCGCGTCGATGACCTCCTCGAGCTCGGACTCGAGCGGCCGCGGCTGGGGTCACACCCACGCCGACACGCTGGACAAACTCGACGTCCGCGACCTCCGGGAACTGTCAGTGCTCGTCGCCTCCGCGGCGTTCACCGCCGCCGAGGCGGACCGGGAGTTCCCGCAGCGCTCCCGCGAGGAGACGAAGGCGTTGCTCGACGAGGGGTACGTCCAGGAGCTGAAGATCGGCGGTCGGTGGCCGTACGACGAGACCGGGGACGAGTAGAAGTACCGGCCTCGAACGGTTCGAACGGGAGCGTCCGTTCCGCGCCGTCGAAACACCCCCAGCGCTTCCGCAAACTCAGTTTTTAACCACGCCGGCGGGCATTCATCGCCAGTGCTGTCGGTAGTCCTTGCTCTCGTCGGGAGTCGCCTGTGGCGCGCCTGGCGGCGGGTGTTCGACCTCTCCTGGCCCGTCATGGCCGAACAGGTGTTGCGAACGCTGATGCGGACGACCGACCTGATCGTCGCCGGCTTCTTCTCCCCCGCGGCGGTCGCCGCGGTCGGCCTCGCGGACATCTACGCCCGGTTCCCGCTCCGGTTCGGGATCGGCATCGGCGACGGCGCGATCGCGCTCTCGAGCCAGGATACCGGCGCCGACGCGACCGCCAACCGCGACCAGGCGGTGACACAGGCGCTTTTGCTCGGGCTGCTCGGCGGGATTCCGTTCGTCCTCTTCGGCCTGGTGCTCAACGAGTCGGCCATCGCCGTGCTCGGGACCCTCGCCGAGGACGGCGCGATGGCCCAGGTGATCGAGTACGGCAGCACCTACCTGCTTCTCATCATGGTGTCGGCTCCGGCCATCCACGTCAACTTCATCGCCGCCCGGTCGATCCAGGGGACCGGCGACACGAAGACCCCGATGTACGTCAACGGCGCGGTCAATGCGCTCAACATCCTCCTGACGGTCGGGCTCGCGTTCGGCCTCGGGCCGCTGCCGGAACTGAGCGTGATCGGCATCGCCGCCGCGACGGCGCTTGCCGACGGGCTCGGCGCAGTCACCTTCCTGGCGATCATCGGCAGTTCGGCAAGCGACATCCAGTACGTCCGGCCGCGGCGGTTCGTCATCGCCAAACAACTCGTACTCATCAGTTGGCCCCGCATCGCCGAGGGCATCTCCGAGATGATCGCCGAGTTCCCGTTCAACGCAATCTTGCTCGCGTTCGGGACCGAGGTCAACGCAGCCTACCACATCGGCCGCCGGATGTACCAGCAGGTCGCCTCGCCGCTGGGCCGGGGGTACGGCGTCGCCGCCAACATCCTGGTCGGCCAGTCGCTCGGCGAGGGCGACTCGAGTGTGGCGTACTACTACGGGCTCGCGGCGACCGGACTGAGCGTGCTCACGGTGGGTGGGCTCTGTGCAGCGCTTTTCGTCTTCGCCGAGCGATTCGTCCTGCTTTTCACCCGCGACCCCGCGACCGTCGAGTACGCGACCGGGTTCGCGCAGGCGTACGCGATTGCGGCGGTGCTGATCGCCGCGTACATCGTCCTCGCGGGGTCGCTCCGGGGCGGCAGCGAGACGCTCACGCCGTTTATCGCCCGCCTCGTCGGAACCTTCGTCTTCCTGCTCGGGTTCACGTACGTCGTCGGCGTCGAACTCGGCTACGGGGTCGTCGCGGCCTACCTCGCTATCATCCTGGATTTCGTCTTCCGGGTTGCCTACCTCGCGGTCGTCTACTACCGTCGCCGGTGGGTCGACCGCGGCACGTCGATGATGACCGAGCGGGGCAGCCTCGAGGGGAGTTCTCAGGACGATTGACGATCGTCGATAGGGCGGTTTTCAGAGTGGCCATGGTACTCCCATCTGGCATCCGAAAACAGGAACCGGTGGAAAATCGCCTTCACTGATGTCTTGAAGATGGGTCGTTGAATAGGCAGTACGTCTCTCTCGTGATGAGGTCACCGTGCGATCGCTCGAGGGTCGCTATCGGTAGAGGGGTTCACGGCTCCTCGATGTCGTCGAGTTCGGGATCGGACAGATCTTCGACTGCACAATCGAAGTACGCTGCGAGTTTGAACGCAAGTTCCAGTGAGGCTACCGGTCACGTTCGCTGGCGTTGATTGTCCGGCGAGAGACCGACTGCCTCCGCAAGGTCCGCCTGGCTATCGTTGCGATCCTGACGTTCTGTAGTCCGTGAGAGACGGAATCACGATTCCGGCAGCTGTCCAGTAGCCGGTAGAAAACGCGTGCACCATCCAGAGAATATATCCAACAAGGGCGGACGCCGGTAGATAGGGCTGTTTCCTCTTCCGGTCGGTCATTTGCACCGACTCACACTGCGAGTCGAACTCCCACTCGTGAAGACGCTGTGTGCGCCGTTAGATTCTGCCAGACCAGTCACCAAAGGGTTATTTTTGCTTTCCGGAACAGGCCTTATATTTCATTCCATCGATAAATATCGTTCCACCGTGCGTTAGACGCACCTGGTGGTCGCTGACACGAAACGTAAATTCCCAGATGCCGTCGTCCATGTTCTCTAACTTCTCCAACACCACGGGATCGATATAGTCCGCTAGGATGAAATCCACCTCTGATGCATCCATATTATCCGATTGAGCTATCGCTTCGATCACCTCGCCGACAATATCATTGTCTGACATCGTGATACAGTTCCTCATAGATATCACAACCCGTGATCAGCGACTTGGGAAACCGATCAATCGATTCATCTATAAGATTGAACATAGCTTCGACCTCCTCGAAGTGGCGGCCACGCTGGACGCAAAACGGGTCACGCTCCCATCGGACGTAGCCAGCGGCGGCCAGTTTCGGGAGGTGGCTGTGCTCAAGTCGCATGGCCGCTCTCTCTGAATCCCACGACGAGTCGGGCGCCTTCGCGGCTTCCGGAAGCGGAAGTCTCCTCTCCTTTGGTGCGTCCTTTAACGAGTAGAGTATCATTCGACGTTCCTGGGAGGCAAGGACCTCGTGGAGTTGATCCCACCGATCGATTGCGGATCCCTCCGGACTGGATGGATCGGTTTCCATGTCCTCCATAGGGGTGTGAGGTAAGTTAAACATTGTAGCAGCCAGGATCTCTTGAAAGACCAACTATCTGTATTTAGCAGAAAATGACCGTCTTCCTCGGATTCTGTCAGAAGCGCCTGCAGAATACAGAGGATGAGTTCGTCACGATACCTCGGTTGTCTCACGACGACGGTAGTGAACGTATTCGCTGGCCTGATCGAACTGAACACGCACGGGCTTACTCGCCTTCGAGATACTCGTGAACTTCCGCTTTCGTACTGGCACTGAGTACGCGGTCCGCCAGTTCTCGAGCCGTTTCGCTCTCGGTTGCTGTCACCTCGGCTTTGACCGTCGGAATCGTCACCGCACTCATACTCAACTCGTCCAAGCCGAGGCCGACGAGCAGTTCGGTCAGATCAGGGTCGCCAGCCATCTCACCGCACATCCCGATCCAGGCGTTGGTGTCGTGGGCAGCCTCGACGCTCCGACGAATCGAACGCAGGACCGCCGGATGCAAGGGGTCGTGCAGGTCGGCGACGGCGTCGCTCTCCCGGGAGGCGGCCATCACGTACTGGGCCAGGTCGTTCGTACCGATACTGAAAAAGTCGACGCGCTCGGCGAGTTCTTCGGCCATCGTAACGGCCGCCGGCGTTTCGATCATCACCCCGATCTCGGGGACGGCGTAGGGAATACCCTCTTTCTCGAGGGTCGTCGCGACCTGATCGACCGTGTCGCGGGCGCCATCGAGTTCTTCGACGGTCGTGACGAGCGGGAACATCACTGAGAGACGACCGGACCCTTCCATAGCAGCGCGCAAAAGCGCCCGGAGTTGGGTCTCGAAGAGGTCCGCGTCCGCATCGAGAGAGCGGCGGATCCCACGGTCGCCGAGGAACGGATTCTCCTCTTCATCAGCGTCGAGATACGGGATCGGTTTGTCACCGCCGATATCGAGCGTGCGGACGACGATCCGACCGTCCGGGAACGCGTCGAGTGCATCAGTGTATACCTCGAGCTGTTCGTCCTCGTCGGGCGGCTGCTCGCGGTCGAGAAACAGGAACTCGGTCCGGTAGAGACCGATTCCGTCAGCCCCCTGCCGGGTCGCTCCCGGGAGTTCCGCACTGGTACCCACGTTTGCAGCGACCTCGATCTCCGTGCCGTCTGTCGTCTCGACGGGTCCTGTCCGGATTTCGACGTCTCGAGTAGCAGAAACGCGCTCGCGCGTCCCTTCGTCAGGGTCGACGATCACCGCGTCCTTCTCGGCATCGATAGCGACAGTCGTTCGTTCCTCGATTTCCAGTAATTCCTCGCCAAGGCCGACGACCGCGGGAATGCCAAGCGAACGTGCGAAGATGGCGGCGTGGGACGTCCGTCCCCCGGTTACCGTCGCGAATCCGGCAACTCGGTCAGGATCGAGCTGTGCCGTATCGCTTGGGGTGAGACGTTCGGCGAGAATTACCGTTCCTTCCGGGACCGCTGATAGGTCGATCCGCTCGTCGCCCGCGAGCAGCCTGCGGAGCCTGTCTCGGATGTCCCGCATGTCGTCGGCACGCTCGGCCATCATACCATCCATCCCCTCGAACTGGTCGACAGCGTCCCCGAACGCCCGGTCTACACCGACTTCCGCGGCGTCCCCCTCTTCGATCGCTTCCTGGATACTGTCGGTGAGCTGTGGATCGTCCAGGAACTGCAGATGGGCGTCGAACACTGCCGCTTCCTCTTGACCGACGCGTTCGGCCGTCTGTTCGCGTTCACGCTGTAACTCGTCACGGGCGCTCTCTCTGGCCTCCTCGAAGCGCTCCAGTTCGGTCTCCGGGTCGGCGGCCTCGACAGATTCCGCGTCGGGTATCCCCCCGGTTCGGTACCAGCGAACCGTTCCGAGACCGGACAGCGGCGTAACGGCGACGCCTGATATCCTAAAGGTCATTCTGGCGTGGTGAGCACTGCTTCGAGCGCTTCCAGTGCAGCCTCTTCGTCAGGGCCGTCGGCAGTGATAACGACGTCTTCGCCCGACGGGGCGTTCAGACCGGTCACTGCGAGCATACTCGCAGCGTTGACCGGATCACCATCGACTGGTGCGACCGTGACCTCGCTGTCGTACTCGTTTGCCGCCTCGACGAATCTCGAGGCCGGCCGTGCGTGCAGGCCGTCTTCCGGAACGATCGTTACGGTGCGTTGAATCATACTGTATCGTTTCGTTGGATGAATTATCGCGTTCTGGAGACTCAATCAGCTATACTCCCTAATTCAAGGAGGCCACATCAGAGTAATACCCTTTCGTAGCACGGTGACCCCAGGATACTCATATTGACGGGTTCGTCGTCGTACAGACCGTACGGATCGAGCAGCGTCGTCACCCTGCTTTCGTCCTCCGCTCCGCCGATCGGTTCCGCACTCCAGCGTGCACGCGTATCGTCGGACGAACGACGAACGGTACTACCCGATCACCCCCGGGGAGGGGTCAGAAGTCGGTTACGTCGCTCACTTCTCCGCCAATCACCATTCGGGGTTCGGATCAGTCCAGTTTCCGATATTCGCGTGCTTCTTCAGCCCGTTCGACAACCGAATCGAGCGTCGCTTTCCCGCTGGTCGTCTCGACGCCAGCGTTGACCGTACCCTCTAACACTGGTGCATCGGCGATTACTGCGTCGGCATCGCTCATCTCGATCGCCAACTCGGCGTTCATGACGGCGCTCCCGAGATCGACGAGGACGACGACCCCGTCTCCGTCGTCTGCGGCCTCGATAGCGTCCCGAATTCGTCCCGCGTCGGTACCGAGGCCTCCGTCCTCGCCGCCCGCGGGCTCGATCTGTGCGTCGGCGGCCATCTCCAGGGCGACCTCACAGATCCCTTCCGCGGCGCGAGCGCTGTGTGAGACGACGACGAGGCCGATCATTCTCCCTCGCCCTCCGAGACCTCGTCGGGCATCTCCTCGGGTGCTTCCTCGGCCTCTGCAGTGGCCTCGACTTCGCCGTTGAGATACGTCTGTGCGGTCGCAAGCAGTTCTTCCACGATGAAAAGCGTCGACGTCGCGCCGGGGTCCTGATGACCAACCGACCGCCAGCCGAGGTAAGACGCGCGCCCCTTCTTCGCTCGGATGGGCGTGGTGAACTCGACGCCACGCTCGGCCGCGTCGACCGCCTTCGCCAGCGCTTCGAGGGGTGCCAGATCGTCAGTCTCGATCGATTTCTTGTAGGTGTGGACGGCCGGTGTCAGCGCGTCAACCATCGTCTTCGCGCCGACCTCGGCGCCGCCGCGATCCTGAACCTTCTCCAGGTACGCCTCGGCGAAGGCGACGCTGGTCTCAGCGGTAATCCCCTCGTCGGCGAACTCCTGACTGGCGGACATAATCGAGCCGCCGTACAGCGGTCCGGACGCGCCGCCGACCTCCGAGACGAGCGTGACGCCGATCGTCTTCACCAGCTCTGCGGGCTCTGCCTCGTCCATATCCTTGACTTTCTCGTTTGCCCCGCTGAACCCGCGGGTCATGTTCGTCCCATGGTCGGCGTCGCCGATCGCCGAATCCAGCTCTGTCAGGTGGGTCTTCTCCTCCTCGAGTCGCGCAGTGACGTTTTCAAGTGCCTGTACAACCGCCTCTCGTTGTCGCTCCGTATCGCTCATTTGAATTGGGATAGAAGAACGGTATGTGTTTAGCCCGGGCTGATTTCGGTACTCTCTCGTAGGAAGCGTTCAACGGACGCGATATGAACAGGCAGCAGACCTCGGATACGATTCTCAGGGATGGGCTCCGCACCGGAGCCCATCCCGTTACTTCTGCTGTCACTACTGGTTGGTGGAGTCTGTGAACGCAGACGATTTCACCAAAGAAGAGCTCCTTTCTCGGCTTCTCCAACTTGAGCAACGAGTCGAAGAACTCGAACGGGAGAACAAGCGAAAGGACAAGAAAATCGATCAGAAGGACGAGCGGATAGAAGAACTCGAAACACGCCTTCGCAAATACGAAAATCCGCATACACCGCCCAGTAAGCGACGGTCGGGGACTGACGAGTCCCCGACCTCGCAGGACGACGAAGACGAGAATGTTCGAACCGATGGCGGTACTCCCGGACGGAAGGACGGTCACGACCCTGAGTGGCGTGCAACAGCAGATCCCGACAAAGAGATCGATGTCACCTGTGACTGTTGTCCCGAGTGTGGCGAACACTTCGACGAGTCGGTGGGCGTCAGCCCCCGACTCGTCGAGGAGGTTCCCGATCCACAGCCACCAGAAATCACCCGGTACAACCGTCACTACTACCAGTGCAGCTCTTGTGGAACAGAAACCGTTGCTACACACCCCGACTGCCCCGATGAGGGGCAGTTCGGGGTGAACGTCATCTCTCAAGCAGCACTTTCTCGGTACGATCACCGCCTCCCCTACCGGAAAATCGCTGACCGGTTCGAGCAACTGCATGGATTAGAACTCTCGGGCGCGTCCGCGTGGCACGCGACCGAGCGCGCTGCGCGCGCCGGTCGCTGCGAATACGAACAGATTCGAAGACAGATTCAGCAAGCAGAGATCGTTCACGTTGACGAAACCGGTATCAAACGCGAGGGTGAGCAGGCGTGGATTTGGACGTTTCGGACGAGCGAGCACACGCTATACGCCGTAAGGGAGAGTCGTGGAAGTGATGTTCCCGCGGAAGTCCTCGGCGAGGACTTCCCGGGAACGGTCATCTGCGATGGGTGGACGGCGTATCCAGCGTTCAGCAGTAACCTTCAGCGGTGCTGGGCACATCTTCTCCGAGAAGCTGAAGACGCTGCTAGTGACCACGAGGAGGCAGAACCCGTTTACCGGTATCTCAAGCAGATGTTCGTCGGTCTCCAGTCGTGGCTGGAGACCGACCCGAGTCTTCGTGAGAGAGCACAGATGCACCGCTCATGCCAGAACGGGCTTAGATCGCTCGTGGGGCGGTCAGTAACCGACGAACCAGTGGCAACACTACTCGGGAAAATCGAAGGAGGGATCGACCACTGGCTCACCTTCGTCGGTGAGCCAGCGGTCTCCCCGACGAACAACGCAGCTGAGAACGCACTTCGTGAACCAGTCGTTCTCCGGAAAATCATCGGGACACTCCGTAACGATCGAGGTATGTTCGTTCACGAGACGATCTTGTCCCTGCTGGCGACATGGCGCCAGCAGGGACGCAATCCCTACGAAGAACTTCGCCGAGTCGTCAACAACAATGAGATGATATCACGGGCTCACACTGAACCGGCTGTTGAGACTTCGGGGTAAACACGTACGAAGAACGCAAAGCGTTTGCAAGGGTTATTCCGTCACTGTCAGTCCCGGCGTGTCGGCCGGAGCTGACAACAGCTCTTCGAGTTCGTCGTCGAGGGCACAGACGGTGATCGACGCCCCCTCCATGTCCAGCGACGTCATGTAGTCGCCGACCCACGCGTCCCAGGTCTCCAGTCCGTGCTCGTCCATCAGCTCCTGTAGGCGGTTGTTGACGACGAACAGTTCCATTAGCGGGGTACCGCCCATCCCGTTGACGATAGTCAGGACCTCCTGGCCGTCGTCAAGCTCGAGGTCTTCAAGCACCTGTTCGGTGAGGTGTTCGGCGATCTCGTCGGCACTCGCTTTCTCCGTTCGCTCCGTTCCCGGTTCACCGTGGATACCGATCCCGAGCTCGATCTCGTCCTCTCCGAGGTCGAACGTCGGCTCGCCTTTGTCCGGCGTGATACAGGAGGTCAGCGCCATACCCATCGTGCCGACGTTGTCGACTACTTTTTCGGCGACGCGCGTCACTTCGTCGAGGTCGGCACCCTCGGCGGCCTTCGCGCCAGCGACCTTGTGGACGAGGATCGTTCCCGCGACGCCGCGGCGACCCGTCGTGTACAGCGAGTCCTGGACGGCAACGTCGTCGTTGACGACGACCTGCGAGACCTCGATGTCTTGCATCTCGGCCATCTCGGCCGCGGTATCGAAGTTCATCACGTCGCCCTCGTAGTTTTTCACGACACAGAGGACGCCTTCGCCGCCGTCGCAGGCCTCGATCATCGATTCGAGCTGATCTGCAGTCGGTGACGTGAACACCTCACCGGCCGCAGCACCGTCGAGCATCCCCTCGCCGATATAGCCGCCGTGGGTCGGTTCGTGGCCGCTTCCACCACCGGAGACGATTCCGACTTTCCCGTCGATCGGAGCGTTCTTCCGTACGAGCACTTCCGCATCGTCGAGCCGGCGAAGTTGGTCGGGGTAAGCCGCCACCATTCCATCCAACATCTCGTCGACGACGTCTTCTGGTTCGTTGATGAGCTTCTTCATGACTTACCTTTTCTTTCGCTCCTCAGATATTTAAACTAGCACGGGTATTAGTTCTCGCCTGTCCTGTTCGGGCCCGTAGGCCGCGGTCTCGATTGGTGGGTATGAGGCGTCAGTTGGCGCAAAAAGGGTTGCACCGATTGTCCACGGGAATCGGCTGGTCTGGACCGGAATACCTACGGAATACGTCCCGTATGCAGTAGACCAATTCGGAACTGACGAACTGGTAATAAGAGCGGCCTGCTGAATACAGAGAATGGGTGCAGCAAACTGACGTCATTTCTCACGAGCCACTCCTGGTGAGTCAGCCGATCCGTAGAGCTACGAGCGTCACGATGGCGCCGAATTTGAGTTCGCGTAGCTCACACCAACTATAGAGAGAAAAACGGCACCGATCAGTACAGGATACTGGACGTACCACGGTGTTTCTGCCAAAAAGAATAGTCCAAAGACGAGTAAAACCAGACCAAGCACCGTGAAGGCGAGCCACGAGTTGTTCTTGTCCGTCATCGTTTGTTAGTCATCGTTCCAATATTGTATCTTTTTGGCATGAGCGACGTTGGCTTATGTGAGAGGGAGTTTTTATATGAGATGTTACTTATCAAGAAACCACGAAGACTTATTGAGGATCCTCTAGAAACGTAATCCGCCCTTATGGTCCAACCGTTCGTTCGCACCAAGCCTCTCCAAGCTCTCAAACTCGGAGCTATCCTCGGAGTCCTCGGGTTCGGAATCGCCGGAGTCGCTGGTTTGTTCCCTGACGGGGGACTCGACAGCCTCCTTATTCTCGCCTTCTTTCCGATGGTTCTCGCCCTTGTGATCGGTGCCGAGGCGCTTCTCGCGGGCTCCCGTCTCGCCCGCGCCGACGATCCGGGGAGCCGATTACGAAGCCGGCCCTTCTACACGGCAATCCGGGTTCTCGAGGTCGTCGCCACTATCGGTGCGCCCGGTGCGTTCTACCTCCTCATCGTCGAGGTCGGTAGCGAGGTCGCCGGCCCGGGCGCGATCGGGTTACTGTTATACGGGGTTGGCTTCGGCCTGCTCGCATTCGGTGCGGTGGTACTGCGAACGGTGGTCGAGTACTACGACCACCGCCAGAACCGCTCCACGTCAGGACACATCCGAGACGGAAACGATATCTCCGAGTGACAGCGGGGTTAGCGGTTGGAATCTCCCCTCCGATGACCAATCCGATCTTACCAGGTCTCCCCATATCACCGTACCGCACGCGCTGTGTATGGAATCAAATACTGTCCCCTGACGGGATAGGAGACAAACAACAAGATCCCAGGAATACCACCCCTCAACAGGGCGGCCTTCCATCACGTGGGGGTACGCCCGAACCCAGGAACGATCGTCTGGTCGACAGTAGATTCCGGCTTTCCGAGACGGAGAAATAGCTGCGTCCGGAGTGTGCCACTGAGGATCAGTATACCGTCTGCTGTCAAACACGACCTACCGCTTCGCTCGGCTTTTTCCTGCTCGCTGCAGAAGAAGTCGGTATGACCGACGCGCTCTTTCTCACGAGCGAGGAGATCGACGGACTCGCGACGCCCGCGGAGTACGTCGAGGCAGTCAGGGACGGCTATCGCCAGGTCGGCGAGGGCGCACCGGCACACCCTCGCCAGAAGTTCCGCCGGGCCGACCCCGAGGGGATGTTCACCAGCTACGCCGCTCTGCTCCCGGAGACGGGCGCGATGGGCGGCTACATGTACGGTGCCGGGTTCGGCGCGGGCGACGCCTGGTTCGTGACGCCGCTGTTCGACGCCGAGAGCGGCGAGCCGCTGGCCTTGCTCGACGGCGCGAGCATGAACCCGTTCAAGACCGGTGCCGCCGGCGCCGTCGCCGTCGACGAACTCGCTCGAGCGGACGCGACGACGCTCGCGGTCATCGGCAGCGGCTCCCAGGCACGGGGCCAGTTGCACACCACCGCGACCGTCCGCGAGTTCGAGGAGGTTCGCGTCTATTCCCCCACCCGCGAGAACCGCGAGGCGTTCGCCGAGGAGTTCGATTCCCACCTCGAGGCGGCCGTCTCGGCCGTCGACTCGAGTGCGGACGCGGTGTCGGGCGCTGACGTCGTCATCACGGCGACGAAGTCGAGCGAGCCGGTCTTCGACGGCGACGACCTCGAGCCCGGCACGCACGTGACGGCGATGGGCCAGTACGCCGAGGGGAGCCGCGAACTCGACGTCCGAACGATCGAGCGGGCCACCTACGTGCCGGACCTGCGCGAGCGGGCTACGTACGACGCCGGCGCGTTCCTGGCCGCGCTCGAGGACGGGGCGGTGACGGAGGACCACGTCCACGCGGAACTGGGCGAGGTCGTCGCCGGGAACGCGCCCGGGCGGACGAGCGACGACGAGATCACGGTGTTCGACAGCGGCGGGACGGGGATCGAGACGGTCGCCGCGGCCCACATGCTGTACGAACGGGCCGCGGACCGTGGGCTCGGCTCGCCGATTTCGCTGGCCCCGGCGAGCGAAGCCCTGACGGGGCGACTCCCGGAGACGGGGCTCGAGTCCGACGGCGACGGTACGTGACGACGGGACCATCGGGTGGCCGCCGGAGACCTCAACGGTCGGGTTTTTGCGTCCGAAGCGCCATCGATCGGTAGACACCGCATGGACGTAGCGATCATCACGGTCGGCGACGAACTGCTCTCGGGCGACACGGTGAACACGAACGCGAACTGGCTGGCGACCCAACTCGCCGAGCGCGGCGTCGCCGTCGAGCGAATCCTTTCCGTTCCCGACGACCGCGAGAGCATCGCCGACCGCGTCGCCGCCTACGGCGAGGCGTTCGACGCCGTCATCGTAACCGGTGGGATCGGCGGTACGCCCGACGACGTGACAGTGGAAGCCGTCGCGGACGCCTTCGACCGCGAGCTGACCGTCACCGAACTCGCCAGGTCCGACGTCGAGCGCCGCCTGGCCGAAATCGAGGACCGGCTCCCGGAACACGACCTCGCGGTCGACGTCGACGCCGAAGCCGCGCTGCCCGAGGGGAGTCGACCGCTGCTGAACGACGAGGGGCTCGCGCCCGGCTGTGTCCTCGAGAACGTCTACGTCTTCCCGGGGATCCCCGACGAACTGCAGGCCATGTTCGCGTCGGTGGCCGAGGAGTTCGCCGGGGATCGCCGCTCGCAGTTCCTCTACACCGTCGAACCCGAGGCGAACATCGTCCACGCGCTCGAGGGGGCGATGGACCGCTTCGCCGTGACGGTCGGCTGCTACCCCGACCGCGAGGCGGGGCACAACCGGCTGAAAGTCACCGGCACGGACGACGACGTCGAGGCGGCCGCGGACTGGCTGCTCGAGGCGATCGACGCGAGCGAGACGCCGGTGTCGCGGGACTGGGGTGAGTGAGGATCGGCCGACTCGAGGGGACTTCCTGTGTCGATGCTATCCCGGAGACGGCGACGTAAACTAAACACCTAACCCGCTTCGCCCGACAGATGCTCGTACCGATGGTTGGCGAAGCACGCGACCCGGACGACTCGGCCGGCCCGCTGGACGGAGTGACCGTCGTCGACGCCTCGCAGGTGCTCGTCGGTCCGTTCTGTACGATGCAACTGGGCGACCTCGGCGCGGACGTGATCAAGATCGAACGCCCCGGGACGGGAGACCAGACCCGCGGCTGGTATCCGCCGCAGTTCGAGGGCGAGATGGACGGAGATGGCGACGCAGTCAGCGCCTATTACGCCAGCGTCAACCGCAACAAGCGGTCGATCACGCTGAACCTCAAAACCGACGAGGGCCGTGACCTCCTTCGGGAACTCGTCCGCGACGCCGACGTCTTCGTCGAGAACTTCCGCGTCGGCACGCTCGAGGAGTGGGGCCTCGGGTACGAGGACCTCCGCGAGGAGAACGACGACTTGATCTACTGCTCGCTGTCGGGCTACGGCGAGTGGGGACCGTACGCCGAGAAGCCGGCCTACGACCTCATCATGCAGGCGGAGGGCGGACTGATGAGCATCACCGGCGAGGAGGGCCGCGAACCGGTCCGCGTCGGCGTCGCCATCGCCGACATCGGGGCCGGGATGTACGCCACGCAGGCCATCCTCGCCGCGCTGTTCCACCGGGAACTGCAGGACGCCGGCGGCCAGAAGATCGACGTCAGCCTCTTCGACGGCCAGGTCGCCTGGATGTCATACATGGCGACGAACTACTTCGCCTCGGGGGAGCCTCCCGAACGAATGGGGAGCAAACACCCGACGATCGCCCCCTACCAGGCGTTCCCTACACAGAACAGCTACGTCGTCGTCGCCGCGGCCTCCGAGAAACTCTGGGAGAACTTCTGTCGTGCGCTCGAGCGCGAGGACCTCCTCGAGGACGACCGGTTCCGGACCAACGCCGACCGCGTCGAACACCGGAGCGACCTCGAGGCCGAACTCCGGAGCGAACTCGTCGAGTATCAGATCGACGACCTCCTCGACCGCCTCGAGGAGTACGACGTTCCCGCCCGGAAGGTCCACGACATGGAGGACGTGTTCGAGCATCCTCAGGTGGAGGCCCGGGGGATGCACAGCCGGATCGACCATCCGACCGCCGGGACGATCGACGTCCCGGGGAGCCCGATGCATCTCTCGCAAACGCCGACGACGATCCGCCGCCATCCGCCGACCCTCGGCGAACACTCGGCGGACGTTCTCGCCGAACTCGGCTACTCGGACCGAGAGATAGAGAAACTGAAAGACGCGGACGTCATCTGATCGCCCGGTAGGGGTTGGCTCAGCATCGGAACGATACCCAATAATAGTGGGAGAGGACTTACCAGTGTCACAGCGTCACACTCGGATGGCCTGCCATCCCCACGGCAGGTCGCGGCATCGGTCCGCAATCGGCACCCACCGGCACCGATCGCTGCCAGCCTCCCGCAATCGACGCTACGCTCCCGCTCCCGATCCGTCGCAGACCTCGAAAATACCTTTTCGAACGATCTGGGCCCGTAGAAACCGCTGACGAGTCAAGAATCGACTCGATTCGGGACCCCGTGATGGAAAAGACTACAAGTGTTCTCGGCAGGTGTGTGGACGTGACATCGATCGCACCGCTGTTCATTCCGATGGCCCCCGGCGGACCGGAACTGCTGCTCATCGTCGGGATCGCCGTCCTGCTGTTCGGCGCACAGAAGATCCCCGCGCTCGCGCGCTCGATCGGCGAATCCGCCGGTCAGTTCAAGAAAGGCCAGGCGCAAGTCGAGCAGGAACTCGAGGAGATCAAACCGGACGCCAGCGGTGCAGGTAGTGCTGGTGCCGGCACGGACGCCGAGACGGATCTCGAGTCGTAAACGCCCGATTCTCGACGTCGTTCTTTTCTTCGCTTGCAGCGACGGGACTGACTCTCGTCCTCGGCCTTCGCCTTCTCTCTTCCCCTCGAGTCGGTTCTCGGCCGCCAGAACGATGTGCTACGAGGACGAGCCGTCACCGGCTTCGCCGTCGAAAAGCGAGTAGATCGTGCTGGGGACGTCGACCACCCTGATCCGCTTGCTCTGGGGATCGAACGCGATCAGGCCGGCCTCGTCCAGCGCAGGCAGCGTCGAGTGGTAGAGCTCGTGTCGGATGCGGTCGTAGCTGTCTCCCGTCTCGTTCGTCTCGCCTTCGTCCGCCTCCGCAGCGGCGATGATCGACGCGAGTTGCTCGAGGGTCGTGTCCGGCCGGTCCCGCAGGAACAGCAGCGCGGTTCGGACCCGTCGATCCGCGAGGAGCCGGAAGAGGTCGTCCGTCGAGAGATCGGTCTCCTCTATCCCCTCGAGTTCGGTAGCGTCGCGGGACCACTCTCCCATTCGATGGTGCCTGTACCGATCCACCCCGGAAGTACTCCCGGCGGGCACGCGCAAGGTCGGCCGACCCGAAGCGCGGCGGTTCACTCGGGGCCGAACGCGCTGACGTGTTCGGGTTCGATCGAGATGATGACTCGCTCCGTTTCGATCGGGTTCGGGTACTCCTCACCCATATAGCGGTGGGCGAGTTCGTCGATGTGTTCGCGTGCGCCGTCGGTCGTGAGTTCGGCCGCCTCGCCCGTCACGGACAGCATCCGGTAGGGGTCGTCCGGATCGGTCATGCTGACGGCGACCCGCGGGTCGTTCCGGACGTTTTTCTCCTTGCGGCGGTCACGCTCGGTGTTGACCAGCAGCCGACCGGCGTCGGCGTCGTAGTCGATCCACACCGGCGTCACGTGGGGCGAACCGTCGGGTAACAACGTCGAGATGTGCGCGAACGTCTTCTTTTCGAACAGGTCGTGGAAGTCCTCCGGGATCGATGCCATGGCGGCCGTTCGTCGCCCCAGTACTAAATCTCGCGCCCTTCCCTCGTCGTTACACCGTCGCGACGCCACGCTGGCGATCGAAGGCCTCCCGGACCGCCTCGAGGTCGTCGAACGCCGACAGCGCCAGGCCGAGTTTGATCCGGGCCTTCCAGGGTGGGAGGTCGCCGGCCGGTATCGCCCCGTGCTCGCGAAGCGTTCGACTCCCTCCCGGCCCGCCGTACCGCGCGGCCACGGCCCCGTCGTAACACCGCGTCGCGACGACGACCGGGACGCCGCCATCGACCGCGTCCGCGACCGCGTCGCCGATCTCCGGCGTCGTGTTCCCGATCCCGCTGGCCGCCAGCACGAGGCCGTCGACGCCGTCCTCGAGGGCTCGCTCGAGTTGGCGCGCGTCGACGCCTAGCCCGCTGGGGAGCAGGTCGACCCGGGCCGTGGTCTCGAGCGCGGGGAGCGAGACGGACTCGCTACGTGGGTCCCGCCGCAGGGCCACGCCGTCGGGCGTGACCTCCGCGACGGGACCAGCGGCGGGCGAGGCGTACCCCTCCGGCCGTCCGGCGCGGGCTTTCGTCACCCACCTGGCCGCGTGGACGAGGTCGGCGAAGGCGACGTAGGCACCCTCCGTGAACCGGTCGTCGGCGGCGACGGTGACCGCCTGCAGGAGGTTCCCGGCCCCGTCGGCGCTCACCGCGTCCGCCGGCCGCTGCGCGCCGGTAAAGACGACCGGCAGGTCGGCGTCGGCCGCCAGGTCGAGGTAGTACGCCGACTCCTCCATCGTGTCGGTCCCGTGGGTGACGACGACGCCATCGACGCCGTCCTCGACAGCCCGTTCGACCGCGCGAGCGAGGGACGCGACGTTCTCGAACGACAGGTGAAAACTGAGTTCGTCGCAGACCGACTCCGTCTCGAGGGTCGCGATCCCCTCGAGTTCGGGGACGGCAGCGACGAGTTCGTCGCCGCCCTTGGAGGGGGTCGCGCCATCTGGCCCGCCCGTCGATGCGATCGTGCCGCCGGTGCTCAGTACGCGAACGCGTGGCATAGGCTGGCGTTTCGCCCGGAGCTACTTCGTTCTCCTTACCGGAGTCGCCGCTTGTGAGGCGACGGGTCCAGCCCGTCGATCAGGCTTCGCCCGCGTAAGGAACCGCGTCCTCCGGTACGACCCCGTCGTCCCAGCCGCGGACGTCGTAGTATTCCTCGAGTGCTTCTTCGAAGTCCGGGAGGTCGTAGGGCAGGTCGTCGTCCGCGCGGTCGAACCCGCGCTGGTTGTTGAAGTGCCGCTCGAGCGTGACGGTCCGGGCGCCGACCGCGAGCAACTCCTCGAAGTCGGCGTCGAACAGTTGCTCGTACCGTTCCGGGGTCATGTAGTCCCGGGAGAACTTACAGACGACGCCGGAGTCGTTCAGCGCCATCAGGTTCTCCCGCTGGACGAGTCGGTCGGCCTTGCCCAGGGTGCCGGTCGGCTCGAGGGCGTCCTCTTCAGGGACGAGCGGGTACTCGACCGAGTAGAAGGTGGCATACATGTGGTCGGCACCACGGTTGGCGACCGCGTAGGACAGGCCCTGGCCGTGCAGTACCCGGCCCTCGTGGGCGGCGAAGTCCATTCCCTTGACCGTCCAGTTGTCGACGCCCAGGTCTTCGTGGACCCGGTCGATACCCTCCGCGAGGTCGTCGCCGACCCCCTCCCGGTAGGCGATCTTCTCGACGAGGTCGTGGATCAGGTCGGCATTGCCGAACTCGTCCTCGGCCGCGAGGTAGGCCGCGACCGTGTTTCCGGCGGAGATGGCGTCGAGCCCGTACTCGTCGCAAAGCCTGTTGGACTTCATCACCTCGACGATGTCGTCGATTCCGGAGTTCGAGCCGAACGCCATCGCGACCTCGAACTCCGGCCCTTCGGTTTCGACGCCGGCCTCCTCGTCCCTGGTCGGGAGCTTACAGGCGAAGGCACAGGCCGAACAGGTCCCCTTCTTGTACTTCTTGTCCGCAACGGCCGCGCCGTTGATCCCCTCGACTCCTTCGAACTGCTGTTCGGAGAAGTAGTAGGAGGGCAGCCCCTCGACCTCGTTGGCGAGGTCCATCACCGCGACCGTTCCCTGCTCTTTCATGATGTGGTCGTCGGTCGCCGCTTCGCGATGGATCTCCCCCTGAGTCGCCGAGATCTCGCCCGCGAGATCGATGTCACTGTCCCCGTCGAAGGTGACTGCCTTGACGTTCTTCGACCCCAGCACCGCGCCCAGTCCACCGCGGCCGAACGCCCGCTCCTCGGAAGTCATGATCGACGCGAACCGGACCTCTCGCTCGCCGGCAGGGCCGATAACAGCGGTCTGGTCCGACGTCACGCCGTGTTCGTCCTCGAGATAGGACAACGTCCCGGAGACCGTCGCATCCTCGAGTTCCGGGACGGGTTCGAACGTGACGCCGTCGTCGCGAACGTGGATGACCAGCAGTTCGTCGCTCGCGCCGGCGATTTCGACCGCGCCGTACCCGGCCGCGGTGAAGTTCCGGGACATGAAGCCGCCGGCGTTGCTCGAGAGCAACCCATCCGTCAGGGGTGAAACGCCGGTACAGTTCATGCGCCCGGTAAAACTCATCGTAGAGGCCTGCATCGGCCCGGTAGTGAAAAACAGCCGATTGGCCGGGTCGAACGGATCGACGTCGAACGGAATCCGCTCGTGTGCGAGACGCGTCGCGAGGCCACGCCCGCCGAGATACTCGCGGTGGATCGATTCGATCTCCGTCTCACTCGTGGTCCGGTCACCGACGTCGATCGTCAGCATCGGATTGCGAGCGTGTAGCATACCTCGTCCATTTCCGGGACCAGTATTAGGTTTTTATTTATTCCGGCCACCTCGAGCGAGAGTTTGCCCGACAGACCGAACCCACGGGGCTACCGGAGAGCGACAACGATCGACGCCGAATCGCTCGAGAACCCCACGGGTATCGCGTTAGCCTTCTCTCTCGCCCTCTCCACCCGCGGACTTACCCTTCGAGGGATCGAAGAACGCCTTTGGCCCGTGATCGTCCCGCCAGATGACGCGAAGAGTCGCCCCACGGGCAGCCGTATCAGCCGCCGGCCGTCCGCCGACTCACCCGTCGCACCGTCCCGCACGGTCGAATCGGCCCGGACCTCCTCACCACGGTCGCCATCATCCTCGTCAACCGAGTCGAACTCGTATCACGAGTTCTCGAACGCGTGTCTCCTCTCATCCGTCGCGAACACCACGACGTCCCGCGAACCGACCGTTTCGGAAACGATACCCCCGCCTCGCGTGCTCGAGACAACGGGAACCCAACCGCTTCGTCGTCGACCTCGAGACCGAGGACGACCGCCTTCGGGTCCAGGCCCGTCCGCTCCCACGATCGCGTCAGCTCCGTTCCACGATGTGTCCTGAGGCTGAACCCGTCGCTCTCGGGATAGTGAGCGTACAGGTCGTCGCCGTAATCGATCTCCGTGGGCTCGTCGCCCTCGCTTGTCGCTTCGCTACGGGCATCCTCGAGGACATCGTTGACGATTCGTGATTGTCGAGTATCGACATCGGATAGGTTTTCGAGAGTGTCGATTCGATGACGATCACGTCCTCATCGAGGCCCTCGTAGTAATCCGTCCCAAACGTGGGCTCGTCGACGCTCGGAATCGCATCGTTCGGTACGACCTGGCGAACGTCCATGCCGAACCCGATGCAGCGACGTCCTTTGGTACCGGGGTCGAAACGGGTTCGTCGACGGGCGCCTGATCTGCATGACCGACTGATTGTCGCTCCTCTGAGATTCGTCGAGTAATCAGTAGTTGAGCAGGCACAAAGCGGTACTACTGTACTAGAGCCTCGAGATACGCAGGAAAACCGCGCTGCTCAGTATCGTACTCCGACCGGCGGAATCGAACCGCCGCTAATCCAGGATCGGTAGGAAATAGAATGAATGGAAGCCAAAGCGGCAGTGCCGCTTCGACGTGACCGTGATCCCTCTCGGGAAGGTTGATATGAATAGGGGCGGCGAATCGACGTTCCCAGAGGGTCTCCCACTCCAGTAATTGCCGATACGCAGGCGGGCTTATCTTCCGTGTTCGGGATGGGTACGGGAGGAACCCCGCCGCTCTGGCCGCCTTAATGCCGACTCGCGGAATCGAACCGCTGATGATGCACCAGCGTCGGTGATGACCGTAATGTACGTGTAGTCCAGTTTGCGTCCGGACCCGCTCCTGAGTCACGGATCCAATGCGATGTAGTATGAGTGTGTGGCTCGATCGATTAGTGCTCGCGGGCTCAACGCCTCGTTGCCTTGGCGCGTACACCCCGAGTCTATCGAACTCCTCTTCTAGGAGAGATCTCGGCGGTATCTCGTTTCCAGGTGGGTTTCGAGCTTAGATGCGTTCAGCTCTTACCCCGTGGTGCGTGGCTGCCCGGCACGTGCTCTCTCGAACAACCGGTACACCAGTGGCACCCATGCGTAGTTCCTCTCGTACTATACGCACGTTCCCGTCAGGAACCGTAACACCCCCAATAGATAGCAGCCGACCTGTCTCACGACGGTCTAAACCCAGCTCACGACCTCCTTTAATAGGCGAACAACCTCACCCTTGCCCGCTTCTGCACGGGCAGGATGGAGGGAACCGACATCGAGGTAGCAAGCCACCCGGTCGATATGTGCTCTTGCGGGTGACGACTCTGTTATCCCTAAGGTAGCTTTTCTGTCAGCAATTGGCCGCATCAAGCAGCCTAATTGGTTCGCTAGACCACGCTTTCGCGTCAGCGTCCGTCGTTGGGCCGGACACTGTCAGACTTCCGTATGCTCTTGCGCTCTATCCCGCGTCTCCGACACGGGTGAGGAAATCTTGGGGCGCGCTCGATATCTTTTCAAGCGCGTACCGCCCCAGTCAAACTGCCCGGCTACCAGTGTCCTCCGCCAGGAGTGAGAGTCGCAGTCACCATCGGGTAGTATTTCAATGCTGGCTCGGTGGCCCGCTAGCGCGGGTACCTGTGTACCGCCTCCTACCTATGCTGCACAATGGCGACCACGTCTCAGTGACAGCCTGCAGTAAAGCTCTATAGGGTCTTCGCTTCCCCTTGGGGGTCTCCAGACTCCGCACTGGAACGTACAGTTCACCGGGCCCAACGTTGGGACAGTGGCGCTCTCATTGATCCATTCATGCAAGCCGCTACTGAAGCGGCAAGGTACTACGCTACCTTAAGAGGGTCATAGTTACCCCCGCCGTTAACGGGTCCTTCGTCCCATTGTACTGGGTGTTCAGATACCCGCACTGGGCAGGATTCAGTGACCGTACGAGTCCTTGCGGATTTGCGGTCACCTATGTTGTTACTAGACAGTTGGAGCGCCCGAGTCACTGCGACCTGCCACTTCGCGTGGCAGGCATCCCTTATTGCGAACGTACGGGACTAACTTGCCGAATTCCCTAACGTCGGTTGATCCCGACAGGCCTTGGCTTTCGCCGCCACGAGTACCTGTGTCGGATCTCGGTACGGACAGTGTGCTCGCCTTTTCACGGGCTCTAGGTTGACCTGACTTGCGCTATTCCGCCATTCGCTCGCTTCGTGCCATTACGGCTTCCACGAACTTCGACGGTTCGACTGGGCGAAAGCCCAGCTCAGGCGGCCCCAAAGCGTCAGCTTTGAGTGCACACTGGCACAGGAATATTAACCTGTTTCCCTGTTGACTCACTCGACTTACGGTGAGACTTAGGACCGGCTAACCCTCAGCTGATCAGCATTGCTGAGGAACCCTTACTCGTTCGGCCGTCGGGGTTCTAACCCGACTAACGCTGCTACTATGACCAGGATTTTCGTTACTGAACGGTCCACACGATCTCTCGACCGTGCTTCCACCCGAACAGAACGCCGACCTACGCGATTACCCTGTAACGGGTACGGCTAGGTCTCGGTGGTGGACTTGAGCCCCGATCATTTTGGGCGCCCCGAACCTCGGCCGGTAAGCTGTTACGCTTTTCTTAGAGGGTAGCTGCTTCTAAGCTCACCTCCCGGCTGTCTAGGGCTCGGGACCACCTTCGATCGCACTTAGTCCACACTTGGGGACCTTAACCCAGCTCTGGGTTGTCTCCCTCACGGTACACAGGCTTACCCCGTGCACCGGACTCCCTGCGTCAAACGGCGTTCGTAGGTTCGGAGTTGGACAGGGGGGCGCACTCCTCTCGGAGTGCGGTCCCCCAATCCGTCGCTCTACCCCACGAACTACCTCGGCAGAGGTCATGCTTCGACATGTTTCGGTCGGAACCAGCTGTTTCCGGATTCGATGGGCCTTTCACCCCTAGACATAGGTCACGCGAGGGTATTGTAGGACACCAACGCTAACAGGCCTCCACGTGCCTTTCGGCACGCTTCGCCTTGCCCATGTCTAGATCATCCGGTTTCGGGTCGTACCCGTTTGACTCCCCGCGCTTGAACACGGCGGCCCTCGCAATGCTGCGGCCATGTCGGTTTCCCTACGCCTGCCCCGATACTCGGGTTAGACTCGCCAAACAGGTACACTCCCTGGTTCGTTTTTCAAAACGTACGACGGAACACCGGCTTCCCGATCTTCTTACTGGTAGCTCGCGCTACGGTCATTTTGATCGGGACCTTGTGTGCCCCGTCGCTCTATCGCCAACTGATTTCACGCCCTATTGCACCTCCCTTCGTGGGGTGCTTTTCAGCGTTCGCTCACGCTACTTGTTCGCTATCGGTCTTGAGGAGTGTTTAGTCTTCCCAGTCGATGCCTGGGAGATTCACGAGGAATTTCCAATCCCCGCTACTCTGGAGCTGACTCGTCCGATACTGGTCTGCAATACGGGACTGTCACCCTGTGTCGTGCTCTGTTCCAAGAGACTTCCTGCAGACGGTCGCGGAGTGATCGTCAGTCCGAACACCACATTGCCCGAAGGCTTCGGTTTGGACTGGATCGCGTTCAGTCGCCCTTACTAACGACATCACGTTACGTTTTCTTTTCCTGCCGATACTGAGATGTTTCAGTTCTCGGCGTTCCCCATTGCGCGAAGCAATTGCGGTGGGGATTCCCATTCGGAAATCCTGTGTTCTTCCCCTCCGTGCGGGTCCCACAGGCTTTTCGCAGCTTGGCACGTCCTTCTTCAGCTCTCAAGCCGAGCGATCCACCAGCTGGCACAGTAGCCACGTTCGTCGGATCTGGAATCGGTTGCGAATGCAACCAGTGACCCGGGAACGGGTCCAGTGGACGCCTGGACTACACGTACACACGGTCTCATCTGCAACGCTGTCGACTGCAGCGTGCATTAACCCTTCCCACCCGCGCTTGCGCGGGGTGGTGCATCGGTTTCGGTTGGGATCAGATCGTTGCGCCGTCTCCCACTTAAGGGCACGGTTTCGATCTCTCCCAGTCATGGACCCACAGGGATTCGAACCCTGGGCATCCTCCTTGCAAAGGAGGCACTCTCCCACTGAGCTATGGGCCCACCCCGCCGGCGGAGCCGGCGGGTGCGAAGTGTTAGCCTTGACAGTTCAAAGGTGCCCGATCGGCCCGGCGTGGCGCGATCGAACGTGGAGCGAAGGTGGGCCAGGGCGTCGCCCTGGTCCCGGTCAGTGGAGGTGATCCAGCCGCAGATTCCCCTACGGCTACCTTGTTACGACTTAAGCCCCCTTGCGGAGCCCAGATTCGACCCGGAAACCGGGCCTCATCCGGACCCCACTCGGGTGCTTTGACGGGCGGTGTGTGCAAGGAGCAGGGACGTATTCACCGCCGTCTTCTGAACGGCGATTACTACCGAATCCAGCTTCATGCGGACGAGTTTCAGTCCGCAATCCGAACTACGACCGAGTTTCGGAGATTAGCGTCGCCTCTCGGCGTTGCATCCCACTGTCTCGGCCATTGTAGCCCGCGTGTCGCCCAGCACATTCGGGGCATACTGACCTACCGTTGCCCGTTCCTTCCTCCAGTTTGGCACTGGCAGTCCTCCTAATGTACCCAACCACCACGAGGGTGTTGCTGGCAATTAGGAGTGCGGGTCTCGCTCGTTGCCTGACTTAACAGGACGCCTCACGGTACGAGCTGACGGCGGCCATGCACCTCCTCTCAGTAGCTCCAGTAAGCTCATCAGGCTGACCTTCATTGCTACTGTCGATGCTGGTGAGATGTCCGGCGTTGAGTCCAATTAAACCGCAGGCTCCTCCGGTTGTAGTGCTCCCCCGCCAATTCCTTTAAGTTTCATCCTTGCGGACGTACTTCCCAGGCGGTCTGCTTCACGGCTTCCCTACGGCACAACACAGGCTCGTAGCCTGTGTCACACCTAGCAGACATCGTTTACAGCTCGGACTACCCGGGTATCTAATCCGGTTCGTGACCCGAGCTTTCGTCCCTCACCGTCGGATCCGTCTTCCAGAGGCGCTTTCGCCACCGGTGGTCCGTCCAGGATTACGGGATTTCACTCCTACCCCGGACGTACCCCTCTGGTCTTCCGGTCCCAAGCCGATCAGTTTCCACCGGACGCCCGCACGTTGGGCGTGCGGATTTCCCGACGGACTTGATCGGCCAGCTACGGACGCTTTAGGCCCAATAAGAGCGGCCATCACTCGTGCTGCCGGTATTACCGCGGCGGCTGGCACCGGTCTTGCCCAGCACTTATTCCTGGACCACCTTACGGTCCAGAAAAGCGAGGACTATATGCCCTCGCACTTGGAGTCCCCTTATCGCACTGGCGTGCAGTGTAAAGGTTTCGCGCCTGCTGCGCCCCGTAGGGCCCGGTATCTTGTCTCAGATACCGTCTCCGGGCTCTTGCTCTCACAACCCGTACCGATTACTGGCACGGTGGGCCGTTACCCCACCGTCTACCTAATCGGCCGCAGCCACATCCTCTGGCGCCGGAGCGTTTCGAGCTCGGCCCACTCCAGGTGCCGAGCCGTATGCGCCATTAGCCTCAGTTTCCCGAGGTTATTGCGCTCCAGAGGGTAGTTTGGCCACGTGTTACTGAGCTATCTGCTACGGGTCTGAACCCGTGCAACTAGCATGGCTAAATCGGACTCCAATAGCAATGGCCTCCGGCAGGATCAACCGGAATGCTCTTCCCCGCAATGCGGGGAGGTTGGCGGTGAATGCAATGCACTCACACTTGCTATGGTCCACGTTCGATGACACCGATCGCGGACCGATCGGGCGTCACCGAACTGTCAAGGCTAACATCAGATCCCATCTGTACGGCGGACCGCAGGGGTGGAATCCTCATCTTCTTCCTACTAACCCGAAACCGCCGCCCATACTTAAGGCCCTTGAATTGTATCGGCGAAGGTAGGCAGTACCAAGCAAGCATTAGGGACGTGGTCGGGTCCGATACCGTCCTCGAGTGCGAAAGTAAATTGTGATTACGTGCGCGGGCACGAAAGTGCAAGTCCTGTGCCGTGGTCGACCGATCGATGCTCGTCGGTCCGATCCAGTCTGTGTCGTCCCGGTCGGAGGCCAGACCGGGTCACAACACCGTATCCGGATCCGGACCCGGACCCGGACTCGAGTCCGCCGCGGAGTTGCCAACACCGTGTCTGTCGAGATCAGTGGCCGACTACTGGATAAGCCGTCGGTCCCGGTCCGATCACGGCTCGCCGGACAGTATCGAACTCGTGGGGCTTCTGGTCTCTCCTCGGTCATACCGAGACGTGCCGCAGGGCCGTTTCACACGGGAACGAGTGTATTAGAATCAAATAGTAGAACGTAATTGGAAGTACTATCAGATGGAAGAGAACACGGAAACGTCGGACTTTCTCGCGGCCTGTGATAGTTGTGGTACGGTATTTGCGGCGACGATAACGGCCGACGACAGAGTTCTCCCGATCGGTGCTCGAGATGGCTGTCGATGTGGGGGGACGTCGTTCTCTCGCATAAACGAAAACGATTTCGAGAATCCGTCCGACACAGCCTGATGGTACCCGGGGGTCGTCCGTGATCGAACGGATCGACTCGAGTTCGAAGGATTCGTACCCCCAGAATGGGCCATGACGTGGACGTCGCGTCGGTTGACTTGCGCGGTCGTCGCGACCGTTTGAAGTGGTCGGGGTGTCGGATTCCACGATCGTCTCGCGCGATCGGCTCGTCCGATCCCAACGGTCATTGGGACGGAACCGGACTAGAGGGACGATGAGACGGCTGGCTTTGATCGCCTTGCTCGCGGTGATGCTGGTCCTCGCCGGATGTGGGGGTGGAGGATACGGACCGATGGGCGACGCTGCGCCGGAGATAGACGACGGGACCAGTAGTGACGCCTCGATGGACGGGGAGTTGGAGATCCATCACATCGACGTGGGACAGGCCGACGCGACGCTTCTCGTCGCGCCGTCGGGCGAAACGATGCTGATCGACTCCGGCGACTGGCGCCAGGACGGGTCCGAGGTGATCGAGTATCTGGAGGCCCGGGATATCGACCGGATCGATCACCTCGTCGCCACGCACGGCCACGCGGACCACATTGGCGGCCACGCCGCAGTCATCGAGCACTTCGAAACCGAGCGCGACGGTGTCGGGACGGCGTACGACTCCGGGGTCGCCCACACGAGCAGGACGTACGAGAACTATCTCGACGCGATCGAGGACCACGACGTGGAACTCCTGGTCGTCCAGAGCGGGGATAGCTTCGCGTTCGGGGACGCGCGCGTCGACCTCCTGAACCCGCAGGCCGGTGAGTCGGAGGACTCCGAGGACGGCCTGCACGCCAACAGCGTGACGCTCAGGATCGAGTTCGGGGATTTCACGTATCTGACAACCGGCGACGCGGAGTTCGACGCCGAACGGCGCATGGTCGACGAGCACGGTTCGACCCTCGATGCGGACGTGTACCAGGCCGGACACCACGGTTCGTCGACGTCGTCGACGGAGCCGTTCCTCGAGCGGGTCTCCCCCGAAATCGCGATCATCTCGAGCGGCTACGACTCACAGTACGGCCACCCTCACGACGAGGTACTCGCCGCGTATGCCGAGCGCGACGTCGAGACCTACTGGACCGGCGTCCACGGTGACGTAGTCCTGACGACCGACGGCACCGACTACGAGGTCGAGTCGGAAGGCGAGTTCTCGGCCGATCCGGCCGATCTCCTCGAGGAGAAGCCGGACGACGAGGATGGAGACGAAGACGAAGACGAAGACGACCAAGCGAGGCTCGCCCACGCAACTAACGTACCCACGGCACCACTAGCGGCATAATGACCGAGACCCACACTGCGACCCTCGACCGCATCGTCGACGGAGAGACGGGGGTGCTGTTGCTCGAGGCGGACGGTGAAACGGTCGATCAACTCACCATCGACGTTACCCGCCTGCCGGCGGACGGACGACACGAGGGCGCAGTCTTTGCGGTCACGCTCGAGGGCGACGAACTCAGTGACATCGAATACCGCCCCGAGGAAACCGATTCCCGTCGGAAGAGGCTCCAAGAGCGTCTCGATCGACTCTCCTCGCGGTTGTCCGATCGGGACTGACGGATTGTTTCTCCGGAAGGTGGGACCGGGAAATCAGCGTCCGGCAACGTCCCGTAGGCCTATGTGACGGGTCGGTGTAGACCGACGATGACCATGCCAGAGCCATCCGCCGAACTGTTCCACCGGTCGTCCGACCTCGATGCGGAGTCGCCGACGCTGATCGAAGGGTTGCCGGGCCACGGACTGGTCGCGTCGATCGCCGTCGATCAGATCGTCGATCAACTCGGCCTCGAGAAGTACGGGTCGATCCGCTCCGACGAGTTCCCGCCCGTTGCCTCGTTCACTGACGGGCTCGTCCAGGATACGGTACGCGTCTACGGCGGCACGGAACCGGACATCATGACACTGCAAAGCGACGTTCCGATCCCGAAAAGCGCGTTCCCCGATCTGCGCCAGTGCGTCCTCGAGGAACTGGCGAACGATTTCAGCCGCGCGATCTTCCTCGGGGCCGCGCCAGCGCAGTCCGAGGACCAACAGGGAGATGTCGTCGGCGTCGCAACGACGGAAGCACTGAAGGCCGAACTCGAGGACGCCGGGATCGAACTGGCGGCGGAGTCCGGTGCCGTAAGCGGTGTGACCGGTGCGCTCGTCAATGCCTGTCATCAGGCGGACGTTCCAGCGGTACTGCTGCTCGTCCGCGCGGATCCGCGGCTCCCGGACCCGGCCGCGGCACGGTCCGTGATCGAGACGGCGCTCGAGCCCCTCGTCGACTTCGACATCGATACGACCGAACTTCGCGAACAGGCCGAGGAGATTCAGCGCCAGAAACAGCAGGTCGCACAACAGCTACAGCAAGCACAGGAAGAACAGGACGAACCCATCAGGGGGATGTTCCGATAGGATCGGTTCTCGTCCGGATCGATTTTAACTGGCGATGTCGAAAGCCGTGACGACGTAGCGTCGCGTGTGTCGGCGCGGATTCCGACTTCGGGTCTCCGGATATGCTCCGGATATGCTCCGGATATGCTCCGGATATGGGAACCGCGGATGTGAACGTGCCTCGGAAATAGGTACTAAAATACAAAAACGCGAGCCGACACCTGTTCCCTGTGACTGGGATACCCGACCCCGAAACCTATTACGACGACCACGACGAGAAGGAGTGGGAACGGCTCGAGAGTTCCCTTCACGGCCGCTTGGAGTGGGAAACCACCGTCGAGATCCTTCAGGATCACCTTCCGGAGACGGGACATGTCCTCGACGCCGGCGGCGGGGCCGGCCGCTATACGATCTGGCTGGCCGAACGCGGCTACGAGGTGACGCTCGTCGAACCCAGTGCGGGCCAGCGGGCGATCGCGAGGGAGAAAGTCGCGGAGCGCGGCCTCGAGGAGAGCGTCACGATCATGGAAGGCGACATCCGGGACCTCCCCCTCGATAGCGGTCGGTTCGACGCGACGCTCTGTCTGGGCGGCCCGCTTTCGCACGTCCTCGAGGCCGACGGGCGAGCGCGGAGCGTCCGTGAACTCGAGCGCGTGACCGCCGCTGGTCGACCGGTTTTCGTCTCCGTGATGGGGCTTCTGAACTGGCTGACCCTTCTCCTCGTTACGCCCAGGCATCTCGACTTGCTTCCCGAGTTGGCCGAATCCGGCGATTACGACGCCGACTTGCTCGGCGACCGCGAGCCGCTGTTCACCGAGACGCACTTTTTCCGGGCCGACGAGTTGGAGTCGTTGCTCGCCGACGCCGACCTCTCCGTCGAGTCGATCGTCGGTTTGGAAGGGTTAGCCTCCGTCTACTCGGCTGGTCCCCTCCGGAAAGAGGCTGCCCGGCGTTCCGACGCCGAATTCGATCGAATCCGTCGACTGGTCGACCACCAGCGGAACGACCGGACTGTCGCCGATATGTCGGCACACATGCTCGCGGTTTGCCACGTCGAGAGGTAGCCGACGTCGGCGAAACCTGGGAAGTCATCCGGTTGACCATCCACGCCGGGGCCCCGAGGAGTCGCCGGCTACCGGCCGGAAAAGTCGGCGTTCTCACGACGTAGGCGTTCGTTACGGGCAGAGGCAGGGACAGGGGCAGGGATAGGGGCAGGGATAGGGGCAGGGATTACTCGACCGACTCGTCCTCGAGAACGGTGTCAGCTACGTCCCCGAGGATCTCGAAGTCGGCGTCCCCGCAGTCACAGTCCGATCTCCCCCCGATCGGTTGAACGGTTCCATCGCTCCAGATGTTCACGGCGTAGGCGGAGTTGCAGGAGCGACATCTGGCGACGGCCCGTTTCCGCTCCCCATCGGGAATTGCTTCTCTTTGATCCGCGTTCCCCTAGTATTGTGTGACCAGACGAGTGAATTTCTCGACGTGATCCATTCGTTCGCCCACGATACTTCACGTTTTCACACCCCCTCCGAGGGAAGAGGCCGTCGAACGTCGAAGGTGTCGGCGAGCAAGACTTATAGCGGTATAATATATTACTTGACGTAGTTCGATGAATAGGCGGGAACTCCTCGCCGTAACCGGAGCGACGGCCCTTTTCGGCTGTTGGCGATCCAGCCTACGCGAGAGCGATGGCAAGCGCCCCGGCGACTCGAGGCCACGGTGGCTATCCGACGTCCCGCTCGACGGCTGGACGATGCGGCGCGGTGATCACCGTCGGACGGGCCGGGCGCCGAACGCGAGCCTGTCGCTCTCGGATACTCCGCAGGTCCGGTGGGAAACGACGGTCGCCGAACACGACGTGGGCGACATCGTCGCGACCGAGTACGGCGTCGTCACCGGAACCGGGGCGGACACCTCGACCGTGCTCTTTCGCCGTAACCCGACGAAGGAGCACCGTGTACGGGCGGGGGGTCCTCGCGGCAGCGAACCCGTGATCGGGGACGGCGTACTGTACTTCGGCGGGAGTCGCCTCACCGCGGTGAACGTCGTCGCCGACCGGGTCGAATGGAGCACGTCGATGGCGCCGATGCCGGGGGACAAGTCGGAGACTCCCGTTCCCGTACGGGGGACCCCCGTAGTTGATGCGAACGCAGTGTACGCCGTCGGGATGCTCTCGCGTGAGGGCGTCTCGCTATTCAGGCTCGACGGTTCGGATGGGTCGCTCGAGTGGAATCGTCCCCTCTCGGACCGGCACCTCGACGTCGACTACGAACCCGTTCTCCGCGACGACCTGCTCGTCGCCGTGGTTCCGGACCCGGGAACCGATACGCTGCAAGCGGTCGCCGTCGATCGGACGAAAGGAACCGAACGATGGCGACAATCCCTCCCGATTCCAGGCGGGTACGACGCGATTTCCCGCGAGTCGTTCACCCCCGTCGCGGCGGGCGAACATGTGGTTTTCCGATCCGGGGAGACGATCCACGCCGTTGATCTGCGGACGGGGACGGTCGAGTGGGAGTATCGGTCGGACCACGGGAACGTGATCGGCCCGGTCGCCGCGGACGACGAGTGCGTCTACGCCGCGACTCGAGAGGGGCAGGTCCTCGCGCTCGATCGTCGGACGGGAGAGCACGACTGGGTGGCGTCGATAGCGGGGCAGTGTCGCGAACCGGTCGCCGTCGGGGACGAACACGTCGTCGCCGTCGGTCAGCGCGAGACCGGCGACGCGAAGGGGATCCACTCGCCGGCGACGGTGGCTGCGATCGAGAAGGCGACCGGGAGTCCCCGCTGGACGTTCGAGCACGAGGGGACGGCACGGGCACCGGTCATCGGCGACGGCTCCGTCTTCGTCGCCTTCTGGACCGTCCGACACGGTGCCTGGTCGACCGTCGCGGCACTCGGATGATTACCGCGTACTACGCTCTCCACCCCATTACGCTTGACCACACTTGTGCCCGTTCGGAACGCGGTCGCCGCCTTCGGCGGACTGTTTCCCGTTGTAGGTGCGACACGTTGACGACTGGAGCGTACCGTCGAACCCCAAAACGGAGGTCCCGCCTCGAGCCAGGGAGCTATCGTGCTCCGTCGACTGCCGCCCAGAGCGCCGCCAGGGTCTCCTCGTCACAGGCCGCGACGTACAGGGGGCCGTCTCGACGGGTCGCCCCGCCGGCCTCCGCTGCGAGCAGTTCGGTGACCGCCTGCTCTTCCTCGTCCGGGTGGAACTGGACGAGCCCCTCGAGTCGGCCACGGGCGAACAGACTCGAGTGAACTGTCGGGGCCCAGCTATCGAGAACGCGCTTGACCGTGTCGTCCAATGCCTCCCGGATTTCGTCGGCCCGACGACCGAGGTCGGGGCTACGGGGGACGTCGCGGCCGACGATGGTCGCGACCGTGGCACCCTCGATCGGCACGTCGCTGTCGGCGGTCACGCGTTCCCCGTCGTAGCGAACGCCCGCGTTCCGGCGCGCGAGATAGGTCTCGTCGGTTGCCGGCAGGTGGACGGCCGCGAGTAGTGGCTCGCCTTCCCGACGGACCGCAACGGAGGAGCCGAAGGTTGGCAGTCCCGCCGCGAAGTTGTTGGTACCGTCCAGCGGGTCGATTATCCAGCGATACGGCTCGGTCCCGTCGAACTCCCCGGCCTCCTCGGCGAAGACCTCGTGGGCGGGGAACGCCCGGCGGACGAGCGGGAGCATCCGCGCCTCGGCGGCTTCGTCGGCAGCGGCCTTCACGTCGTGAGCGCCGTAGTCGCCGTCGTCGTCGCCGTCCCGGTATCGGTCGGGAAGCTCCGCCCCGCCGGCCAACACGGCCGCGCGGGCGACGGCCTCGATGCCGTCGTGGTCCGTGGTCATGCTTTCCCCCGGCCCGTCCACTCGGGTGCCAGCAGCCCGAATCGGTGGACGTCGCGGAACTCGCCCCCCGTGAACCGCGCCTCTCGCGAAACCCCTTCGCCGACGAACCCGACCCGCTCCAGGAGCCGTCGTGACGGCTCATTTCCGTCGAACACCTCGGCCTCTACCCTGTGGAGTCCGAGTTCCTCGAACGCGTGTTCGATCAGCAGCGACACCGCTTCCGTTGCGTACCCGCGTCCCCTGTATTCGTCGAAGAGCCAGTAACTCAGCGTCCCGGCGGTCCCGTCGATATCGAACAGGTTCACCGCACCGGAGATAGTCACCTCGCTCCCGGCTTCCGGGCCTCCGTCTTCGTCCCCGTCCGTTCCCGATTCCGTACGCCCGTCGTCGGAGCGTTGCTCGTGGGACGGGCAGACGAAGAGGTTGCTGCTCGAGTCGTCCGTGGCGACGGACTCGAGGAAGGACTCGACTCGCGACTCCGGCCAGGGCTTATCGAACCCGAGGGTACGTCGGAACGCCGGTTCGTTCCTGACCCGACACAGAGCGGCCCGGTCGCGTTCGGATCGTTCGATCGGTCGAAGGGTGACGTTCGGCCCTCTCAGAAAGGCGTGTCCTGGCATGGCGGTCTTCGTACTATCGTCCAGACGGGGTCGTCAAAGTCGTTTGGAGAAATTGGCTTCCCATCGGCGGTGAAGCGAACCGGTTCCGTCGACCGTCGACGAGGTCCTGTACGAGTATCCCGAGAAACGGGCCCACGTCCGAGGAGTTGCCCGATCCCGGCGTCGTCCAGCGGATACACCCGAGTATGGGTGAACGAGGGTTGGTCGAACGGTTCGATGGCTTCCTCGTCGGCCGCGTCAAAGCCCGCTCGCACCTCGTCGACCGGTCGAAGGACGAACGGAGGCCACACCGATCCGATCGTTCCCGTTCCGATCGGGAGAGTCGAGACGATCGATCCCGAAAACGAGCGGATCAGCTTCGAGTAGTACGGAAAACTCCCGAATGGGTCGACCACGTCCGTATTCGGTCGCCTGCCCTTGTGCGTCCGTGGTCACGACGCAGTCCGTCGAGTCACGACTCACGGCTCACGCGTGATAGTTAGCCGGCGAGGAGGCCAGGGAGGTCCGACAGGGACGAGATCGTATACGTCGGCTCGGGATCGCCCGCAGTTCGATCCTGGTCGTCGAACGGGATCCACGCCGTATCGATACCGAGAGCGTTCGCACCTTTGACGTCCTTGGAGAGCGAGTCCCCGACTTTCAGTACCTCGTCGGGGTCCACCTCGAGTCGTTCCAGGGCCAGTTCGAACGGCTCACGGGCGGGTTTCACCCGCGACGTGTCGGTCCCGTAGACGACCGTGTCGACCCGTCCCGTCAATCCGGCTGCCTCGAGTTTTGTCGCGTGGGTGTCCGCCGGACCGTTCGTCACGATAGCGGTAGAACGGTTCGTCGCCGCGGTAAGGGCTGCGTCTGCTCCCGGCCGGAGGGAGACCGCACCGTTGTCCAGCGCATCGTCGTACGCTCGGACGAGTTCGTCGGCGGGGATTTCGGTACCCGTGGCCGCCGCCGCAGTTTCGAATATCCGATGTTCGTACGTTTCGGCGTCCAGCGTGGCCGACTGCTGTCGGACGATCTCGGCTGCGAGTTCCAGCGTCTCCGCCCCGCAAAACGGTTCGATGCCGGCCGCGGAACAGGCGGCGTGAAACACCTCGGTCGGCTCCTGGTCGTGTTCGATGAGGGTCCTGTCCAGGTCGAAGATGACGGCCTCGTAGCGGGCCTGTGTCCGGGAACGCATCGGTTTTCCAGGACACAACTGCTGCGGGAACTACCAAATCCGTTTGGAGAAATTGCCTTCCCATCGGCGGTGAAGCGAACCGGTTCTCCGCGTTGGTCCCGGCGTCGGTGTTCAGAGTTATCACTACGCCGCGCGTTGGCGGGAGTATGGGACGGCGGGATCGGACGTCGGAGGAAAGCGACGATGGTGGGGGGACGACCCCGGAAGACTCGTTCGGGCGGCTCACGAATACGACTCGACTCGAGATTTTACGCACCCTCGCTACCGGCGACACACCACTCGACTACACCGACCTGTTCGAACGGGTCTCCGTTACCGACAGCGGACAGTTCAACTACCACCTCCGACAGCTCGTGGACGAGTACGTGGACAAGGCCGAGCGTGGGTACGCTCTCACCCAATCCGGAAGGCAAGCGGCCAACCTCCTCGCGACGAATTCCCTGCAGGGCGGCACGAGTCGCCAGTTCCGACGGATCGACTCCCGATGTGGGGGCTGTGGCTCCGCCGCCGTCGAGATCGGGTATCGCGAGGGGGAAGGAATCGTTCGCTGTCCCGACTGTGACCGGCAACTGGCGAGGTTCGATTTCCCGCCTGCCGCCGCGACCGCGTATTCCCTCGAGGAGTTCGTCGACGCGTTCGCCCGGCGTACCCGGGCGTATTTCGGGCTGGCGGACGACGGGATCTGCCCGTTCTGTGCCCATTCGCTGTCGTTCGAAATCCGGCCCTCGGCGGCGACGCGGCCCGACGACGTCCCAGCCGTCGGGACCTGCACCGAGTGTCCGGCCGGGATCCGTGCACCGATCGGATTGCTCCTCTCGACTCGAGCACGTATCCTGTCGGCGTTCGCTGACGTGGGCGTGAACCTCCGAGAGACGCCGTTCTGGGAACTCGACTGGTGTACGCTCGATGCGCCGGAAATCCGCCGGACGGATCCGCTCGCCGTCGAGCTCGACGTGGAGATAGCCGGCCAGTCTACACGAGTGGTGGTCGATTCGGAGGCGGAGATTCTGGAGTTCGACCGCTGACGGTCCGGTATCAGGAGGGGCCCAGTATACTGGGCACAACGTTTTACCGGCCTGGGAGTGGGAGAACGAATCATGCGAGAGGCGAGCGTTTCCGTCGGCGAGTCCGCCTTCGAGGCTATGGGAATCGAGACGCTGCTCGCCCTCGGTCGGGAGGCGGGAATCCGGAAGTTCGAGGAGCTGGCATGTCGGGGGAACGGTGCGACCGTCCGGGTCGAAGTGAACTCACGGTACGACGAGGAGGCTCTCGAGGCGCTCGACTGTGTCGACCAGTGGACCCACGTCTCGGAAACGGGCGACGGACACCTGTACGTGATCGCGTTCACTGCACCCGAACTGCCGGAGAGTCTGGCGGAGAAAGCCCAGGAGCTGATCGGGACGTGTGATCCGGAGTTGAGAGACGAGGATGCGACGCTGTCGCTCGTCGGACCGCAGGAATCGATTTCCGGGACGCTTCGCGAGTACGAAGCGGCGGGAGTCTTCCCCGATCTCGAGCGGCTCGGCGCGTACGAGGGAGGGAGTCACCCACTGGATTCCCTGACGGATCGGCAGCTGGAGGTAATTCGAACGGCCGTCGATATGGGCTACTACGAGGTCCCCCGCGAGGCGACTGTGGAGGAGGTCGCCGCCGAACTGGAACTCGATCCGTCCACCGTTACCGAGCACTTGCAGCGAGCGGAGCGAAACGTGCTCACCCGGGTGCTGTCGTAGCGCCCGCCGTCGACGAGTGATCAACCGAAGCCGTCGACCGGCACGGTCGTCCCGTCCAGGTTCGATCGCCTGCATCACGATACGGGCGGCTTTCGAGACTCGAGGTGGGCTATAGCGACCGATTCACTCCTCGTCCGCGGCCGGCACTAGCAGCGTGACCAGGTGCCACGGGGATCGGTCTCCGCGATCATCACCTCGCCGCCGACGCGGGTCACGAGCCAGTCGACCGTCCAGAGACCGACGCCTCCCGTGCAGTAACGACGTCTCCTCGCCCTCGGTAAGCGCCTCGCGCTCCATCTCGGGGATTCCGGACCCGTCGTCGACGACGGAGACGGCGGACTCGAGCAACTCGCGGTCGCCCGGAACGCTGACGTCGACCGGATCGACGAGCGTTGCCAGGCCGGCAGGGAACCGACCGGGACCGAGTCCGTGCCGTCGCTCGTTTTCCGGGTTCTTGGCCGCCGGCCAGTTGACTCCTTTGTTCCGAGAATCTGTCCCGATTGTGACACTCGACATCGAAGTATGTAGTATTAATAACAATATTGGCGAACGGCTCCAACCCGAGAGATCGCTGGAGGAACCACCGATAACGGGACTCTACCGTACACCATCGGTCGTTCGCGTTCTCGGGCACCGTCGAACAGAACCGGTTTCACTGCATCACTGTTCAGAAAACACACAAAAATATTAATTACCTTCGCCGATAGCTACTGGTTGCAATGCCAGACAATAACACTCCTGTTGATGAATCGCACGTCAGCCGACGGTCGATCCTCCAAGTGACCTCGGGCGCCGTCGCCGGGGTCGGCATAACCGGGCTCACAGCGGCGGATTCCGACGGACTGCTCGAGGTGAACGTCGGTTTCGAGAATCAGCGCGGGCGAAACGCGGCGGTCGAGGCTGCGGACGAGGTACGACGTGAATTCGCGTTCGACGCGATGACGATCACGGTTCCGCAGGAGGCGATCTCCGGACTCCAGCGGAATCCGAACGTCCGATACGTGGAAGAGAACGGCCTGATGCAGGCATTCGACCAGGTAACGCCCTGGGGCGTCGAGCGCGTCGGGGCGCCCGATGCTCACGACGCCGGTGAGACGGGTGACGGAGCCGACGTCGCTATTCTCGACACCGGCATCGATTCGACCCACGAAGCACTCCAGGACGTTCTCGGCGAGGGGAAAGCCTTCATCGAGTGCGGCGAACGGGCGAGCAACGGGCCGCCGTGTAGCGTCGCGGGCAACGGCAACGGGTGTAACGAGCCGTGGGACGACGACAACGACCACGGAACCCACTGTGCGGGCACGGCAGTCGCGCCGGACGACGGCGTCGGCGTCGTCGGCGTCGCCACCCAGTCGACGCTGCACGCGGTAAAGGTCCTGGACTGCGACGGCAGCGGCACGTACTCGGACATCGCGGCCGGGATCGAGTATACGGCGGATCAGGGCTGGGACGTCTGTAGTATGAGCCTGGGCGGTAGCCAATCGGACGTCGTCTCCGACGCGGTCACGTATGCCTACGACCGTGGCGTGTTCCTCGCTGCAGCAGCAGGGAACGACGGCCCGTGTACCGACTGCGTGAGCTACCCGGCCGCGGAACCGGAGGTCGTCGCGGTCAGCGCGACCACGGACACCGATGCCCTCGCCGACTTCTCCTCGACGGGGCCGGAGATCGAACTCGCCGCACCGGGCGAGGACGTCTACTCGACCGTTCCCGGTGGCTACGATACGTTCTCGGGCACGTCGATGGCCTGTCCCCACGTCGCGGGCGCGGCGGGGCACCTGCTGTCCAACGACTACACGAACGAAGAAGCGCGTAACCGCCTTCACGAGACGGCGGAGGACATCGGCCTCGGGGAAAACGAACAGGGACACGGCCTACTCGACGTGGCCAGCGCGCTGGGCGTCTGAGCCCGTTTTCGAACGCGCTCGACAGCCAGTAGCGACCGTCAGACTCGGGAGGTGTCGTTACCACCCACTTTCGAGGGTTGAGAGATCCACGACGGCCGAATCCGATCGTATTCCACGGGTACGCGTCAGGAGATCCGGTGCCGGACGATCGCTTCTGCGTCGCATTCGGGGCAACGCTCGGTATCCTCGTCGACGGAGGTTCCGCAGCGTCGGCACTCATACACGACCGCTGTCTGGGTCGTCCGGGCGAGTAACCGATTTACGTTTTCGAACAGCATGATCCGACGGTTACTGCGGGGTCACGACGTCCCGACATTCGGGACACTCGGCGTATACCGTCGGTCCCGTCTCCGTTTCGTACTCGAGAATCACGTCGGTCGTCGTGATTCCGGCGCTACAGAACGGACACGTACCGAGGGACGGTGGCTTCGTCGTGGACATGATGGTGGATGGCGGGTATGCCCGTGACAGGGACGGGGTTCCCCTCTCTACTCCCAGTATCATCCCGGAATCCTATATAAGCGATCCAACCACAGTGAAACTGAAACTGGCGTTGAGAGAGTCCAGATCCGTGTATGGGGGTGTTCAGAGGAATGCCGGCCAGTACCGTCCCTTCCACCGGCAGCGGGTACCCGCCCCCGAACAAAGGATGACACTGACTGGGCTCCATCTCTCCGTATGCACCACGATCGCATTCACGCCCGGAAGCCGACCCACGATCTCGAGCGCTGGTCGACGGGGACTATCGAATCCATCGACGAACGCGACGGGCACTGTGTCGTCACCGTGCTGGCCGCAGACGGTGAAACCGTGGAACTCACCGTCACGTTCGCGATTCGGGAGTTGGTTCTCAGCCGGTTGGATATCGACGACGGAGCGTCGCCGACCGGAGAGCGCGTCTGGTACCGGAAACGCGGCGGGTGAGTGGCGCCGATCCACTGGCCGACCGTCGAGGGTCTCGTGCGGGTCACCGGTCGACGAGCCGACCGAGCAGGCCACCCGGCAGACCGGAACGGATGATCCGGTCGACCAGCGGATCCGGCAACACGGTCGCCAGCCACGGGAGCCAGCGCGCGCGGCGCCCGACCCGGTACCTGCTGCGCGGCGAACCGGTCGTGGCAGCCTCGACGACGGTTTCGGCGACGGTCTCCGGCGGCACACTCTCCGGGCTATAGCCGTCGAACGCGGCGTACTGCTCGGCGTACGGCCCCCTGCGTCGGCGGTCGTCCTCGACCTCGAGCGTCTCGGTCGCCCGCTCGTTCAATCCCGTTCTGGCGGGCCCGGGCTCGACGAGCGAGACCGTAACGCCGTGCGGGGAAACCTCGCGCTGCAGTGCATCGATGTAGCCGTCGAGCCCGGCTTTCGCGGCGCTGTAGGGGCCGTGATACGGCAACGCGACGGTGCCTGCGACCGAGCCGAGCGCGACGACTCGTCCTTCCCGACGGCGAAGCGTCGGCATGGCTGCGTGGACGACCGTGTGGACCCCAGTCAGGTTCGTCTCGAGATGGCGACGAAACGCCGCCGGCGAGACGTCCTCGAGCGCACCGAGTTCGTACCAGCCGACCGCGGAGATCACGCAGTCGATCGGCCGATCCGCAAGCAGTTCCCGGACGGCGATTTCGTCCCGGACGTCCACCCGTACGGTTTCGACCGTGTCCGGGAGAGCGTCGAGTCGGTCGGGATCGCGGTCGAGGCCGAGAACGTCGTGTCCCGCCTCGGCGAGCCGCGTCGCGACCAGCCGGCCGATCCCACCGCCAGCACCGGTAAGCGTGACGTGCATACCGTCCGGTAGACGGGCCAATATTATTATACTAATAATTGAGGCGACCCGTCCGGTCCCGGACCGGGCGTGGTATCGGATGCGCAAGATTCGAGGCGACCGTCCCATCCTCATCCCGGCTTTCTCCCGGTAGAGTCCTTTATGCTCCTCGACCGGCTAGCCAGAGCGATGGTCCATCCAGCCACTCGCCGTCGCAACGCAGTCGAAGCCGACCTCGAGGATCGAGGGTTCACGCTCGAGTCCGACGGCGAGGCGACGGTCGCCGTCGACGGCCCGACGGAGGTGGCAGGCGTCGACGCGCCGCTCCATCTCGTCTATCCGGCCGACGGGTCGCCGCTGACGGTCGGGTCGAAAATCGCGACCGCCGCCCACCAGGGACACGTTCCGGTCCTCATCACCGACCAGTGGCTGGACGACGAACTGCGAGCCGTCCTGGAACCGCCGTTCCTCCTCGCGTCCAACCCCGGCGGTGGCAGACGATTTTACAACGTCGAGGACCGGATTCGATTGACCGACGACAGCTTCGCCTGTCTCGGAACCCCCGGTCGAATCGAATGGCGGGAACCGGCATCCGATACCGACGATCCCGAACTCGTTCTCGAGGCCGGCGACGAGATCGTTGCAACGCTCGAGTCCGTCCGGGCGTTACGTTGTCCCGGCCCGGAGCCGACGGCGTTCCGGTATCGGTACAGCCGCGGCGACGACGGACGTCTGTCCGTCCGTCGAGGGGAGGAAACGGTCGGACGATACACGAGCTTCCGGTCTATGCGGACGGATGGCTTTCGTCCTGTCCCTCTTCCACTGGTCCCGGAACAGCACGTGCGTCGGAACGGTCACCTCGCACGGGCGACGCTCCGGGCTGCCGTGACCGACGACGGAGTCGAATACCGCCGCTGTCGGTCCGCATAGCGAGAGCGACCCGTCCCCTCGTCGGGAGTCGGCGAGGCCTCGGCGGTGCTTCTCGAGGTGAGCCACAGCCGGGTAACGGCCGGTTCGTGAGGCTGGCGTCGTCGGGGACGTTGCGTTATGGTCGCTCCTTTCCGTCGGTTCGTCGAACCGGATCGGTCGTGGCGGTGGTCCGAACGGCCGCATCGATGAGGTTGTCCGTCGCGCGGCGCAGGAGCTCCGAGAGGTTCTGGTGGGACGTCCCGAGTTCGTCGGCGAGTTCGCGCGTCGAAATCTCGCGGGGAACCTTGTAGTAGCCGAGTTCTTTCGCTTTGCGGAGCGCCTCGCGCTGGGCCGGTGTCAGCTTCCCACCCATGTGTCGCGGGTCGTCCGGCTGGGAGAGTTCGAGGAGCGTGAACTCGTAGTCCCCCTTGGCGAGGATCGCCCGAAAGGCGTCGAACTGCTCCCGGGTGCCAAAGCGGATGCGGATCCGCCAGCCGTCAGCGGTGGCCTCCGCGTGGAGAATCGACGCTTCAGTATCCAGGTAGGCGTTGATCCGGGCTTCGATCTCGTCGCTCCACTCGAGTTGGTAGAACTTTTCGCCGCTGAACTCCGCCGTTTCGACGATTTCGTCGACGGAGGGATCGTCCGCGAGCATCGTATCGAGCTCGTCGAAGTCGACGTTACTGGCCCAGATGCAGGGCATCGTCCACTTCGTGCTGTGGGCCGCGATCCGTTGGGCCTCGATCTGCAGGTCGGATAATCGAGCAAAAGTGTCCGCCAGGGCGAGGGCGTCCAGTTCGATCCGGAAGGCCGCAAGGAGCATAGGGTACCAACGTCACCGACTGGTAAAATATGGCATGGGGTGCTCGAGTCGGGTACCCGCTTTCGAAGGCCCGGGTATTCGGGTGCCGACGAGCGCCTTCCGCCGGTTAGACGATCACGGCGCCGTCCCGCCGGCCGTTTTCGACGTTGGGCCACAGATACTTGATCCCGGTTTCCCTGGAGAGAACATGGAAACCGCCGTCGTCTGGTTCCGGGACGACCTCCGGATCACGGACAATCCGACGCTCGCCGACGCGGTTACCGCAGCGGACGAGGTCGTGCCGCTCTACGTCGTCGATCCCCGGAAGCGCGGCGAGACGGAGTACGGAACCGAAAAGCTCGGGGCCCACCGCGCGAGATTCCGCCGGGAGTCGCTGCTCGAGTTACGGGCGGGACTCCAGGACCGAGGCGGCGACCTGTTCGTCAGACGCGGTCGGCCGGAGACGGTCCTTCCCGAAGTCGCGGGTCGCGTCGACGCCGATGCCGTCTACGCACAGACGAAACCGGCGACGGAGGAACTCGAGACCGAAGTTGGGGTTCGAGAAACCCTTCCCGACGACGTCTCGTTCGAACGCCGCTGGACGCACACGCTGTATCACGTCTCGGACCTGCCGACGTCGTACGAGCGGATGCAGGATACGTTCACGCCGTGGCGCAAGGCGGTCGAACGCGAGTGTTCGGTTCGAGACCTCGTCGCGCCCCCGGACGCGGTTCCGACTCCGGACCTGCCCGCGGGCGACGTCCCGACGGTGTCCGAGTACGGCCTCGAGGCGCCGACGGACGACGACCGGGCCGTCCTGCGGTTCGAGGGCGGCGAATCGGCCGGTAAACGCCGTCTCGAGGAGTACTTCTGGGAGGAGGATCGCCTGCGGGAGTACAAGGAGACGCGAAACGGGCTGCTTGGTGCGGCGTACTCCTCGAAGTTCTCGCCGTGGCTGGCGGCGGGATGTCTCTCGCCGCGGTGGATCCACGAGGAGGTTCGTCGGTACGAGGACGAGCGGGTCTCGAACGAGGACACTTACTGGCTCGTCTTCGAGTTGCTTTGGCGGGACTTCTTCCAGTTCCAGTTTTGCAAGCACGGCTCGCGGTTTTTCCACCCCAACGGGATCCGAGACGTCGAAAAGGCGTGGGAACGCGACCGCGAGGCGTTCGATCGGTGGGCGAACGGCGAGACTGGAATCCCCTTCGTCGACGCGAACATGCGGGAGCTGAATCGGACGGGATACATGTCGAACCGCGGCCGACAGAACGTCGCCTCGTTTCTCGCCGACGCGCTCGGGATCGACTGGCGCTGGGGAGCGGCGTACTTCGAGGAGCGACTCGTCGACTACGACGTCGCCTCGAACTGGGGCAACTGGGCCTATCAGGCCGGCGTGGGGAACGACTCCCGGGACAACTACTTCGACGTCCTCTCCCAGGCCGAGTACTACGACCCCGACGGCGAGTACGTGACGACCTGGCTGCCCGAACTCGAGGGGGTGCCGCCCGAGGCCGTCCACAGGCCCTGGGAACTGAGCGAGGGCGAGCGAGCCGAGTACGGCGTCCGGCCGGGCGTCGACTACCCCGAGCCGATAATCGACCTCGAGGCACGCTACGAAGACCTGCAGGGCTGATTCCCTCGGTCGGGTACCACCGACTCGAGGCGGACGGGAGCCCTATCGCGACCGCCCACGCATTTGTGTCAGCGGGCGGTACACTCCGGCATGTTCAGGCGCGCTCGAGAACTCGGCCCGCCCGTGCTGGTCCCGCTGGCCTGGCTGTTCGTGACGGCCGCTCACCTCGGGGTCGTAACCGAGCACACGCTGTTTATCGCCCATATCGTGATGACCGTCCTCCTGGTCGGCTTCGCGGCGACCGGCTACCCCGACATGCGCGACGGCGTCCTGCGGACGTGGTGGCGGATCATCGCCGCGGGGTCCGCCGTCACGCTCTGTGGCGTCGTCGGCCTCGGACTCGAGCCGGCGAATCCGACGTTGACGGGCGTGGCTCTCTACGGCTGGATGCTCCTGCCGGCGGTCGGCTTCGTCGATACCGGGCGTCGGGTTACCGAGGGGACCTGGATCTACGCCGCTGGCACTGCGGGGTGTCTACTCGGTGCGGTCCTCTACGCCGTCGGATCGCAAGCAACCGCGGTCGGCGGGCTCGTGCTCGTCGGACTCGGTCAGACGGCAGGTATCTCCGACGCGGCGCTGCGCGACTAGGTTATGTCGCCGGCGACCGCGAATCGACGCCCGTCTCAGTCGATACCCCGGGACTGTGTGGTCGTTCCCCCGTCGATCTCGGAAGCGATCGGTTCCCGGACCTTCCCGGAAACTAACCGGAACGCCGTCCGAATCGCCGTACGGCACCTGACTGGGACGGCTCACTCCCCGTTCAGTCCCTTTCCGGAAACGACCCGATTACACTTTTAGTACTTGCTGCAAAAGAGGACAGCCAGGAACGATGATCCGCGATGCTCGAGTCCTCCGGGCCGGGTTCGTCCCTCGAGAGGTCGAGCATCGCGACGCCGAGGTCAACCACCTCTCCAGCGTCCTCGAACCGATCACGAACGGCGAACCGGCGGAGACTGCCATCGTCACCGGGCCCAGCGGCGCGGGAAAGACCTGTCTCTCGAAGTTCGTCACCGAACGGCTGCGGGAAGCAGTCCTGGACGTCGAGGTCACCTACGTGAACTGCTGGCGCAACTACACCCGGTTCCGGACGCTCTACCGGATCCTCGACGACCTCGGAACGACGATCGACATCCACCGACAGTCGACGCCACACGACGAACTCATCGATCGACTGCAGCACCACGACGGTCCCCGAACGGTCGTCATCCTCGACGAGGCGGATCAACTCGAGGATCCGAGCGTGATCTATGACCTCCACAGCCTGCCGCAGTTCGCGATCGTCTGTATCGCGAACGAAGAGGAAGACCTGTTCAACCGGGTCGACGACAGGCTAGTGAGTCGACTCCGCTCGAGCGAACACGTCCGGATGGACAGCTACTCCGACGGACAGCTCTACGATATCCTCGACGCTCGCGCGAAGTGGGGACTCGAAGAAGCCGTCATCACCGACGAACAGCTCTATCGCATCGCTGACGCGGCCGCCGGCGACGCCCGGCTCGCGATCGGCATTCTCCGCTCGGCGGCCGGCAAGGCCGACCGCGAGAACCGCGAGCGGATTACCGACGATATCCTCCTCGCTGCAGCGGAAGACGCACGCGCTCAAATCAAACGAAAGAGTCTGGATTCGCTCACCCCACACCAGCGAGTCGTCTACGATATCGTTCGTGACCACGGACCGCTCAGTCCGAACGAAATCCACGACCGATATACCGCCGAGGTCGACGATCCACGAACGAAACGAACCGTCCGGACCTATCTCTCGAAGATGGCCCAGTACAACCTTCTCGAGGCCGAAGGGACGAGCCGTGATCGGGAGTATTCGATCGTCGACTCGACTGCCACTCCGGCAATTCGGTAATCCCGGGGCATCGGGAGTAGTCGCTCGTCGATTCAGGATCAGACCGGCGAGCCAGTTCTATAGTAACAACTGAACCTGTTCGCACACCGATCGCACAGCTGTCGTGCGATAGGTGCCCACTGCCTTTCAGTGGCTACTATAATTCTCCTGAGAGAGATAACTCGAGGAGGAATCCGGGTTCCCGGGTCGATCGTGTCCCGGCTCGAGATCGTTGTCGGTTAGCCACTCCCATTCGGTGATCGTCGCCAGAACCTCTTTGTCCGGCTCGTCGTGGGCCGACTCGGCGTCGTGGATCGAAACGACGCGTTTCATTGGATACGGAGCGTGCCCGAGTCGATCCCCCCGCTGATACTGATGGAGATCGAACACGTAAACCCCCTCGTCGCCATCGATAACGATCGCGTTGACGCCTTTGGTCTTCAGATCGTCCAGGAAGTCTTCTGCTAACGGATAGCCGTCGTGTAACGTAGAGAAGTGTTTCTTTTCCCGAGAAATATACACTGCGCTCCGTCCGTCTGCAAGGGAGAACGTGTCAACGTTCTCTGGTTTCCCATCACCCACTCCCGACATATACGAGTTCACTACCGCCACCGGATCTTATATGTAGGCGTTCATGCAGTGTTGGCTTGAAAACAGGGGACGTTCCCTCGGCCTTTCACACCCTTGATAGCTTGACGGTGACGGTGAGGAGGGAGCCGACGACTCCCGAGGATCGACGATTCAGGAACCGTTCCCGGAAACGGTCCTCGTGGTGGGTATCCCCCGCCGAACGCCGGATTCTCCCCAGAGAGTTGTCTTTCCTGAAACGCGGAAACGACACGCCTCGGCTTATCGGGTGTGTGGGCGTCTAGTCGCGTATGGCCGCGTACTCCCACTCGGAATCGAATCGGATGACAGTCGATGGACCGACCCGGGACGCCGATCGCAACCGGAACCTCGTCGACCGGGCCGATCCGGCCACCGACGGGATGCTCTTTCCCCGGCTTTCGAACGGGATCACGCTCCTCGATGTAGCCGGTGGGCGCGGCGTCCAAATCCTGCAGTCGTTCGTCCTCGATCACCTCCTTCTCAACGAGGGGCCCGCTTTCTGGATCGACGGGGACGGCCACGCGACGACGACTTCGCTCGCCCGGATCGCACCGAGCGGACGGTTACTCGACCGGATTCACGTCGCCCGTGGGTTCACCGCCTACCAGCACTACGGGGCGATCCGTGACCTCCCGACGGCGGTGAACCGATCCATCCAGCGATCGACGACCGATGCCGAGCCTCGAGACCGATCGCCGTCCAATCGGTGTGAAACATCGTCCCCACACACCCCGTCTCTCGTCGTCGTTCCGGCAGTCGATGTCCAGTACCGGGCCAGTGATTCCCTCACCGGAGAAGGGGCGGAGACCCTCCAGGCACGGACGCTCGCACGACTGGGGAGCTACGCCGACGGGTACGACGTTCCGGTCCTCGTCACACGCAGCAAGCGCGACGAGTTCTCGAGGCCGATCGAGACGGCAGCCGACCGTCGCATAGAATGCGAACGAACGAAACTGGGCCCGCGGTTCGTGGGCGAGGACTTCGAGACAGTCGTCTATCCGGTCGACGACGGCGCGTACTACCAGACGACGTTTGCCTACTGGCGACGGGTACTCGAACTCCGTGCACGACAGGTCGGCCTCGAGCCGACCACCGAGCCGTCGACGGGGGGCCCGGATGCCGTCGAGGTGGGGTCGGGAACGGGGATGGACTCGACAGCCGACAGTGCAACCCCGCTGCTCGAGGCATGGACCGCCGCCGACACAGGGGGGCGATAACGATGGGCCGAACCAACCCGACGTACCGGGACGCGCTACGGGCCCTCGAGGAGCGCTGGGCGGACTTTCGCCGCGCCCTTCGGCGTCGCGATCAACCGCGCTTCGACCGACTGTTCGAGTACGCCCGGGAACACGCCGACGCGAGCGGGTTATTGAACCACCGGAACCCCCTCCTGCCCGCTCTCCTCAGCATCGACCTCGAGCAGGAGGCCCGTCTCGACGAGTACGAACAACGACTCGAGACGCTCGAGGCCGCCCTCGACGAACGCGACGATCGGGAAGACACCGCATGTGATCCAGAGGCGTAATATGCCGTTCACCATCGACTTCCTCGACGACGGCCGCGTACTCGAGTGGGAAGCGACCGCCGACGGTGCCGTCGCGACCGAGCGCGACGACTATACGCCGCGGTTCTTCGTCGCCCCTCGCTCCCCGGAAACCGACATCGATCTCGCGGAACTGCGGACGACGTATGACCGACACCCGGAGGTCGTTTCGACCGAGATCGTTACGCGACGGCCGGCCTTTCGACGGGGAGAAGAGCCGGTCCTCGCAGTCGACGTCGCACACGTCGACCGAGTGACTCGGCTCGCCCGACGGGCCCGCCAACTGTCCGCATATCCCGTCGGGGACCTCGCATGCTTCAACGTCGACTTTTCGCGGGAGTTCCGCTACTGTCTGGAGAACGGGCTCGACCCGACGCCGGCGAGGGAGTTGTCGACGCTCCGACTCGAGGTTCCGGTACCCGAAACGGGCAGTGAGGTATACACGGAACTGTCCATCGACGGCGAGACCGTCACCGGGTCGCCGGGGGAAATCCTGTCCGCAGTCCAGGCGGCGCTCGATGCCAGGGATCCGGACGTCCTCGTCTGTTCGACCGGCGAGATCGTCCCGACGCTACACGGGATGGCCGCGGCTGCCGACGGCGACGTCGATATCGACGAGTTCACGCTGAGTCGCTGGCCCGACGTCGACTACCAGCAACTCGCGAGCCGGTCGACGTACTCGAGTTACGGTCGGGTCGGGCATTCGCCCGCCCGGTACAACGTTCCGGGACGAGCGATCGTCGACGAGTCGAACACCTTCTTCTACGGCGAGACGAACCTCCAGGGAGTCCTCGATCTCGTGTCGCGCTCGTGGAAACCGGTGCAGGAACTCGCGTGGGCGTCGATCGGGAACGTGCTCACCGCGATCCAGATCCGTGAAGCCCACGACCGTGGCGTCCTCGTACCGTGGAACTCCTGGCGACACGAGTTCTACAAACCGATGGGGACGCTCCACGATGCCGACCGCGGCGGATTCGTCTTTGCGCCGGACGTCGGCCTGCACGAGGACGTCCACGAACTGGATTTCTCGAGTTTGTATCCGAACATCATCTGTACGCGCAACGTCTCTCCGGACGTCATCCGCTGTGAGTGTCACGATCGCGACGACGTACCCGGGCTCGGCTACTCGATCTGCGACGACCGGGGCTATCTCGTCGACGTACTCGAGCCGATCGTCGACGCGCGTGACGAGATCAAGGCCGCGATCCGTCACGAACGGCAACGCGACGATCCCGACCGGCAACGGCTCGAGGAACTCGAAGGCCAGTCGGGGGCACTGAAGTGGATCCTCGTCACCTGCTTCGGGTACCAGGGGTTCAGCAACGCGAAGTTCGGCCGGATCGAGTGCCACGAAGCGATCAACGCGTACGCCCGCGAAATCCTGTTGACGGCCAAGCGACGCCTGGAAGCCGGCGGGTGGCGCGTCGTCCACGGAATCGTCGATTCGATCTGGGTGACGCCGGACCCGGACGTCGACGATACCGAGCGGACGGCTCTCGAGACGCTCGCGACGGCGGTTACGGAGGCCGTCGACGTCCGGCTCGAACACGAAGCCCACTACGACTGGGTCGCGTTCGTTCCCCAGCGCGAGAGCGACGCCGGCGCATTGACGAAGTACTTCGGCAGAGTCGCCGGCGAAGACGAGTTCAAGATCAGAGGAATCGAGGCCCGACAGCGGTCGACCCCGGAGTTCATCGCGGACGTCCAGCGGGAGTGTCTCGAGCGATTCGATGTGACCCGGTCACCGGAAGCCGTCCTCGCCTGCCTCGAGGACGCACTCGAGCGACTTCACGCCGGCACAGTTCCGACCGACCGACTCGTCGAACGGAACCGGGTCTCCAAACCGCTCGAGGGGTACACGCAGAACACCCAGAACGTGGCCGCGCTGAAACGCACCCGGGAGCAGGATATTGCCGTCCATCCCGGACAAACTATCGAGTACGTGGTCGTCGACGACGAGAAGACCTCTCGAGAGCGGGTTGCGCTGGCCCACGAAGCGGTCGAGTCGTACGATCCGTCGTACTACGAGACGCAACTCGTCCGAGCCGTCGAGAGCGTGCTTTCGCCGGTGGGATGGGACCGGACGGACATTCGACGGGCACTCGCGGAGACTCGAGAACTGGAGTTGTCCGATTTCCATCGGGACGAGGATCCGGGGTGAACGCTGCCCTCTTCAGCGAGTCGGTGACGGACGTTCCTCTGGAGCCGGTGAGAATCGCCCTCCGAGACGGATAGTTGAATCATCTTTTCTTTTACTGTATTGGGGATATTTGTTGTTAGGGGTCGAGCACGTTTCGAACGGCGGCAACCCGTTCGGTGAACCCACGATCCGTCCGGGACCGCGGTCGCTCTCCGTCGATATCGATGCTCGCAGCGAGTCCCCGACCGCCGTCTCGATTCATCACCAGTACTCGATCGGCAGTGCGAACAGTGATTTTCGTACTGACTGATGGTTTCCACCGTATCTCGACTTTCGTATACTGGTGTGTGGGCTTGCCAATCACAGTCACGGACTTATCATTGTCACAGTTCGACTTTCACCATATGACGGGAGAGGATGGGAAACGAAACGGGGAGGACGTGCCCGCACCACTGGAGAGAGGGTATTCCAATTCCCTGGACGAATCCTTCCGTCTCCTCGCAAACTATCGGCGACGATGTGTGCTTCACTGCCTCCGGAAAAATCACTCGCTGACGGTTTCGGAAACTGCTCGGCAGATCGCAGCGTGGGAACGCGACTGCCCACTCGAGGACATTTCGGGAGAAGCGATCAGACAGATCACGACGAATCTCTACCATACGCACCTCCCAAAATTAGAGAACGCGAATCTGGTTGAGTTCGATCCCTCCTCGAAACGAATCATAGCCTGTGAACTCCCCTCGTTTATTGCGACCGCTCTCGAGCTCTGTGCCTGGGAGGATTACGGGGATAACTCCCACCGTAACTGAACGGTAGTTCACTGTCCTTTCACTACCGTGGCTTGCTACACTGGCCACGACCGATCCGTCCTGCCACTGTGAGTTCTCGACGTCTCTCTCGAGGATGAATTAGTCGGGGGTTCGACTATCTGTCTGCTGAGTAGACTTAACCTCGTTCGGAAGTGTTCTGTTTCACCGTTGGGGCCGGGTTCGGTAGGTTGGATAGGGGAGTCAGATAGAATAGGTGCAGTATCTACAACAGCAACAATAGTTGGGATAATTGAAATAGGCGCAGTAGCTGGAATAGGTACAATAGGTGTGGAAGCCAAAATAGATGAAATAGCTACAGCATACGGAATAGGTAATTCACCTACTGCAGCTAAGCTACCTATTACAAGCTCCTGCGGTAGAGATAAGTACGACAAGTTAAACATACGAAACGTCCGCTGAGACGGAAATTGTCGGAAGAATAGGTACCTATCTGAGACACAATAGGCGCCTATTGCGGTCTGCGGCGGACGGAGTTACATACTATGGGAGCCACAGACGAGCCACGCGCTGTAAGCGTCGTCATCCTCAAAGGCGGTGTCGGGAAATCAACGACCTCGATCAACCTGGCCCGACAGCTCGCCGAACGGGGTGATACGCTCTTTGCGGATCTGGACCCGAACGGGCACGCGACAAACGGCCTAGGATTCGAAGACGCGTATGGGGCGGACCTCGATCTCGGCGACGTTCTCCTCGAGGGCGATGCCACCCCGAGCGACCTGATCCGTGAGACTGAACACGGATTCGACCTGCTTCCGTCTTCGAATACGCTCGAGGACGTCGAGAACGACCTCGCCGGCGCGATGCAGGGATCCGCACGAATCAAATCGAAGGTCGTGGATCCGCTGCTCGGCGACGTGTACGACTACATCGTGTTCGACTGTCCAGCATATCCCGGAATGTTGAACAACAACGCCCTGGTCGCGACGGGCAACGTCATGATCCCCATCGAACCGGGCTCGAGCGCGATCGGCGGCTACAAGCGAACGATGGAGCGGCTGATCGAACCGGCACGTGAGTATATCGACGTCGACGTTCTCGCAGTCGTTCCCAACAAACTCGAGGATCGGATCGATCAACGGACCGAAGATCGAGAGCTGCTGGAGAACCTGAACACCGCCAGTTACGAGGTCAATCCGGGCCAACCACTGCAGGAGGCAGTTCCCGACTTCGCTCGAATCACAGCTGAAACGTTCGAGCAGATCGACGCAGGTGAAATCGATACGCCCAAGCCGGGAATCAGGTATCGTTCGTCGCTTTCCCGGTCGCTCCAGCACAACCAGCCACTACAGGACTACGATCCGGAAAGCGATCAGATCCCCTGTTACGAGGAACTGGCCGCGATCGTTACGAACGGAGGGATCGAACGATGAGCAATCCGTTCGACGACCTCGAAAGTGGAACCGAATCCGGGAACGACGAGGACTCGTCCGCCTCGGGTAAGTCGGGCAGACGATCGACGGAGTCCACGACACAGGAGACGACCACATCCACGCTGTCGACGAGCGACGAGGGAGCGACCGGCGAAAGCGAGGCATCGGCGGATCCCGCAGAGACGGGACCGGCATTCGAGTACAGCGAAGTGCGACAAAAGCCGCTGTACGCGAAAGACGAAGAATGGGCCCAGTTCGAAAAGAACGTTCGAACGACTATCGGCCCGCGACTCGCCCAGGCGGACGTCGTGGACGAAGCGACGAGGGAAATCCACAACGCCGTTCTGAAACTCGCCAACGAGCAACCGGACCGTGTAGCCGAGTTACTGCTCGAAGAACGGCGATCACAGTAGCGGTACCCGACGGTTCGTCCTTCGAGGTCGATCACGAGACATTCCGTTTCCGTAGCGGGTCAAAGCAACCTATCGACGAAGCGCCAAGTAAGCGCGACTTCTTTATTATCGTTCGCTGCATGGAGTACGTAGTCGTACAGCGGGATGGCACCGACTGGACGACACCCATCGAGAAACCATATGGCTGCAGATAGCAACACCGGGGACCCTTCGTTCGAAGACGAACTCGAGACGTTGATTCTCACTGCGTTCGCTCGTGGGGACGCAATCGAAGGGCAGTGGGACATCGAGGTACCAGTTTCATCGGCTCCAGACTGGTCGATTACGGTCGAGAAACGGCTGAGCGAGGCGGACTCCCCCCACGAGTCCACGTTCCTCGACGACTGAGCGACCGGTATCCTAACGGGACGCACCCAACAGAATCCGATCCCTGACGGTTTGATTTCTTTTGATATCGACCGGTAGAAATAGCTATACTATGTGGCGCTAATGGTGACCTGTACTCTGCTGAAGTCGCCGACTGAGAAACCGTTGACTTCCGACGCGTAGGTGAAGTACGGAGACGACATGACGCCACAAGCCCGCACCCCAGACGATACGGACACAGGGACGGACGAGATTCCCTCGACGACGTTGTTCGCGATGTTCGCCAATGAGCGACGCCAACAGATACTCGCCTATCTGATACGACGGCCGGGCGACGTTCTCCTCGGAGATCTCGCCGAATACATCGCGATCAATGAGGGAAACGCTACACAGGAGTGGTACGAACGGATCTGTACTGATCTCTACCATTCGCATTTGCCACAGATGCGTGATTGTGGTCTCGTGACATACGATCTGGAGACGGAAGCCATCTCACTGAGCGTCGAGCGAGGGGTACTGTCCCCGTACCTCGAACTCACGACCAACGTTTGAACGCGGTCGACTCTCGAGACTCCCATCAAAACTGTCTCGCCTCACTGACCGTCGAGTTTCCGTCGTAGAACGGGGTTCGTTTCTCGAGACGTACCTACTGTACACCGTCGATGGTGGTGTTGGTGGTTCTCCGTTTCCAGGGGAGAGCTGATACGTCTCGAGAAGGTTACTAGATACTACGAGGGTGTCATAGAACTCTTCTCACACCGTGATGATGGTGCTTCCCGGATTGTCTCCGCGTTCATAGTTGGTGATGGCGACCACGAGGCGCAGACAGAGTGCGAGGAACACCTGCGCTCGTGCGTGGACGCGGCCTCGGGCGTGCGTTCGCCCGAGGCCGCAGTCCTTGACTGATTCGTTGGTTCGTTCAACCCCCGTACGGCGGTTGTACGTCTCATCCAACGTGGATTGCTTCAGTTGAACGTCTTCGCTGTGTTCGTCGATGCGGTCTTCGACTCTGTACTCGATATCTTTCGGCTCGTCGGTGTTTCGCGCGTTGTACGGAGCGACTGGCACGACCCCTGCGGCCAGCAGGTGGTCGTGCCAGTCGAGCGTGTCGTAGGCGCTGTCTCCAAGCATCCAGATCGGTGTGGAGACGGCGAGCGCGTCACGCGTGACGCGCATCGCCGTCTCCTCTGGCGCTTGCTTACTCTCTGTGAACTCCGCCGCAATCGGGATCTTTTGTCCGGTCGAGACGATCGTACAGCCGTAGCCGTGGTAGTACTCGTCGTCGGTTGGATCGTAGCACTTCGACGCGTCTTGATCGGCAGGCATCGCCCTCACGTCAGTTGAATCGATGCAGTAAGTCAAGTCGAGCAGGCCGCGGCGGGCGGCCTGCTCGACGAGTCGGCCAAAGACCTCGTCAACGACGTGTTCGAGGTCGGTGAGAAAGCGATCGACCGCGTCTCTGGACGGCGGTCGATCGAACCCACAGCTGAGCCAAACAACCGTGTTCCGAAGCTCTCGCTCAACCGGACGAATCCCGTAGATGTCCTTGTAGTAGCAGTGGAGGAAGCCACGCATCAACTCTGGTGGTTCATGCTCTCGTGTTCGCCCCGTCTGCGCCGGGGCGAACACGTCGAACTCTTCGAGAAACTCGAAGGAGAGGTGCTCGAACAACGCTAGCGTCTCGGTCTCCGCGACATTGAAGAACGACTCTACCGAAGGATCATCTTGCAGGGTCGCTGAGGCCATACCATCTCAGCATTCACCCTGCTCTTTGGTGTGGTAATCGTTCTATGACACCCTCAGATACTACTATTATGATGGAAGACTGAGATTGCAGCAAGGGCTGAAACGAGCGAATATGCCAGCCGATCAATCGAAGACGGACGACTACATCGAATATCCCGATCAGGAGCGCCGGCGGTCTCCGCAAGGCGGGTGTGAAGTGTGTGGCTCAGCACAGTCCCTTCGGGAGTATTCGCTCGGCCCGCCGTCAAAAGACGACGCGACAGTCGTTTTGTGCTCGACCCACTACCAGGTTGCCGCGATGCTGGGTGGCTCCCGGTATCTCGACGCTACTGCGACGGATTACGATCTCCAGGAGACACAAAAGGTCACAGTGCGTGTCCCAAAGGCACTGATCGAAAGTGCGGACTCTGCGGCCGAACAGCAGGGACAGACCCGGAGCGAATTCGTTCGTGATGGGATACAGATGGCTATCGAGTTGCAGGACGTGGACGACGCGTTCGAAGACATTCTGGTCCAGGCGGTCACGTCGTCCAACGACGCCGGTCCGGAGACGTCCGGTTCGGAGTCGGAGTCGAAACCCGAACCTGAACCGGAACCGGACGTCGAATTCCTCAAGGAACGGATTCGGAGACTCGAGTCCCTGCTCGAAGACAGCCTCGAGAAAATCTAATTTGCCTTTTCTTGCCGGCTGAGTCGTCGTTCGGATTATCGCTACGTAGTCGACTCAAAGGCGGACCCGCGGTTACGACAGCGACGACCGATTCCCTGTCAGGCAAGCGTCGAGAGACGAACTACCGCTGGCCGAGCCGGTAGGGAGCGCCTCGACTACTTCGACGGCAGCCTCAAGTGAACCTACTCCTAACATAGGACGTGACGCTTTCACAGACGACCAGCCGACGGATTCGAGGTATTTCGTCCTGCCAGCGATCGATTTCCGTCCGAGGTGAACCGTGACGACCGATCCGACGGTTCTGGTCGTTGGGGGTGGCGCGACGGGCGCTGGCGTCGCCCGAGACCTGGCGTTGCGCGACGTCGACGTGATGCTCGTCGATCGTGATGGACTTGCAAGCGGAACATCGGGTCGGTCCCACGGGTTGCTCCATAGCGGTGCACGCTATGCCGAAGCCGATCTGGAGAGTGCCGAAGAGTGTCTCGCGGAGAATCGAATCCTCAAGGACATTGCGGGGGCCTGTATCCGCGATACCGGCGGGCTGTTCGTTCGACTGGCTGAAGATGACGAGGACTACTTCGAACGGAAGATGGCGGCCTGCAAGGCTGCCGGTATCGAGGTGGAACGTCTCGACGGCGACGAAGCACGCGAGCAGGTGGCCGGACTGTCCGACGACGTCGTCGAGGCGTTCCGCGTCCCCGACGGCGTCGTCTATCCGTCACGACTGGTCGCTGCGAACGCGGCCGACGCCGAGGCCCACGGAGCAGCAGTCCGCCCCAATACCCCGGTTACGGACGTAACCGTCTCTAACGAACGGATCGACTCGGTCGAGTTAGGCGGCGACCTCGACGGCACGGTCAGGCCCGAAATCGTCGTCAACGCGGCAGGGGCGTGGGCCGGACAGCTCGCCGAGATGGCTGGTGCCACGGTCGGGATGGCTCCGTCTCGAGGTGTGATGGTTGCGGTCGAGTACGACGACCTCGGGCCAGTGCTGAACCGCTGTCGGGAACCGGATGACGGCGACATCATCGTTCCCCACGAGGGGGAGGTCGTCCTCGGGACGACGAGCGTTCCCGTCAACGACCCCGACGAGTACGATCGGCCAGACTGGGAGGTAGAACGGTCCGTCTCGGAGTGTGCGGCGATGCTCCCGTCCGTCGCCGACGCACCGACAGTCCGAACCTGGTGGGGTGTGCGTCCCCTGTACGCGCCGGATGAAGCCGGATCTGACCGCCGAGGGATTTCTCGCGGCTTCACCGTGATCGACCACGCTGACGAAGGAGTTTCGGGGCTCGTTAGCGTCGTTGGCGGCAAGTTGACGACGTACCGCCGAATGGCCGAGGTCACCGCTGATCGTGTTTGTGCCCGACTCGATATCGATGCGACGTGCGAGACTGCGACTCGAAGGCTTCCGGCAGTCGATGAGACGGACCGACTCGACGAACTCGTAGAGCAATACGGGGGTGCGAACCCGACCGATTCCAGTACCGTCGGTACCGCAACAGCTGTCGACGAGTAAGTCTCGCGCTGGACGACCTCCCACTGTGACCGGCGAGTTTACGGGGGCGTGGTTGTCAGACCGTGTCCTTTCGACTGTGATCAGTGCCGACGTACCCAGTAGCAGTGCTTCTCTCGAGCGTGTGGGCCGCCGGCACCGAGCACTGCCTCGTCGATATCGGCACGAGCGCAAATTCATATATCGATATATAGTTTATTTGGGGGCAGGGCTACTGTCGTGCTGTCCGAGCAAGTGCCTCTCGAGGTGAGCAACGGCGGTAGCAACCACAGTTCTCGAGGCCCGGGACGTCACGTTCTCTGAGCACTGCCGCCCAATCGGATGGGTGGAAGACGATACCAAGGAGGTGTCAATCCCATATCGACGTCGAGTTCCGGCCGACGCGTGTGTATCACTCGAGAAACGGCTCTTGGTCGGTGCAACGTATGCGCGGAGCCTGCGACGCGGAGACTACCCGAGCTATCGTAGCTCGATCCGCCCGCCACGATGGCCAGTGGTTTCCCGACGGTCAAACAACGGTTCGAACGAAGTGCACCTTCCAGGAGATGGAAGCCAAAACGATCGGCCGATGGTGATCTCGAACCATGTCGTGTAGCTCTGGATCGTCCGAACAACTCGAGGCAGTGACGGATGAACCGAGTAGTCCACGAACGGGTTTGGAGAAAACTAACTCGTCGGACGAGGGCCCAGCAGGGGGCGAATATATGCGACAACGGCCAGTAATAGCGTTCGGAGCTGCAAACTGAGACGCTCCACGTATCTCCAGGGTTCGGTGGTGGTGCCGCAGTAGCCTGGCCAGCATTCGATCAACAGTATGTGTTTAGCCCGGGCTGATTTCGGTACTCTCTCGTAGGAAGCGTTCAACGGACGCGATATGAACAGGCAGCAGACCTCGGATACGATTCTCAGGGATGGGCTCCGCACCGGAGCCCATCCCGTTACTTCTGCTGTCACTACTGGTTGGTGGAGTCTGTGAACGCAGACGATTTCACCAAAGAAGAGCTCCTTTCTCGGCTTCTCCAACTTGAGCAACGAGTCGAAGAACTCGAACGGGAGAACAAGCGAAAGGACAAGAAAATCGATCAGAAGGACGAGCGGATAGAAGAACTCGAAACACGCCTTCGCAAATACGAAAATCCGCATACACCGCCCAGTAAGCGACGGTCGGGGACTGACGAGTCCCCGACCTCGCAGGACGACGAAGACGAGAATGTTCGAACCGATGGCGGTACTCCCGGACGGAAGGACGGTCACGACCCTGAGTGGCGTGCAACAGCAGATCCCGACAAAGAGATCGATGTCACCTGTGACTGTTGTCCCGAGTGTGGCGAACACTTCGACGAGTCGGTGGGCGTCAGCCCCCGACTCGTCGAGGAGGTTCCCGATCCACAGCCACCAGAAATCACCCGGTACAACCGTCACTACTACCAGTGCAGCTCTTGTGGAACAGAAACCGTTGCTACACACCCCGACTGCCCCGATGAGGGGCAGTTCGGGGTGAACGTCATCTCTCAAGCAGCACTTTCTCGGTACGATCACCGCCTCCCCTACCGGAAAATCGCTGACCGGTTCGAGCAACTGCATGGATTAGAACTCTCGGGCGCGTCCGCGTGGCACGCGACCGAGCGCGCTGCGCGCGCCGGTCGCTGCGAATACGAACAGATTCGAAGACAGATTCAGCAAGCAGAGATCGTTCACGTTGACGAAACCGGTATCAAACGCGAGGGTGAGCAGGCGTGGATTTGGACGTTTCGGACGAGCGAGCACACGCTATACGCCGTAAGGGAGAGTCGTGGAAGTGATGTTCCCGCGGAAGTCCTCGGCGAGGACTTCCCGGGAACGGTCATCTGCGATGGGTGGACGGCGTATCCAGCGTTCAGCAGTAACCTTCAGCGGTGCTGGGCACATCTTCTCCGAGAAGCTGAAGACGCTGCTAGTGACCACGAGGAGGCAGAACCCGTTTACCGGTATCTCAAGCAGATGTTCGTCGGTCTCCAGTCGTGGCTGGAGACCGACCCGAGTCTTCGTGAGAGAGCACAGATGCACCGCTCATGCCAGAACGGGCTTAGATCGCTCGTGGGGCGGTCAGTAACCGACGAACCAGTGGCAACACTACTCGGGAAAATCGAAGGAGGGATCGACCACTGGCTCACCTTCGTCGGTGAGCCAGCGGTCTCCCCGACGAACAACGCAGCTGAGAACGCACTTCGTGAACCAGTCGTTCTCCGGAAAATCATCGGGACACTCCGTAACGATCGAGGTATGTTCGTTCACGAGACGATCTTGTCCCTGCTGGCGACATGGCGCCAGCAGGGACGCAATCCCTACGAAGAACTTCGCCGAGTCGTCAACAACAATGAGATGATATCACGGGCTCACACTGAACCGGCTGTTGAGACTTCGGGGTAAACACGTACGATCAACATAACAAATCGAATGCTTGGTGAAGGGTGAGGAGGTCAGCGAAAAAGGAATCATAGTAGCGTAAACCACATAGCGCGATATGGATTCCTAACCATCTCCGGTTGAAACGTGTGACCTGGCGTCCTCGATGGGACGGCAAACAGGATCAGTGGTACCAGCTCTCCGTTAACGAGGGCCGCATAGTCGGTGAGGGATCATATGAAAAGGCGAGAGGGTGAACGACGACCGCTCGTTCTGGGCACCGACGCTATAGTCGATATGAACTTTCGGCATACTTGCTGATTCTAGCGCAGCAACACCGTTTCAGTCGACAACAGATATAGTTCTAGAGAACCGGGACGATTCACACATCGATCGCACTATCCACAGTTCTCGTGCACTTCGTTCCGAACCGCATAGGAGTCGCGCGGTGGGTCGTGTATTGATTTTCAGTGGTCACTATATTTCACTTGATAAACGGAATCAGATTCGGCCGATCTCGACAGTTCCCTCGGCAGAATACGCTGCGATAACAACCCGCTCTCGCACAGATCGGTACCGATCAGTTCAAACTCGCCGTTAACTGTGATTTCGTAGTCCGGTGGAGCACCTTTCTCGACGATCACACCGGGAGTTGCTAGAGTGTCGGTGTTCGTACGGTCATACGCGAAGGCCGCTATTCTATTGGCATCCCCATCTCTCGGTCGGAATCAACGAATACAGATAGATTCCGAGAATAATATAAAATGTAATACTATTGTTCTGTCTCGCTAGATTTCGAATCGAATCCGCTCCGACATTGGAAGTTTCGGAGCCTACTGTTTGCACGTCCCCACTACCGAGATATAAAATAGGCACCTATTGTAACTATTATGGGGTCGCAATTCACGGCAGATTCGTACGGGCATCTCCGTTAGAAGCCTGTAATATCCCTACAGTACTTCCGGCGAGTCACCTGAATGCTTTCCAAGTGATTAGACACGATCGAAGTCGGTTATTCACCGGGACAATCGATCGTGTAAGAGACCACGTGATCGATAGCCTTACCGCACTCGTCCGATGAGACGACAATGACAGGCGAGACGGAAGGCAGGCGTCGAATTGGGTCTACTTCCTGCGTTCTGTCCCTCCTGTCTGTTCTACTATCGTAACAACAGCGTCACCCTGATCCTGTTCGTACGGGCCGCTAACCCGGTACCGAAAATAGCTCGTTGACTCATGTTTCTTCCCGGTTAGCGATGCCTGGTTACCGGAACGGCGGTGCTCGAGGCCGACCTATCAGGCGAAGCGTCCACCGACAGGAAGAACGGGTCCAGCGTTCTCGAGGTCCCTCCCGACACAACGCGGAACCGTACCCCGCTGCGTATCTCGACTACGGCACCGAGTCTGCAAGTTCGGGAGTCAGACTCGAGGAAGAATAGCGGTGCCCGGTCGCGGGCTTCTCGGAAGACGTAGCTACTCCGTGTCGTCCGATTCGAGGAGGTCGCCGACGTACTGGTTTTCCCACTCGCGTCGCGCCCGGATCTCGCGTTCACCACGGCGGGTCGTCGTGTAGAAGTTCGTCCGTCGATCGGCCTGCCCCTTCTCAACGAGCCCTTTATCGACGAGCGTGTCGAGATTCGGATAGAGGCGGCCGTGATGAACTTCTTTTTCGTAATAGTCCTCGAGTTCCTCTTTGATCGCGAGCCCGTGAGGTTCGTCCTGTCCGGCGATCGTGTACAACAGGTCGCGCTGGAAGCCAGTCAAATCGTACATATCTTCTCATTGTTGTATCCGATAATAAAACTGTGTGCTAACGAAGAATCAGACTTATCAACCAGAAGCTAATTTCCGTTTTCGCTATTGACATTCCGTCAGTGGAATTCAGCGGTGTCGCCGGATGGAGGCTTCGACGGGTGGCACCCAATCGTCGTAGACGTTGTATTGAACCCCGATACCGGCTCCTCATTTTGATTGTCGGACGAAGCGGCCAGTCGACGAATGTTGCCGTAGGCCCCAGATGAGAACCCTCGAAGGATCGACAGACTATTTATCGGTCCCGTTCAAAAGCGAGGATTCCTTCGATGATTGCAACGAGATGGATACCATCGGCGAGAGTTACTAACCGAGTGTACCCATCTAGGCCCGAGTCTCGAGGAGACGACCCGACTGCTCCGGGTGGCCGTCACGGTACAGCAGGCAACTATTCTACTCGTCGACAGTAGCCCGATCAGCGACATTCCGTCTCGAAAGCCAACCGCCGGCGTGATGGAACGAGTGGCGACCGGGCCTGATCGGTCGGGAACCAGGAATACCCAACAAACCGTTTGACCGATGTGAAGGAATCTTCTGTGCGAAAACCCACAGAAATATCCTTCAGATTATAATTATTGGCGTCCCCGGTCAACGGGAGAACGATCCATGAGCGATAGTGTAACAGTCGACGATCCGCTCGAAGCGCTTGCGGCATTACCGACACTATGCCGACCGACGGTGTCGCCGTCGGGCGATCGCGTAGCGCTGTACTACGACGACACCGGTCGGAACGAACTCCACGTGCTCGACGTGACAACGGGTAACCGGAGGCAGTGGAGCGACGGCAACGTGCCGAGAGACGGGAACGCTCCGCTCGGCTGGACTGCCGATGGCGATCGGGTATTGGTCCACATCGACGACGCCGGTGACGAGCAGTACGACATCTACGCGATGGACGCGACCGGTAGCCTCGATCCGGTGGTCCGTTCGGATGGGAAGAACGAACTGTGTGATATCGCCCCGGACGGATCGTTCGTCGTGGTCAACTCCACGCGTAACGGCCAGATGAATCTCTACCGCCATGATCTCGAGAGCGGTGGAGGGACGGCGCTCACCGACCACAGCCGGACTGTCTGGCGGGCGGTACTCGGGCCAGATGGCGACCGGATTGCATACGTCACCGACGAGACGGGGGATCCGATGAACCTCGACACCTACGTGATGGACGCAGACGGGACGAACAGCAGGACAGTTCAGTGCGGTACGACGGGTAGTCAAACGACAGTCGCGGACTGGGGGCCGGAAGGAGAGCGACTCCTCCTCGGTGACGACAGCGAAGGTCGGACCCGGCCGGGTGTTTACGACCTCAAAACTACCGAGACGACCTGGCTCGGCGACGGGACCGACGAGGAGACACCCATCCAATTCCACCCGGATGGCGACAAGGTGTTCGTGCTCCGTGACAGGGATGGTATGACGGTTCCCGTTGTCTACGATACGTCCGGCGACGGCCCGGTCACAGGCCGCGAACTGAGCCTCCCCGACGGTGTCACCTTCTTCAGTGCCACTATCCGTCCCGAACGACGACACGTTAACGACGCGGTTCTCGCGGATGGGCGGGTGCTGTTGAGTCACAAAAGTTCGACGACACGGAGCAGTCTGCTGGCATACGACCTCTCGACGGATGAAGTCGAAACGCTCCTCGAACCTGCATACGGACCCGTTAGTCCGACGGAGTTCACGGACTCGACGTACTTCACGTTCCGGTCCGACGGCGTGCCCGATACACCACAGCGTGCGGTCGAACACGACCCCTACGAGGAACTCGATATCGGTGCGCTGCTGTACGACTCCGGGGAACGGCCGTCACCACTGGTCGTCAAGCCACACGGGGGACCGCGAGGCCGAGACGCCAAGCGATTCAGCACGCTTACCCAGTTGCTCGTTTCCCGGGGATTCTCCGTGCTGGAGGTGAATTACCGGGGATCGGTCGGGCGCGGTCGCGAGTTCATCGAACGCCTGTACGACGACTTCGGCGGTGCCGAACAGGGCGACATCGCGACCGGGGTCGAACACGTCCTCGAGACCCACGAATGGATCGACGAGGAGCGAATCGCCGTCGCCGGTGGTTCGTATGGTGGCTACTCCACGTACTGGCAACTCGTCCAGTATCCGGACCTCTACGACGCGGGCGTAGCAATGATGGGAATCACCGACTGGTTGGTCAACTACGAGGATACCATGCCCCACTACCGGACGGGGTTGTTGGAGCGGTACCTGGGTACTCCGGAAGAGAACGAAGCGCTCTACAGGGAACGGTCCCCGATTACCTACGTCACGAACCTCGATGCACCGTTGCTCGTTCTCCATGGCGTCAACGACCCCCGCGTCCCGATCTCACAGGCCAGGGTGTTTCGTGAGGCGTTACTCGATGAGGGATACGATCAGGGGGAAAACGGTGACTTCGAATACCGCGAGCTCCGCAAGGAAGGACACGCAACCACTGACAGGAGCCAGCGCCGCCGGATGTATCGAATCCTCGATGATTTTCTCCGACGCCGACTCGAGGTCTCGTCGGTCAGTCCACGTCCAACCCGGGAGGCGTAAACAGTATGTAGATCGGGAGACAGGTCTGCACATGCCCACGCAGTTCACCGAGGACGACCTGGGGGAAGTGTTCGGTGCCCTGGCCGACGACATCAGGGTGAACATCCTGCGGTTCCTGCGGACTCATCCCGAGGAAACGGCGTCGTTTTCGACGCTTCAGGATGCGACGGGCGTCGAGGACTCAGGACGGTTCAACTACCACCTGGGGAAACTGACGGACCGGTTCGTCCGCAAGAGCGAGGCAGGATACGAACTCACGCAAGCGGGCAAGCACGTGGTCGGATCAATCGAGTCCGGACGATACACGACGAGCGGCGAGATCGAACCAATCGAACTGACGGACCCGTGTCGATTCTGCGGCGAGACACAACAACTCTCCTACTGTGATGAGGTCGTAACCGTCGAGTGTACGTCCTGTTCTGCAACCTACGAGTTCGTAGTCCCGCCAGCAGTGTTCGCCCACTGTGACGATACCGACGTTCCGCGGCTCGCAAGCCGACACCTTCGGACGACGATCCAGCGCCAGTATGCCGGCTTCTGTGTATTCTGTAACGGCCGACTCGCTCGGACTGTCAAGTCAACTGATGAGTTCGACTCGAGCCCGATACGTTCCGACGAGCAACTCGAGGAGACTGAACACCCTGGTACGGCGACGGTGGAGTTCGACTGCCAACAGTGCGGCGCGACGGCGTACTCGAGCGTTAGCGACGTTCTCCTCGAACATCCGTCCGTCATCGGCTTCTACAACGACCACGCTATCGACGTCCACGAACGATACTGCTGGTCGTTCCCTGCGTTCGACGATGTCGACATGACTGCCCCGGACGAATCACGAGATACTTTCGAAATCACGTACCACTGCGAGGGGGAGTCGCTGTCGCTGACCGTCGACGACCACCTGTCGGTGCTCGATACGGAGCGCCTCGCTCGGTGAGCGTCTCGATTGTCGGGAAGGAGCGGCCACTCGAGGTCTCTAACGGTGCCCATACCAGTCGAGTCCGTCCTCGAACTCGAGGTGGTTACAGTACAGAGCCGCTGGAATGCACCCAGCGACGACGAGAGACGCGTGCTGTCCCGTGTAGACGGACGAGGTGGTCGAGCGAGAGGGGCACCGAGCGTTCGTCACTGCATCAGTTCGCCGCCGTTCACGTCCAGCGTCTCGCCCGTGACGAACGTGGCGTCGCGCAGATATGCAACCGCGTCGGCGATGTCTTCGGGTTGGCCGTACCGCTCGACTGGAATCCGGGAGAGTTCTTCCCGTTTCTCCTCGGGCGTTCGATCGGCAGTCATGTCCGTCTCGATGTGGCCCGGGGCGACGGCGTTTACCCGTACGTCGGGCGCAAAATCCTGGGCGTGACTGCGAGTCAACGAAAGGAGCGCGCCTTTCGACGACGCGTAATGGCACTCGATCGCCGCACCGGTATGGGCGAGAATCGAAGAGATGTTCGTCACGGACGGGTCAGCAGCCGAGTCACGAAGATACGGAAGCGCTGCTTTCGTGACGTTGAACGCGGAATTGACGTTGACGTCCATGATCCGATCGAAGTCATCCGGGTCGAGATCGTCAGTGTAGACGTGCTGGTCGATTCCGGCGTTGTTGACGACGTGATCGACGCTGCCGAACGCGTCGGCAGCGGTATCGACCAGTCGCCCAGCAGCGTCGGGGTCGGCGACGTCCGCCTCGACGGCGATCGCTTCTCGCCCGTAATCGCGGATCTCGGAAGCAACCGCCTCGGCAGCGTCTTCGCTGGACCGATAGTTCACGGCCACGTCGTATCCGTCAGTTGCGAAGCGACGCGCGATCGCTTTCCCGATCCCTCTCGAGGAGCCAGTTACGACTGCGGCGGGCATACCTGTACGACACACTGTGATCGACTTGGAAGTTCCGCCCACTGGTGGAGCGCCGTTTCGTGTTCGACGAGAACGACGCAATTCGGGATCGGTTGGATCTGCACGAAGCGATGGACCGAGTTCTAGTAGGGGTGCCTGTGCAGGGCCGAGACCTATCGGCGGTCCGATCCAGACAATATTGTAGAGTGATTACAATGGTAGACCAGATATCCTCCGAACGACTTGCGGAGTTGATCGATTCCGACGAATCGGTCACACTCGTTGATACCCGGCCCGAAGACAGCTACGAAGGATGGCGTATCCACGGCGCCAAGAACGTCCCGTTCGATCCGAGAGAAGAGTTCACGGACGACCATCTCGAGCCCGTCGTGGAGTCGAAAAACGGCGACACAGTCGTCATCTGCGGCAAAGGGCTCACGTCGACGCCGTTCGGGTTTCGACTCGAGCAACACGGGATCGAAGACGTCTCCGTCGTGAAAGGCGGCATGGAAGACTGGAGCGAGGTATACGAAGTCGTTCCCCTCGAGACGGAGAACGACGATCTCGTCGCACTGCAATTACAGCGTCGGGCGAAAGGTTGCCTCGGCTATCTCGTCGGCTCGAAACGTGCCGGATCGGCAGTCGTCGTCGACCCGACACGGCAGACGGACCAGTTCAAGATCGTTGCCGAGGAGGCCGGACTCACGATCGAACGGGTCCTCGATACCCACGTTCACGCGGACCACGTTTCGGGCGGTCCGAAACTGGCGAACGAACTCGATGTCCCGTATCATCTCGGTGACCGTGCGAGCGAACGGGGAGTCGATTACGACTACAAACCGCTCGCCGACGGTCGAACGCTCGAACTCGGGGAGATCGAGATCGAGACGCTTCACACACCGGGACACACAACCGAAATGGTCAACTATCTCGTCGAAGACGAGCTACTCCTCACCGGTGATACGCTGTTCGTGGAGTCCGTCGGCCGGACGGAGTTACAGTTCGGCGACGAGGATGCAGCACACGGTGCCGAACTGCTCTACGAATCCATCCACGAAACGATCCTCGAGCTCCCGGACGAGACGCGGATTCTTCCGGGTCACGTATCCGTCACGAAGGACAACCGATACGAGGTCGGGTCGCCTGGCGAACTGATCGGGGCCCGACTGGGTGAGCTTCACGCTGCTCTCGATCTCCTCGGACTCGACGAGGACGAGTTCGTGGATCGGTTGGTCGACGATGCGCCCGATAAACCCCCGAACTACGAGCGCGTCATCGAGATCAACACCGGCACGGAACCACCCGAGGACAGGTCCGAAGTGACGGAACTCGAACTCGGGCCGAATAACTGCGCGGCCTGAAGGCCGTCGGGGGAGCAGTCACTCACCCATGGAGTAGTCGCGAGCGTGCCAGGCCGTGATGGTCCGTGCCACTGCGACCAGGGCTGTAAAGACGCCGTCAGGACCGTCGGTAGCTGCGACTGCCCTGTGGAACGTATCGAGCCAGCCTAACTGTTCGAGCGTCTCGTGTTGGTACGTCCGGAACCGCTCGAGGCGGTCGTCGGTACCCGTTTCGAGGGCCCGCGCTTCTAGCCGTGTGACCGCAGCGAGGAACTCGAGTTGAGCGGCGACGTGATCGGGGAAGTCGCCGTAGCTGGGACGCACGCCCGCTCGATCGTACAGCGACGACATCTCCGAGGCCGGATCGCCGAGCAGTTCGCCTGCCGTCCCCTCGTCGTGGAACGGCGAATCCGACTCGAACGCCTCCGAGGGCTGGTCACGGTGTGCGGAGGCCACCGGCGGGACGTACTGTGGTCCCGGAACGACGAACAGGTTGTCGTAGGCGATCCGCAGGGCGTCCTCCTCCACCTCCGTACACTCGAGGGGGGCAGCGTCGATATCGACGGGGAGCGTCGCCGTGACGTCGACGAGCGAGCCGTCCTGCATCACTGTTGCGAGGACGTCCGTTTCACCGTCGAGTATCGCCGCGAGCAGGCCGTACAGATCGGCCTGGGCATCGGCGACCGCAGCCGTCCTCGTGGTTACCGTATCGGTTCGCGTCATCGTTCGCTCACGGGTTCGATCTCCACGTAGGCTGCGAACTGGGCGTTGCTTCCGCCGACCGGATCGCTCAGGCCGACGTCGCCGAGTTCGTCGTCGAGGGGTTGAACGTGATTGACGGCGAACCCGGCGTCCCGTCCCTTCGCGTATCCGGCCGTATCCTCGCCCGGCGTATCGAACGAGTGGTCGGCATGCCCGTAGCCGTCGGTAGCCCCCGCCCGATGGTCGCCGTCGACCGTCGTGTCCGTCGTGTCGCCGCCCTGTCGTCCGAATCCCCAGGCGGTTCCGACGACGCCGGGACGGATGCCGCCGGTGACACGGACGGTCGCCTCGACGGTTCGCCGGCCGGCATCGATCCGTACCCGGTCGCCGTTTTCGAGGCCGCGCTCGCTTGCGTCTTCGGGGTTGATCCACACCGGGTTCTCGGGCTGGGTTTCGCGTAGCCACGCCGAACCGGTCGTTCGGTGCATACCCTGGGTTCGGGGCTTCCAGTTGGTCAGTTGCAGCGGCCTGTCGTGGTCGAGTTCTTCGTCGGCTTTCACGGGAACCTGGACATCACGGTTGTAGTGGAGGACGTCCGCTACTCGAGGGAGGGGATCGAACCGCTCGCCGTCGTAGGCGTGTTTCCCGGTCGGCGCGATCTCGTCGTAGAAGTTCACCCGGCTCGCGAGTTTGTACCGCATGTGGTCGCCCTCGTAGGCGTTCGTCTCCGGGTGCCGGCCGGCGTAATCGTAGTCGTGGCCACGCTGGGCGAACGTTTCGGTGTAGTCGTCGATCGGTTGCTCGAACCGACCGCCGCGGTTCAGTACAGTGACCGCCTTGCGCCACTCTTCGTCGGTTACTGCGCTGCGCCACTCCTCGAGGTCGAACTGTTCACCCAACCCTTTCTCGTGGGCGTGCTCGAACAACTCGAGTTCCTCGTCGTCGGCGTCGGGGACGGGTTCGCGGTCGTAGGCGATGTTGGTCGCGAGCTTGACGTAGAAGTCCTCGGCGGTGTCGAGCGGCCACAGGTCGCCGTCAGCGTCGGGGATAGCACCCTCGCCGACGCCGGGCAGGTCCAGCTCCTTCCAGATATCGATCAGGACCTCCTCGAACGGCCGTGCGTCGGGGACGACCGTGATCGTCGGCTGGCTGATCTTCTCGTCGGCCAGGCGCTTGTTCGGATACGTGCCGAAGTTCTCCCAGCGCTCGAGGTAGGTCGGCTCGGGGAGGACGTAGTCGGCGTACCGGCTCGTCTCGCCGAGAACGGTGTCCGAAGCGACGATCAGCCCGATCGCGTCCTCGTCTTGCAACACGTCGGGGATCGTGTCCCCGCCTGCGGCGGACATGACGTGGTTATTCGAGTACGGCCGAATGAACAGCGCCTCGACCCCGTAGGGGTACTCGTCGTCGGCGCTGGCGTAGAGTTCCTGGGTCGCCATCGGCGGTGCGACGGGGAACCAGGGCCGTTTCGCGGGATAGCCGTCGTCGCGCTCGAACAGCGACGTCTCCTCGTAGTTGACGCCGCCCCGGAGCAGCGGGATCCCCCACGGTTCGTGGCCGTCGGGGACCTCCCCGAGTTCGTACCGGCCGCTCATCGTCTCGTAACCCGCGTAGGGTGTGATCTGTCCGCCCTTCCAGTCGAAGTTGCCGATGAGGTGCTGCAGCGTCGAGATCGCGCGTGTCGCGTAGAACCCGTTCGTATGCTTGGCCGGGCCGCGGTACGCCATGATCGCCGCGCGCTTGCCGTGACTGGTGAACTCGTCGGCGAGCTCGTCGATCCGATCGACGTCGACGCCGGCCATCTCGGCGTACTCCTCGAGGTCGTGCTCGAAGACGCGCTCGCGGTACAGCGTCCAGACGCTCTTGACGGCCCGTCCGTCGACCGTGATATCGACGTCCAGAACGCCCTCGTCGGCTTCGCTCGCGGGGGCCGGTTCGCCGGTCGCGGCGTCGAGAATGACGAACGAGTCGTCGTCGCCGCCAGGGACATCGAGATCCCCGACGCGGGCCTTCGGTCGCTCGTCCTCGTCGACGAGCACGAGATGAGTCGCGTCGCTCCACGTGGGTTCGTCGTCGGCCGCGGCAGCGTCTTCCCCGGGGTTGCGAAGGTACGTCTCGTCGTACCGCTCGTTCTCGATGATCCAGCGAGCCATTCCGAGCGCGAGGGCGGCATCCGCGCCGGGTTTGACCGGGATCCACTCGTCGGCCTTCTCGGCGGTCTTCGAGAGGCGGGGATCGACGACGTCCATCCGCATGCCGTCGTCGATCGCGTTCGTGAGTTTCGGGGCGAGCCAGGTGGGGCCCTTGTTGGCGACCATCGGGTTGGTCCCCCAGACCAGCAGGTACTCGCAGTTCTCGATGTCGGGGTACTGGCGTTTCTTCGTGCCGGCGTGCGAGCGGTTGAACCCCATAACGCCGGAGAGACCGCAGACGCCGGCGTGATGGATGCTGTTGACCGATCCCAGCCCCTGGTGCCAGAGCCGGTTCCGAATGAAGTTCCGCCGGAATCCACCGACGTCGACGATCTGGTTGGCCTTCGGTCCCAAATCGGGATGATCCGTGTCGATCAGGACGTCCTCGTAGCGGTCGTCGAACTCCTGTTTGCTCATCTCACCCACCTGGACGGCCTCCCAGTCGTCCATCACTTCGTCTTCGGGGGCGTACCCCCACAGCTCACGGAGGCCGTCGTGGCCGAGTTCGTCGTCGCCGGAGACGATCTCCTCGATCGCCTGTTCCCAGGAGATGGTCTTCCACTCGTCGCTGCCCCGCGGCCCCACGCGTTTCATCGGTTTCCGCAACCGGTACGTGTCGAAGGCCGTTTGAATGCCAGCCTGACCCTTCAGACAGATGCGTCCGCCCGACAGCGACCACTTGCTCGTGTCGACCTCGCCAGTCCCCTCGAGGTCGCCGGTCGCGACGTCTTCGGGATCGCTTTCGTAGGGCACCTGAGCGTGTGGCTGTGTGTTGAGGAACGAGTAGGGGTTCCCCGCGAGTTTGCGCACGAGCGAACTGTACTCGCCGGTTCCGCTGTCGTCGGCCAGGCGAACCTTGATCGGACAGAACGTGTTACATTGTCCGCAGGTCGTGTAGATGACGTCCGAGGCCTCGTAGTCGCCGTACTCGGTCCCGACACCGTGACCGTCGTCCGCGAACCAGCCGTCGAACTCGAAGACACTGCCCGCGATACCGCCGGACAGCGAGAGCGCGCCGATGCCGCCGACCGCCTTGACGAAGTCGCGACGGTCGATCCCGTCGGTGGCCGGTTCATCCGTCCGTTCGGTCCCTGTCTTGGAGTCCGTGTGGGTTGCGTTCGAATCAGTCATGGGTCTCACCTCGTGGAACGAGCGGAAGCAGTTCCGTACCGATCGTATAGAGAAGCACGCCGAGCGCGACGATTCCCAGCGAGAGCAGCCATTCCGGCGTCGACGGAACGTAGTAGCCCGTCGGCAGGCCGTAGAGCGCAGGCTCGATCTGGGCCGGCACGACGATGTTGAAGCGCGTGCCGATCACGCCGAGGACGACGCTCGCGCCCGCGGCGGCGACGAACACCGGTCGGCGACGCCAGTCACGACGGTGTAACAGCACCAGCGGGGCGATCCAGCCGAGTCCCACCATCACCACCCAGAACGACCACCACATCTCGCCGGTCATGATCGTCAGCCACGACTCCACGTGGCCGGGGTGGAGACTGTAGATCCCGACGAACGCCTCGAGAACCTTCAGCGACGCGTCGAGGACGACGAATCCGACGAACAGTGCCGCCATGCGCTCTAACAGATCCGTTTCGAGCGCTCGACTCCCCAGGCGCGCCCGCAGCACGTACAACAGGGCGATCAGTGCCATCCCGCTGACGACCGCGGACGTGATGAAGATTACCGGGAACAACGCGCTGAACCAGTAGCTCCGCGCGGCGGCGACCGCGAACAGGTTCCCGGTGCCGCCGTGGACGAAGACGATCGCGAGCGGAATGCCGACGATTCCAAGGCGTTTCAGCCACGTCCGATCGGTCTCGAGGCTCTCTTCGCCCGTGTCCGTCCGGCCGAGCGTGAGTAGACCGGCGATCCGTCCCCGGAGGCCGTCGTCGGCTTCGCTCCTCGCGACGAGGTCGCGTCGCATCGAGAAGTACAACTCGCCGGAGAGGACGACGATATAGAGTGCGTACGCGTGGACCTCCCAGGAGAGGACCGAGAGCGGCTGTCGCCACGCGAAGGGGTGCCAGAGCCGATCCATCCGCCCGAGGTCGACCAGGACGAACGTGAGCGCGACGATCATCGAGACGATCGCGACGAACAGCGCCTCGCGTTCGATCTCGTGCATCCCCTCGACCTCGAAGACGTTCGAGAGCGTGCTCACGAGGAACGCCCCCGCCGACAGGCCGACGAAGTAGATGTAGAAGGCGACCCACGCGCCCCACGGCACTGTACTCGAGAGGTTCGTTGCACGGAGTCCCTCCGTGAGTCGGAGGTACCCGCCATAGGCGCCGACCGCCAGGAGCGCGACCAGCAGCGCGTACCAGGCGACCCGGAGCCGCCGACCGCCGATCGCCGCCGTCACCGTGTGCGTGTTCGTAGACATGGGTATCACTTGAGGTAGTAGACGTTCGGATCGGTCCCCTCCTTCTCCTTGAGCTGGAACGCCCGGGAGGACGACGCCAATTCGTTTACGTCGCTGTCGGTATCCTCGAGGTTGCCCATATAGCGCGCGTCACCGACACAGGTCTCGACACAGGCGGGCTCCTCACCCCGTTCGAGGCGGTGGTGACAGAAGTTACACTTCCGGACGTTGCCGACCGGCGACTCGCCGTCTTCGCGCGGGCCGCGGTCCGTCCCGTATTCGGGGCTGGTTACTTCGCCGCCTTCCTCGAACTCACCGTCGTAGTTCTCTCCGAAGTCGAAGTAGCGCGCGTCGTAAGGGCACGCGACCATGCAGTACCGACAGCCGATACACCGGTCGTAATCGATGTTCACGACTCCGTTGTCCATCTTGTACGTCGCGCTAACCGGACAGACCTGCACACAGGGCGGCTTCTCGCACTGCATGCACGGACGCGGGACGTTCGTCCGGCTAACGTTCGGATACTCGCCTTCCTCACGCTCGAGGACGACGTTGTAGGAAACGCCGGGCGGTGTTCGGTTTTCGGCCTTGCAGGCGACCGTACACGACTCACAGCCGACGCATTTCTGCAGGTCGATGACCATGCCCCAGCGCGGATCGTCACCGTCGCCGTCGCCATCGCCGTCGCCGTCGCCGTCGCTCTTGCTCTCCGCGTCTGCCGCGGTCTCCGACGCCTCGAGCGCCGCCGCGACGCTGGCCATCGAGCCAACCGAACAGCCGAGCGTTTCGGCCGTCTCGTCGTCGATCGTCCCGTCGTCTCGATCGACTGCCGGATTCGGTGTCTCGCGGTAGTCGTCGCCGAACTCCGTGGCTGCGTCGTCGTCGTACTTTTCCCAGTAGGCCTCGCTCGAGAGTTCGCCGCGGCTCACCCGCCGGGCGTCCTCGGCCATCTCGATGCCGAGGTCAGTCCGATAGGTCGTCTTCTCGAGTTCGACTCGGGGATCGGTAGCCTCGACGTCGACCATCTCGTCGTAGGTGTCGTCGGAGTTGTCGGAGTCGTCGGAGTCGTCCCCGGACGATTCGGGAATGGTCGGCATCGGCTCGTCGGCAGCTTCGCTTTCGCTCATTGCCGACCACCGGCTAGACGCCGTCGCCTCCCGTTCGCTCGTCGATTGGTCCTCATACGAATAGACAAAGGACCCCCAGGGGACTGAGCGTTCTACCGATACTCTTGGGGTCGATTTCGGGGGGCGAAACCCGGTTTGTACCGGGTACCGATACTGTTGGGTAGGGGAGTACCGGCCGTCTCTCGGTTCATTCTTCGTGAGCCATCGTATCGGGAATACGGTCGTTTCGACCCTCCTGGACCGGTATTACTGATCGCTGGGAACGACATCAGTACATATCCCCCGGCAACGGTCATCTGTATCTATGCACCCACCTGTCGCTCGCCAACCGTCCCGCCGCCGCTCGAGGTGGTCGCGATGAGTGGGGTCCTCATCGCGTCGATCGCGCTCCGAATCCTCGGCACGGGGTACTCCGTCCTGCTCCTTCGACGCAGTGGCGATCGACGCTTTGCGTTCCTGACGGTCATGCTCGGGCTCATGACGTCACGGCAGGTCTGGACGCTACAGACGACCGGCGGCACCGGCCTCGCCGAACTACCGGGGCTCGTCGTCAGCGGCCTCGCCGTCGCGGTGGTCTACTATCTCTCCCAGTACGTCGACGAGGAGGACAGAATCAAAGCGGAACTCGAGGCGATGAACGATCGCCTTCGAAGTTTCCGGAAAGCGGTCGAACAGGCCGGTCACGCGATTTTCTTGACGGATCCGGACGGACGGATCGAGTACGCGAATTCCGCCACGGAATCGGTAACCGGGTACGCCCCGTCGGAACTGGTCGGTCGAACGCCCGCGGTGTGGCAATCCGGCAAGCACGACGATGCGTTCTACGACGACCTCTGGTCGACTATCACGGACGGCGACGTCTGGGACGGCGAAGTCGTCAACCGGCGCCGAAACGGTGAACTGTGCTGGGTCGACGCGACGATCGCACCGATCACGGCCGATGACGGCTCCGTCGAGCGGTTCGTGGCCGTCGAGGCCGACGTCACCGAGCGCAAGGAACGGGAACTCCGCATCCGCGACCAGCACGACCGGCTCGAGTTGCTGAACACGACGAACGCGATCATCCGGGACGTCACCCAGGAACTGCTCCGTACCGAGTCGAAAGCCGAGGCCGAGGCGGTCTCGTGTGAACAGTTCGCGAGCGCAGGCCCCTACGAATCCGCGTGGTTCGCCACCAGAAACGCCGTCACCGACACCGTCCGACCGAACACGAGCGTCGGCATCGACGACGACGCTCTCGAGGACGTCGTCGCCGCCGTCAACGACGATGACCGGGAGACGGTCGTCGACCGCGCCCTGGAAACCGAGACGACCCACGTCGCACAGGTCTGTCAAGAGGGACGCCCCGACTGTACCCGCGCGTGCGAGTGTCGACTCGCGGCTGATGCGGTCGCGACCGTCGCGATCCCGATTACGTATCGGGATGCCCACTATGGCGCGCTCGTCTTGCACACGGGTGACGACAATGCCACCGATGCCCTCGACGTCGAGGTACTCGACGAACTCGGCGAGACCATCGCCTATGCCATCACCGCGGCTGAAAGCCAGCGCTCGCTGGTCACCGACCGCGTCACGGCACTCACGTTCGACCTCACACCGGCTGACGATCCGCTCCCGGCTCTTGCCAGCGCACTCGAGGCCGACGTCGAACTCGAACTCGAACAGGTGACGACCGGTACGAACGGTGACCTCGTCGAGTTCGTCACCGTTCGCGGCGCCGATGCCAGTGATATCGCCGCCCAGGCAGCAGATATTTCCGGCATCGAGTCGGCTCAGCGGCTTCGAGCCGATTCCGAACCGCTGCTTCGACTCACCGTCGACGAGACCGCCGTCGTTTCGACGCTGGCACAGTACGGTGGCTGCGTGCAGTCGCTTACCGCGGATGGGGACCAGTGTGGAACGGATCCGGAGAACGGGAGCGTAGCTACCCTGGTCGCCGAACTGCCCGAAACGGCCGACGTCCGAACCGTCGTCGAGGCCGTCACCGAGAGCCACCCTGGCGCGGATCTGGTGGGTCAACACGAACGCGATCGAACCCCCGAAACGTCCGGTCAGTTCCGATCGGCGGTCGAAGAGTCCGCAACTGATCGCCAACTCGAAGCGCTTCGACTGGCCCATTTCGGCGGTTTCTTCGAGTGGCCCCGCGACTCCAGTGGCGACGACCTCGCCGACAGAATGGGGGTTTGTCAATCGACGTATCTACAGCATCTTCGGGCCGCTCAGCGGAAGGTATTCGAACAGTTCTTCGACGCCGAGCGGCCGACAGACACCGGCTATCCGGTGGGACTCCAGGGGAAGGCAGATTAGTCCCCCCGACGCTCGAATTTCGAGCCAGTAGAACGTATCGAACACCCTCGAATTCACCTCACAGATCCCTCGAGGGACGGTCACCCACCGGGTATGAACCGGGGATTCGAACCAGGAATCGTATCGATGCTTACCTGCCGGTAATCCCCTCTTCTCGAGGGTGACGAGCGCTTCCTTTTTCTCGAGTCCTCGAGCAGCCCGAGCAGGGACCCTCGACGTTCCTTCCGTCTGGATAGTCGCTACGGCCGTCAACACGTACTCTTCGGGGTGTAGAACTGGTTCGAGCAGTGGGTACGGAACCCGGGTCGGCGTTACGTTACCACTCTCGTTCCAGTTCCTCGAGCAGTCGATCGACATCAGCAGCGGTGTTGACCGCGTGGACCGACGCTCGGATCGCGTTCGGTAACGGTAACGCTCGGACGACGATCCCCTCCGTTGCCAGGCGCTGGACAGTCGCGTCCGGGTCGTCGACTTCGATCGTCACCAGACCCGACTCCGGCGGTGACGGACTCAGGAGTCGAGCCTCGGGGATGCCATCGACCAGCCGACCGGCGAGACGATGAACGCGGTCTTCGATTCGGTCGATGCCGACTTCGCTGATCGCCTGAATCGCTTCATGGAGAGCGACGTGTGGCGCCGGATTCGCCGACCCGACCTCGAACCGACGCGCGCCAGCGGCGAACTCGAACGGGTCGGCGGTTGGCGTCTCGACGCTCCGGTAGCCGACCGTCCGCGGCTCGAGTTCCTCGGCGACCGGCCGGTTAACGTAGAGGAACCCACCTCCCCACAGTCCCAGGAGCCACTTGTGGCCGGCGGCGGCGACCGCGTCGGCCCCCCACGCCGAGACGTCCATGGACAGCTGACCGGGTACCTGCACGGCGTCGACGAGTGTGAATGCCCCGGCGTCGTGGGCGATGTCGACCAACTCGGATACCGGAAGCCGTGTCCCGTGGGTCCACGTGACCGCGCTGAAACAGACGAGTCGAGCGTCCGAGACGGCCTCCGCGAACTGGTTGCGGTCGATTCGCCCGTCCTCCGTCTCGACGACGCGAACGTCGACACCCGCTCGTTCGAGGCGCTGCCACGGGAGGATTCCAGCCGGATGCTCGAGATCGGTGCGGACGACCACGTCTCCCGGCTGCCAGTCGATCGCGTTCGCGATGGCGTTGATCCCGGCCGTCGTACTCTCCGTGAGTGCGACCTCGTCCGGTTCGGCGCCGATGAACGATGCGACCGTCTCTCGGGTGTGATCGAACGCGCGAAACGCCGCCTCGTACGGATCGTCCGTGACCGGCACATCGTACTCGTGGGACCGGAGAAACGCGTCGGCGGCGTCGACGACGTATTCCGGGCTCGGACCGTGAGCGCCGAAGTTGAGGTAGACGTCTTCCTGAAGCGCCGGGATGTCGGCTCGGAGTTCGAGTGGAGTCATCGGTCTCTCGTGGCTGTCCTACGTACGGCTTGGCAAATAGCATTGCGGTGATTATACAATTCTGGTGTCGGCGGGGTGGACGAAAGGAGTTCGACTCCCCGCAGTCGAGGAGGTCACCTGGTACAGGAAGAACAGTCCGACCGGAGCCGAAATAGTATGGAGAGGACACCGAGAACGGCGAATACGACCAGCCCCTGTCCGAGACCGGCTAGTACACCGACGGTGGTGCCGCCGGTAACGGCGAGCGCCCCAGGTCCGACACAGCAGAGACTCGCAAGGCCCGCGACACCCAGAAGCGTCCGTCGAGAGGAAGAATCCGAGGCCATACACGCCTTACTAACTCGAGTCAAATATGTACAGGGGCGTTTTTCCGAGTCGGCAAAACGGGGACTCTCGAATCCGGAAATTGTTTTTGTGCCAATCCCAATACTACGCACGAACGATGCCGGCTATCACTCCTGTTGGAATGGATCCGAACGATATCGTGCCCGGGACGGGTGAACCAGCGACTACGGCTTTCGGGGGGCTGTAGCTATGGGTTATCACACGTTCGATGCCGAGCGTGCCGACAAGCTGGAACAGTCCGGACAGCGATACCGCTTCGTCTCGGCAGAGGAACTGCTGTGGGCGCTTTCACTCTCCGCTGACGATACCGTTGCCGACCTCGGCAGCGGGACCGGCTTCTTTACCGACGACGTCGCACCCCACGCCGGCACGGTCCACGCGATCGACGTCCAGGAGGAAATGCACGAGTACTACCGGCAAAAGGGCGTCCCGGAGAACGTCACCCTCGTGACCAGCGACGTGAGCGACCTGCCGTTCGACGACGACGCACTCGACGCCGCGTTCTCGACGATGACCTACCACGAGTTCGCGAGCGACGAAGCACTGGCCGAGATCCGACGCGTCCTGGCTACCGACGGCCGACTCGTCCTTTTCGACTGGACAGCGACCGGGTCCGGTACAAGCGGCCCACCCCTCGACGAACGCTACAGTCCGGACGAGGCGGTGGACGCGCTCCGCAACGCCGGCTTCACCGTTGAACACGAAGCAGTCCGTCCGGAAACGTTTCTGCTGATCGGGACGCTCGAGTGACGGAACTAACGATCTAGTCGGAACCTGTCCTCAGCCCATCCGGATGCTACGTTCCTCGGAGGTCCCGAGTAATGCGCGCTGGCATGCCCCTCATTTTTCCCGGTAGTCGTGGGCGGTTCTGTGATGGTCGATAACGAACGGACGGTCCCACGACGACGGGCATTGCGGATCAGCGGTGCGGCGCTGTTCGGGATCGCTGGATCGTCCAGCGAAACCGGATCGGGAACGAAAACGGCGAGCTTCGAGCGGCCTGCACAGGAAGACGACGGCGGCCCGCTGGAAGAAACGCTGGTCGCCTCGAGCGGAGCGATCGATGTCGGAGCGGACGAGACCGACGAGACGTGGCTGTACGAGGGGCAACTCCCCGGGCCGGAACTACGTGTGAGCGAGGGAGAGACGCTCCGCGTCTCACTCGAGAACCTGGTGTCCGAGGGGACGACGATTCACTGGCACGGCGTTCCCGTTCCGAACCGGATGGACGGCGTCCCGAACGTCACACAGGACCCTGTCCCGCCGGAGGGGACGTTCGAGTACGAGTACGAAGCGTCGCCGGCGGGGACGTACGTCTATCACAGCCACGTTGGGTTACAACTCGACAGGGGGCTCTACGGACCGCTGATCGTCGAAGAGGGGTCACCACACGTCGAGTACGACCGCGAGCATACCCTGCAGTTCGACGATCACCTCGGGGAAGAGCCGGCGCTCGATTCGATCGAAGCCCCGCCGGGCGGCGGTGACGGACCGGGTCCGGGTAACGGAGGCGGACGCGGCGACGGAATGGGGCCGGGTGGAGGCTATGGATCCGACGAGGATCGCGGACCGGGGGGCGGAATGGGACCCGGCAATGGTCCAGGGCCTGGAGACGGAATGGGTCCAGACAGTCAGATGCGCGGTCAGCGACCGCCGTACGACGGCCTCCTCGTCAACGGGCGTCTCCCATCAGATCCACCGATATTCGACGTCGAGGAGGGTGAGCGGGTCCGGCTTCGATTCATCAATCCGAGCAGCGCTACCACCTACCGGGTCGGCGTCGGAGGCCACTCGTTGACCGTCACACACGCCGACGGTCGACCGGTCGAGCCCGTCGACGTGGATTCGTTCGTTCTGAGCATGGGCGAACGGTACGACGCGATCCTCGAGGCGGATTCACCCGGAGAGTGGCCCATCGTCGCGGCGCCTATCGTCGGCGATGAGGAACCCGCGGAGGCGAGGCTACGGTACGAAAGCGCCTCCGAGGCCGAGGCCGAGGCCGAAACCGGCGAGCGGCCGCAGTTCGGCGGCCAGGAACTGGAATACGACGACCTCGAGGCACTCGAACCGCTGGATCTCGACGGGGAGCCGGACCGGACGTTCGATCTCACGCTGTCGGGCGGAATGATGGGCGGTGCCGCTTCCGACGCGTGGACCATCGACGGCGAAACGTACCCGGACGCCGATCCGTTCGAGATCAGCGAGGGTGATCACGTCCGCGTGCGGATGGTGAACCGCAGTCCGGCGATCCACCCGATGCACCTCCACGGTCACTTCTTCCAGGTCGGCGACGCGGTCAAGGACACCGTACTCGTCGCGCCGCATGGCGATCAAGTAACCTTCGACTTCCGCGCGGACAATCCCGGTGACTGGCTGTTCCACTGTCACAACGTCTATCATCTCGAGCGGGGGATGGCCCGCGTGTTCGAATACGAGTAGACCGAGGATGAGCGAGCGACCACACGGGACGGGCGCCGATCACGCGTCCCCGATACGATCGATCGCCTCGTCGAAGCGCTCGATGGGCTGTGCACCGACGAGCGAACCGGCAGCTTCGGACTCCGGATCGAAGACGACGAACGTCGGCGTGCCCGAGACGCCGAGTTCGGTTGCCCGCTCCGCCTCGGCCTCGACTGCGGCCTCGACGTCCGCTCGTCGGTCCTCGAGACACGACTCGAGGCCGTCCGCGCTGACGTCGGGTACTGCTCGGGTGTACTCGAGGAGGTTCTCCGTGGACGCCCACCCCGAGTTCTTCTCACCCTGCTCGTCAAATACCGCCGCGTGCCAGTCCCAGTAGGCAGCGGGGTCGCCATCGCGGAGCCGATCCCAGACACACCTGCTCGCGACCGCGGCCGTCATCGAGTCACCGCCGAAGTACGGGAGCGCGATTACTACGATGCGAACGTCGCCCGGTTCGACGTACTCCCGAACGAGGTCAGGAAATGTCTCCCGTTCGAACCGTTCGCAGAACGGGCACTGGAAGTCCGTCCAGTAGTAGATATCGAGCGGCGCGTCGGGCGATCCGACGATCGGTTTTCCGGCGAGGTCGATGCCGAGCGCGGTCGTCCCGTCGCTCGAGTGAAGCGACGGGGAGATGTCGTGTCCGGTCCCGTCGGATCGGGTGAGATAGTAAGCGCCGCCGACGCTACCCGTCACGGCCGAGCCGGCGAGGAAGGCACGGCGGGATGACTGATCGAGCGACATCTGATATCGCTCCCAACGTTCCCGGTCCGCGCCCGTAACGGAACCGCCGATTTGCCGAGCCAGCAAATCGGAGCGAGACCTTTCCGGCCGTCCGTCGTTCGATCGCGTAGATGACACGGCGAAACGCGATCGGGAACCATCTCGCGAACCTCTCCGCGGCAATGTCGTATCCGTTCGAGACGTGGTGGGGCACGATCGGACTCGTCCTCGCTGCGGCTGTCACGTACGTTCTGCTGCTCCTGAGTACGATGCCGGAGTTCTCGATCCAGATGCTCGGCGACGGCATCCACTGGTTCGAGTACGTCCTCGTCTCGCTGACGGAGACGGTGTACCGCACCGACGGCTGGTCCGGCCTCGGGATCATCGGTCTCTATTCGCTCCTTTCCGGCGTCGCAGTCGTCAACGCCGTCGCACAGTTGCGAATCGTCGGTGTCGCGAGCCTCACCGATCTCTCCGGAGTCGTTCCCGGACTCCTTGCGTCGGGCTGTGCGAGCTGTGGTGCCGGCCTTCTCGGCTTCCTCGGGTTTGCCGGCGGTCTCGCGGCGCTTCCCTACGACGGCGCAGTGCTTCGCATCGGCGGCCTCTTTCTCCTGCTGTTCTTCCTGGGCCGTGCGGGACATCCCGAACGGTGTGCGATCCCGACGGAGGCGTCAAAATGACGGGTCGTGGTTTCGTCGGATCGATCCGGTCGGATCGACGAGCGATGGCCTGGGGAACGGCCACCGGGGTCGGCGTGTTCCTCCTGTTCGGGCTCGTGACCGGCCTCATTCCGAACCCGCTCTACGTTCGGATGGTCCCGCGGACGCCGACCGACTATCTGTTCCTGACGCTGACTGCGCTGCTTGCGGGCATCTACATTGCACAGCGGGTGGCGACCGAAGTGGTCAGCACCGAACTCGAGGGCGACGACGGAAGCGAGACTGGCGATACGAGTGGCGAGGATCGGCTCGCGTTCGGTGGTCTCGTCGGCGGCTTTCTGGCGGTCGGCTGTCCGATCTGTAACGTCGTCTTGCTCACGCTGTTCAGTTCGTCCGCGCTCATGACGTACTTCGATCCGCTACGGCCCCTCTTGGGCGCGGTCTCGGTGGCACTGTTGGCAGGACTGATCTATCTCCGTCACAGTCGCTCCTGTTCGACCTGCGCATGACTCGTTTCACCTCGCGAATCTCGGGCCCCTCTCGCGGCATCAGCCAACCGCGTGAACGCACCGAAATCGGTACACGATCGCTCGAAATCGGCACCTGATAGCCGATCGTCCGTACGCGTCCCCCTTCCTGGGTGATACGACGTCGATCACGTTCAGTTCTTCGTCGAAGCGCCCGAAAACGGGACGATTATAGGCGGTATTTCGCCCGCTGCTGACGGAGCACGCGCTCGATTTTCCGGGACGCTGCGAGAGAGTGGCCCTAGCCGTCCGCTCGCTACACGAACGTCCGTCCGAGAGCCGACCGATCGAGACGAGTTCGAGCGCTCGAGGCGGGCCGGTTCGACACCGTCTGGGTACCGCCGAGGAGCGAAACGGGTGGAGTACCTCGGTAGGCGCGACGGCGAAAAGGGGCGGCATACAAGACGTTCGCGGTGATTTGCTGAGTCAGCGAATCGTGACCTATTTGCCGGTGAACAGTAGGGTCTATGGTGTGCAATACGGAGGGTCCTCGTCCTCGGACTCGGCTGAAATCTTCCAAATCCTCGCGGACGAGTACGCACGGAAGATACTCCTCGCCGCGGATCACGGCCCGAAGACCGCGAAAACGCTCAGCGAGGAGTGTGACGCCTCGCTTACGACGATCTATCGGCGGGTATCGAAGCTGCAAGACTACGGCCTCATCGAGGAACACCACACGGTCGACGACGACGGCTCGCACCGGAGCAAGTTCGAAACGTCGCTCGAAGAACTCCACGTCGAAATTTCGGACGGACAACTCTCGCTGACGATGGAGACGCGAGACGAACTCGCAGACAACTTCACCTCGCTCTGGAGCAACCTTCGGGGGGAGGACTGATGGACGCGTCGTTCCTGCTTGCCAAACTGATAACGCTCATCCTGAGTCTTCTCGTCGCGTATCTCGCGTACCATGGCTATCGCCGAAGCGGTGAGACGCCGATGCTGTACGTCTCCGGCGGGTTCATCTTCATCGGCGCCGGTGCGATCTGCGAGGGGCTCGTTTACCACGTGTTCGGGACGACGATCGCGTCCGCTGCGCTCGTACAGGCCGCCATCGTCTCGAGCGGGATGGTCCTCGTTCTCTTTTCGTTAACGAGATAACCGGCACTGAATTCCGCGAATTACAAGAATACAGCTTCAGCCGGTCAGCCGATTCGACATCGGTTTCAACCCTCTCAGACGCGAATCCGCTGTATGAGTGTTGTTGCGGAGTTCTCGGTTAAGTCCGACGCCTTTGCGCTGAATCATGCCCTTACGGAAGCGCCGCACATGGTGGTCGAGATCGAGCAGGTCGTAGCGACGATGTGAGACAAGGTGATGCCGTACTTCCGGCTGACTGGTGGAGATCATGCGGAGTTCGAAGCGGCGTTCGAATACGACGACTCGGTCACGAACGTCGCCCCCATTGACGAAGTAGACGATGCCAGATTGTATCGTGCCGAGTGGACGCAAAACATCGAATCGATCGTCTATGCCTACGTCGAACTCGGGGCGACGATTCTACAGGCGATCGGCAGAGCTGAAAACTGGGAGCTCCGGATGCGGTTTGACGATCAAGAGAGTCCCTCTCAGTTCCGAACGTACTGCGAGGAGAACGCGATCTCGTTCGAACTCAACCGAATACAGGATCAAGAACAGCCGATGGCGAGTGCCCAGTACGATCTCACGACGAAGCAACGTGAGACGCTGGTTACCGCGCTCAAACAGGGGTACTACGAAGTACCTCAGACAGTCTCGATGAGCGACCTGGCCGAGGTAATGGAGATCTCACAGCAGGCGCTTTCGAAGCGGGTTCACGCTGCGCTCGAGAACCTCATCACGAATATCCTGACGGTCCTGACGTTCACCCACCCGGACGACGAGGGAGTTAAACCCGTGTCGGGAGTGAGGATCGCGTGATCTGCGTTTTCGATCTCGATCGCATCCCCGGGTCGGAAATCGCCTCATCCCTTTGGCCGGAATATCCCAGAAGCACACGATAATAGATGAGCGTCTGTGTGACGGGATGGTAACAGGAGTCAACTGGTGGTCGCACTCTTGTTTATGCTTTTTCCTACCGTATATCGAAAACAGGTGAACAGGATGACGACACCCTCTACGTCGAAGCACGTCCTCTGATATGGATCCCAATCAAACGCGCACGGTCAAACGCCGGGTACGTCAGGCCGTAGGTGCCGGCGTCATCGGAGCCCTGTACTGGGTCGGCGTCAGACCACGAATGATGACCTGGGGCGCGACTCCGGAGGAAACCACGCGACAACTCCCGGGAGACGATTTACTTCCCGAACCGGATGGAGAATCGACGGTGAGTATCGGTATCGATGCACCGCCTGAAGACGTGTGGCCGTGGTTGCTGCAACTCGGTCAGGAGCGCGGTGGGTTCTACAGTTACACGTGGGCGGAGAATCTGCTCGGATTCGACATCCATAATGCCGACGAAATCATCCCCAGGTACCAGGACCTCGCGGTCGGTGATACGGTACGACTGGCTCGTGCCGACCGGTTCCCCGAGACGAAACTCGAGGTGGCTTCGGTGGCCCCCGAGAAATCGCTCGTGCTTCGAACCCCCGATCAGCCTCCCTGGTGGGTCTGGGCGTTCGTACTCGCTCCCGTCGGTCCGACCGAAACACGACTCCTCGTCCGGGCTCGAATCCGCCTTCCACAGAATCCCGTAATTAGGTTCGCCAGCCAGTTGGTTCTCGATCCAGTTACGTTCGTAATGACCCGCGGGATGCTTCGCGGTATCAAATCACGTGTGGAGAACGCGGTGAACGACACATACACGGCGGACGTGGAGGCAAGCGACAGTGAGAGTAACCGATAGCACACTAAACAGCGGGACCAGACGAGCGAGCGGCCTCGTCGACAGCCCTCTGGTGACGTCTGACGGAGTTCGTAATCGAACTCCTGTCACAGTCAGAAGTGACGGCTGAATACGGAGAAGGCATACAGCAAATCGACTTCGCTTGTTCCAATCAACTGCTCTGAAGCAACTATCAATGGCCCCGTCTATCCGCTCCTGTGTTCCGACCTCGAGAGACGTAACGGCGGCGAGTATCTCCCGATTAGCTCTGTGCGAGATGCTCTTCTGCGAACCAGTTGACGATCCCGCTCTCGGCTCGGTGGAGGACGTCGCTGCAGGTCGCTTTGGAGACGCCAAGCGTCTCTGCGACCTGCGTGAGCGACGCTTCGCGCGGTACTGCGTAGTAGCCTTCCTCGATCGCGACGGTTAGTACCTCCCGCTGGCGCTCGGTCAGCAGTCGGTTCGCAGCCTGAGAACCGATCTCCGAGACGAACTCGAGGTCGTACTCGACGGCCGCTTCGTCGAGGTATTCGCCGAGTTCCGACAGCCGGTCCGACGACGTCGTCAACTCCCACGTTGCCGTCCCGTCGTCGATACTGAACGGCATCTCGATCGGGATCCCGGCCTGCCACAGCGGCAAGAGCAGCGACGGACTCGTCGCCTCGACCTGTACGAGCCCCGTCCCACCCTGTGTCCAGAGCAAGTCGAGCGAGACGACATCGGACTGGGCGTCGATCGTCCCGAGGATGGAGACCAGATCGTCGGTCGTGACCCGGACCAGGGCGATCCCGGCGTCCTCCCCGGCCAGCGCCGTCACGACTTCGAACCCTGCCTCCGCGTGTGCGGTCGACACCTCGTGTATCCAGACGTCCTCGGGCAGCGAGACCGACAGTTGCGCTCGCGGCATATCGGATAGTGGCGTCGTCACCGCCTTGAACTTCTTCCTAACATGTCAGTGATACCCTGAGATGTTAGATCAGTGCCGACCGGTTCGGGCAAACCGCTACCCGGGACAGGTGAGTACCGACAGGCAGGTGTTCACTACGATGCTTCGAACGCGGAACGATCCGTTTCTCGTCATGGCTGGGTTATACCTCGTGATTGGATTGTTCGCTACCGTTGGAACGCTCGGCGTCGAAGCCGGTGTGATCGACGTGTTGCCGCGGCTTCGGTGGTTGACGATCCACTTCGTGACCATCGGCGGGATGACTCAGGCCTTGTTCGGTGTGCTCCCGGCGCTAGCCGGTTCCCGGCGCGAGGACACGACGGACGCAACGGTTCGCAACCGGTGGCTCCAGTGGCTCTCGCTGAACGCCGGCTATCCGCTCATCCTGATCGGGATGGCGACCGGCACAACCATCGTCGCGGTCGTCGGTGCCTCCCTCGTCCTCGGCGCACTCGCTGGACTACTGGCGACGGTGTATCGATCGAAAGACCCCGCCGTCGACGGACGCTTCTACTTTCGGACTGCGCCGTGGTTCTTGGTCGTCGGCATCCTCGCTGCGTTCGGGATGTTGCTGAACGTCCACGGACCGGGCGGCTACTTCGGGACGGTCGAGGCCCACGTTCACGCAAACGTCTGGGGGTTCCTCGCCCTCGTCGCGGCAGGCGCTCTCTTCACGGTGCTTCCTCGGCTGTTCGGAGCCGACTTGCGGTATCCGCGCCTCCGACGCGTCACCTACTGGGGGATCACGGCTGGCGCCGTTGGCCTCGTCGCGGGACCATGGCTGGCGCGCCACGAACTCACGATGCTTGGGCTCGTCGTCTACGTGGTCGGGACGGCGGCGCTGTTAGCGAACGTCATCGGCACGTACCGCGTGGGCGAACGGGCCCAGCCGGAGCGATTCGCCCTTATTCTCGGGGCGTACCTCTGGCTGGCGTTCCCCGTTCCGTGGGCGCCGCTCGTACTGCTCTTTCCGGAGACGGTCCCCGCCACGGCGATCGAAATCGCGGCGATCGACGGCCTCGTGTTCGGGTGGATGCTACAGCTAGCGATGGCGTTTCTCCCCATCGTCGCAGTCGGCGCAAAAAGCGATAGAGCGGGATTCGCCGCCCGGACGACTGCGGCGAGCGAGACCGTCAGAACTCCATCCTGGCTACAGATCGCAAGCGTGAACCTCGGGATGCTGGCGCTCTGGCTGACCGCGATACTCCCGGTCGGAGGCACCGTCGACTCGCTGTCACTCGTCGGCTACCTCCTCGTCGCCGTCGCCTGGGGGTTCTTCGCCGTCGATCTCTGGACGGCACTGACTACACCATCTACTTCCACTGCAGGTACTTCCGAGATCCCCTCGGAGTAAGCCAGGCGTCGGAGACTCGTGACTCCAATATTGGACTATGCAATAGCATATTCTCTCCAATAATAGAGGCGGTATGAAACACTCGTCGCGAGGGAGGCGTCGGTCGAGACGTCGAACGAACGCAACCGGTAGCTGAAAACGACAATCCCTCGAGGGAATCGCAGTGACTGCGACAGTCGATCACGTGATTACGTGAAGGGATTATCCCGCTCGACCTCCGAAGACCGGTATGCAGTGGCGCGACCAGCTACCGAGCGCGTCCGAACGTGAGGAGAGAGTCCGAAACCGAAGCCGGACGGATCACGTGGCATGACCGACGAACCCCTCCCAGTCGAACACCTCTCCCCGCTCGCCACGCTCGTCGACGAGGTGCTCGCGGGCGTCGGTTACGAGATGGCCCCGGCCACCGACGCCATCGACGACGCCGTCCCCGGCTACGGCGGTCTGTTCGCCCCCGAGACTCCCCCCGACGAGTTGCGTCACGCGCTCGAGAGCCTCCTGGAATCGGGACTCACACGGCCAGCCGTCTCCGAGCCGACGAGCGACGCATTCGTCCTCTACGTCGACGGCAGTTCACGCGGTAACCCCGGGCCCGCAGGTGCGGGTGCCGTGATCATGGACGCTGCGGAGACTCAACTCGCCCGTCTCGGTCGACCCGTCGGTGCCCGGACGGGGAACAACACCGCCGAATACGTCGCCCTCCACCTCGGACTCTCCGAACTGTTGGCACGCTACGAGCCACACAGACTGGAGGTACGAATCGACTCGATGACGGTTATCCGGGACGTCTGGGGTGGCAACGACCCGACGGAATCGGGCGTCGAGACGTACAGCGAGGCCGTCACGGAAGCACTGTCGAACATCCCGGAACACGAGTACACGCATCTGGCCGACAGCGACCCGAACCCTGCCGACGCACTGGCGACAGTGGGGGCCGATATCGCGGCCTTCGGACCAGAATAGTCGACCAACTACTGACAGTCCGATCATCGACTGTCTCGAGTTCTTTCACGACCGTCGCGGGATTTCCCCGTCCAACCATCGCCAGGGACATCCGCTGTCACAACCGATCCGAATCCGCTCCTCCGCGTCGAGCGGGTCGGTTCGATGGAGATATGAACGGAGGACCGTATGGACATCCCTTCCAACGTGCTATTATGGTTGGGTTCGGGAGCGTGCGACGAAAGACTGAGACGAGAGCCGGATCGCTACCGAGCGATCTTGCACTAGCTGTGAAGACGATAGTGGTCTCGGAAACTGTGCCTCGTCCTCCTTCCTTCCCCCTCCGCCAAAAGCTAGATCGAGTGTCGGAACCGCTATTCGTCCAGTCGAGCGCCGGCCGATTTGCTTAGCCCAGGACGTACCGGAGCCTGGGGAACCGCTCGAGAAGCGGTTGGCCGCCGACGTTGATCCCTTCGATATAGCGGTCGAGGCCGGCGATGCGGCCCGCTGCGAAGGCGCCGAGCGCGAGGAACGCGACGGCGTAGATCAGCGTCGAGTCGAACAGCGCGAGCCACTCACCTTCCCAGCCGCCGAGGTAGAACAGGACCATCTGCATGGCCCCGCCCAGGGCTGCCAGGCGGACGAACGCGCCGGCGATCAGCGCGACGCCGATCAGCAGCTGCGTTGCGGGCACGACGACGTTGATGACCTCCATCAGCGCGGGGTTGGCTGCCATCGCGGCGTAGAGACCGCTGACGGGGCTGGCCGGGTCGACGCCGTGGACCAGGAAGCCGCTGGCGTCGAACGGCCAGTCCGCGACCTTTCCCAGGCCCGCAAACAGGATCATACCGCCCATTACGAACCGCAGCGCCACGACGAACCACGCGCTCAGCGCGTGGGGCCGTCCTTCGAGTGTGATTCCTCCGTATCGGCTTTCGAGTCGGTTTCGAGTAGTTGTGGACATAATCGGGTGACCTCTTGTACTTGAATAGACGGGGCGAACGTGGATGATCGAATACCCTTTATTTAATGGGTAGCTGGGAGAGAATGACTACTCAGGTGACATCCCACATCCGTTCACCAGTCGGCGGAGTGGATGCAGCCCGTTGACGACCGGAACCGCGAGATTTCCGCGAGCATGGAAACCCCACTCCTGCAGCGATCTCGGGTTGGGTGGCACTCTCGGCGGACTCGAGTCACGCACAATCTGTCCCGCAGCGGCCAACTGCCACGCCCGCTGCGAGAGGTCCGGACCGACTGCATCAGTGACTGTCCACTTGAACCTCTCGTGGCGTGCACGCGTTCGTTTGACTCCAACCCTTGAACACGTCATGCGGGAGGTCAGGTACTGACGCCACGTTAGCTGGGAGAATATAAACGACCTACGAGCGGAGGTTCAACGTTGACGGACCGTCCCGGTAGAACACAGGTCAACGACTGTCGGATACCGCCGACGCTTGGTCGATCTACGCCCGCAGGATTCCCACAGACACTATGCAACTCACCGACGTCACACTGCGAGAGGGGGCACAGCTACCGGGACGATCTTACGACGTAGAACAGAAGGTTTCGGCGGGGGTAGAACTTAGTCGCCTCGACCTGCCGTATATTCAGGCTGGCTTCCCGGCGACCGGGGCGGTCGATCGTGAGGCGACGCGCCGCCTTAGCGACGACCTCGAGGCCGATTTGATCGGACTTGCTCGCGCGGTTCCCGGCGATGTCGAAGCAGCACTCGACGCGAACGTCGATGTCGTCGAGGTGTTCGCTCCGCTCTCCGACAGGCAACTCGAGTATGTCGTTGACTCGTCGCGGGCGGAGATGTTCGAAGCCCTTCGCGAGGCGATCGATCTGGCACTCGAGGGTGGTGTCGACGTCCACCTCAGTCTGCTCGATGCCTTTCGAACGGATCCGGAGTACCTCGTGACTGCGTTCGATCGGTTCTCCGAAGTTTCGTACGTCAATCTCCCGGATACAGTCGGATCGGCCAGTCCGTCGTCTGTACAACAGTTCCTCGAGGGACTCGATGAGCAACATAGCATCGACCTCTCCAGGGTGGGCGTACACTTCCACGACGACCTCGGTGTCGCGACGGCGAACACGATTACTGCCTTCCAGGCGGGCGTCGGTAAAGCCGACGTCAGCGTCGGCGGTCTCGGCGAGCGAGCCGGCAATGCGCCCGTGGAAGAGGTGGTCGCGATCGGCGACCTGGAACACGACACGAGTTTCGGCGTCGGGACGGCCGATCTCGTTCCCGCATGCAAGAGAGTGCTGACGATCCTCGAAGAGAATATTCCGGACCAGAAGGCGCTACTCGGTCGCGAGACGACGCGTCACGAGTCAGGGATACACACGGCTGCAATGATCGAGGAACCGAGCGTCTTCGAACCGTTCGATCCGAGCCGGTTTGGAAGCCGTCGCAAACTCATCTTCGGAGAGGGAACCGGTCGTGGTGGCGCCCGTCGGCTCCTTGAACGCGCCGACGTTGCCGTCGAGGGAACCGACGACGCTGTTACCACTGTCCTCGAGTTACTCGCCGACGAGGGGCCACTCGAGACAGCGGCTGCTGTCAGGCTCATCGAACGCCGACTCGGTACATAATTCGTCGCCCCCGGTGACTGTCAGCCCATTTGTGCGTCGAGCTGGTCCGTTGATCGTCCGTTGACCGCGCGCTCGAGGAGTTTCTTTTCGGCTTTCCGCAGGTGCTCGAGAAACGTCGGGTGCGTGATACCGAGCCCTTCAGCGACAGACTCGGCATCCGTCTCGCGGGGCCAGTCGTAGTAGCCGGCCTCGAGGGCAGCTTCGACGACTTCGTATTGCCGTTTGGAGAGACCCGCTGGTCGATCTGGAACGCGAACAAGTCGTTCGACACTGGCAGTTCCCAGGTCGCCGAGGTCCTCGACGATCCGTTTGACATCTTCGCGTGAAAAGGCCATCATATCGAAGGTCCGTTCGGTCCTAAACGCCCGGTCGACACCGACGAGCATTCCGTTGTGTTTCCGGATGATACCGATTGCTCCACAGGATTGCTTCCGAACTAAGATCGTCGAATCGCCGACGGTTCCGACCCGTCGAACGGCGTCGGACTCTCGCAGTCGCGACGCGACCTCGTCGCGGTGTTCCGGCATTTCAGCGACGAACGTCAGCGTGCCGTCCTCGTGAACCTCCTCGCGCGTGACTACGAACGGAACATCGAACTCCTGTGTCACGTCGTTGAGAACGTAGTCGGAGTCGAGGTCCAGTTGTACGGTACTCCGGAGCATACTCGGAGTCGATCACTCTCGATTATGAACCTTCCGTATATAAACGACCTACGGCTGTTGGCTCAACTCACTTGCCGATCCTATGGAAAAGAACGCCACCGAGTCACACGGTCTCAATGAGGAGACGAAGTGATCTCATCTCCCGCCCAGGGAATGCAGACGGTGGGCACACAGCACGAACTATTCACCAGCAATGACACGGCACATCAATCGACGCAAGGCACTGACGACGATTGGCGCGGCGACAGCCACGGGGATGACCGGCCTGGCCGGTTGTCTCGGCGCCGAGGGTGAGTATCCAAGCGACCCGTTGACCGCGATCGTTCCGTTCGACGAGGGTGGCGGCTCCGATACGATCATCCGCCAGATGGCAGGGCCACTCTCCGAGGAACTTGACGAAGACATCCGGATCGAGAACGTGCCCGGAGCCGGCGCAATGCGCGGCATCGGCCAACTCATTACTTCCGAGCCGGATGGCTACACGTTCGGAAAATTCAACCCGCTAACGACATCGATCCAGGCGCTGATCAATCCGCCCGACTTCGAATTTCAGGATCTGAAGGGCCTCGCGACGATAGGATCGAACGCTCTCGTGGTTATTACCGACACTGAACTCGAAATCGAAGGACTGGGAGACCTCGTCGATCGGTACGACGATGGAGAGATCGATAACATCGGCGGCCTTGGGGCACAGTATCTCCCGCACGCGATGTTTTTCAAGGAACGGTACGGTATGGAGTGGGACAATTACATTCAGTACTCGGGCGGCGGTCCGATTAATCAAGCCGTCGCTTCTGGCGAGGTTCCTGCCGCCGTCAACGCGGATCTCAGCTCTATCGGCGTCGTTGAGGAGGGGAACGCGGACGTTGCCGCCGTCTTGACGACGTCGGGGAGTGCCGTGTTCCCGGACGTGACGAACGTGACGGATCAGGGATTCGAGGAAATGGACTTCCTCGGACAGGTGACCCGTTCGATGTGGGTGCCGCCGGAGACGCCTGAAGACCGTATTGAACCGCTCACAGAGGCCGTTGAAGCAACGATCGAGAGCGAGACCATTCAAAACTGGGCCGATGAAACGAATAACCGAATGGCGTACGGTCCCCCAGAGGAGGCAGATCAGGTTCTTGAACAGATCTGGACCGAGATTCCCGACGTCGTCGACATCGAGGAGCTTCGCGAGGCCGCAGAGTAACACCTATCGATGGCAGAACGCGAACTCTCGGAACTGGGGTTACTCGGGGTGTTTCTGGCGGTTGCCGTCGGTTTTATCGGGCTGACGACGACGTTCCGATCGTCGTCAGCACAGCTGTTTCCACGACTAACAGGCACCGTCATCGTTGTCGGCATCGGCCTTCTCCTGTTGGAGAAGCGGCTGCCCGAACCCGTTCGACGGATTGTCGCCGAGTCTGTCGATATCGTCGATCGAGACGAGTTCGGGATGAACGGGGAAGACGGAGGCGACGATAGCGATACGGCAATAACCGGGATCGATGCGGGCGAAACTACGACCAAGCCCGACCGTCGGGACCTGCCGCCGGTTCTCGACCGACTTACGGCGCGGCAGTTCACCTTCGGCGCCATAGCCGGGTACGTCGGAGTTGCGTACGTGCTGAGCATTCTGGTTGCGACACCCCTATTCGTGCTCACGTACGGCTACTGGAACCGGCAGCCGCGATGGGCCGTCATCGGACTGACGGTCGTCTCGATCGGGATCTGTCTACTGTTTATGTCCATAGCTAACGCACCGCTCGACCGATCGCTGTTGTTTCCACGGGGGATGTTCTGATGGTCTCCGACGCATTCCTGGAAGGCATCCAGATTGCCCTCTCGTGGCCGACTATCGGCTGGATGGTCGTCGGCGTCCTCCTGGGTATCGTGATCGGTGCGATTCCTGGAATTGGACCGAATCTCGGGATGGCAGTTGCGTTACCGCTGACCCTGCCGCTTGGCGGCACGAACGCGATCATCCTGCTCGTCGGCATCTACTCCGGATCGATGTATGGCGGGTCGATCGCGGCAATCCTGATGAACGTCCCCGGAACAGCGGCTGCAGCGGCAACGACATTCGACGGGTATCCTCTCTCCCGACAGGGTCAGGCATCCTTCGCACTGTCAGCGTCCGCACTGAGTTCCGCGGTTGCAGGATTTCTAACGATCGCGGCCCTCATCGTGATCTCTCCGGGGATCGTCGCGCTCGTCCTCTTGCTGGGCTCGCCGGAGTATTTTCTTGTCGCAGTGCTCGGACTCTCGATGATTACTATCGTCGCCCGCGGCTCGATGGTCAAGGGATTCGTCGCCGGGGCGTTCGGGTTGTTAGTAACGACGATCGGTATTGCACCGATGTCGTCGGAACTCCGATTCACCGGCGGGTCACTCGTACTCTATGACGGTCTCTCGTTCGTCGCGGCGATTCTCGGGCTGTTTGCCATTGCCGAGATGCTGAAGCTCGCGGGTGAGGAAGGAAGCATCGCCCGCGACGAGATCGACACCTCCGGAAGCGTGCTTGCCGGTGCCAGTAAAGCCCTCTCAAAGCCGATACCACTCGTCAAGTCCGCGTTCATCGGGATGTTCATCGGATCTCTCCCCGGTTCGGGCGCGTCGGTCTCGAACTTCGTCGCGTACGGTGAGGCGATGCGATCGACCGCCTCGGATCGATTCGGAAACGGAGAAATCACCGGCGTTATCGCTGCCGAGGCCTCGAACAATGGGACAGTCGGCGGCTCTCTCATCCCGGCATTGTCGTTCGGCATTCCCGGCTCAGGGGCAACGGCGGTGTTGCTCGGTGGTCTACTGATGCATGGCCTCCAGCCGGGTCCGGATCTGTTCAGTTCGGACCTCCACCTCACCTACAGCATCTTTGTTGCTCTGTTTCTCGGGAACATCATCATCCTCGTGCTCGGACTCGGCCTCATCACCAGGGCGGAGTACCTCACTCGAATCAACACCGAGTACCTCATCCCGATGATTGTCGTGTTGGCCGTGGCGGGAAGTTTCACCCTGCGAAACAACTGGGTCGACGTCGCGACAGTCCTCGTTCTCGGCGCGATCGGGTACTACATGTTCAAACACGAGTACTCGGTCATCGCATTCATCCTGGGAATGGTTTTGGGACCGATTGCCGAGGAGAACTTCCTCCGATCGTTACAGTTGTCCGACGGATCGTGGACGATTTTCGTCGCGAGTTGGCCGTCACGACTCCTTGTGGGGCTTATCATCATCGTTCTAATCGGACCGGTCGTACAGAACTGGCGACGACGACGGCACGCGGGGAACGACTCGTGAACCTGTCGCTGACCTCCCCCCAGACAGTTGCATGCTGCCGCTCTCGAGGGCGACAAGACCCGATCAACTGTATCCTTCAACCGGCGTTTCGATCGCTGTACCGCAACCAGCTAGCTCATCACCTTGCACTCGACAATGACCACAGCAACTGATACACCGACCAATAGACCGCTCGAAGATACGACCGTCATCGAACTGGGGCATATCGCTGCCGGCCCGTTCTGCTCGCTGCTACTGGCGGAACTCGGAGCAGACGTGATAAAGATCGAACACGGGGCATCCGGCGGCGACTCCGTTCGCGGCGGTACACCAGTCGGGAACAGTCTCTTCAACGCCGTTAATCGGAACAAGCGAGGGATCAGTCTCGACCTCAAAACCGACGGCGGCATGGAGGCGTTCCGTGAACTGATCACGACCGCGGACGTCTTCGTCGAGAATCTCCGCCCTGGCGCCCCAGAGAAACTCGGTATCGGCTATGATGACCTCCGCAATGTCAATCCCGAGCTCGTGTACTGTTCGATCAAGGGATTCAATGAAGGTCCGTACGAGGACTACCCTGCGCTCGATCCCGTCGCGGAGGCGCTCTCCGGATTAATGAGCGTAACGGGCCACCCGGACAAATCACCCGCACGCGCTGGAACTAGCGTCGCAGATATGACTGCTGCCCTGTTTGGGGCCTTCGGGATCACCGCGGCGCTCAGACAGCGAGAACACACCGGAACCGGGCAACACGTTACTGCTCCGCTATTCGAGAGTACAGTGTCGCTGATGGGGTATTGGCTGGTATATGCGCAGGCGTACGATACGCGCCCCGAACCGCTCGGGGCTGGCCACGACAACTGGGCACCTTACGACGTCTATCAAACGGGCGATGATCGATGGGTGTTCGTCGGTCCGTCCTCACAGGCACAATGGGAACGACTCTGTGAGGCGCTCGGACTCCAACTCCACGAAGAGGATCGATTCGAAACCGTCGACGACCGGCGGCGGAACGAGGACGCCCTCGACGACGAACTTCAAGCCGCAATCGAAAAACTCACAGCTGATGAACTCGTCGAGGGACTGCGCGACGTAGGTGTTCCGGTCGCGCCGGTTCAGAATGTCGACGAAGTCCCGTCGGACGAACACTTGGCTGCAACGGACGCCCTCGGAGAAATCGAGACAGCCGAGGGCGAGTCCACCTCGGTCTCGGTCCCGAAGCTCCCTCTCCGTTCCTCGCAGTTCCAGCGTCCAGAACCGACCGACCCGCCGGAACTCGGTGCCGATACCGACGCTGTTCTCCGCGACCTGGGCTATTCGGATGCAGAAATCGAATCGCTCCGAAACAGCGGCTGTCTATAGGCTATTGCGGTGGACGTTCGGTTTCTCGAGTCGGCCATTGCCGTACGTCGGATTCAATGAACCCGAATAATGTCCGCCGCCGCATCTCGAGGTCGTCGAGAGATGCGTCGAATTCGTCGTCCGAAGCCGTCGGAATCCCTGCCTCTCGGAGGGCGGTCAGATCTGGTGCGGGAGGAGTGGTGTCCGCGGGTTTGACGAAGGTCTCGTGGAGCGTTTCGAGGTAGTTCTCGATTCCTGTCCGGGCATTCCGGACGATGATCTCGTTCGGGCGGTGTTCTTTCGGAACTCCGAACCGGACGAGCGTCAAGGCGTCGTCGAGAGCGGCTATTTCGACGGCCGGGGACCGGTCTGCTCGAGCGCTGTGAAAGTAGTGAAGAACGGGGTACGCCTTGTGATTCTCCGTGAGCAGAGTGAGTTGTGCTTCGAAGGTGTTCAGCGGGAGATCGAGTCCTCGAAACTCCGCACCGTTCCAGGCTGCTCGAACGATATCCTCGCTGACCGTTCCAAATCCGCTCACGTTGTTGGCGAACGCACGTTTCTGGGTGACTGCATCGAGAACTGAAAGCGTATAGGTGACGCTAAGCGTCACGAAGAGCAATCCGCTCCCCGTCGCGAGTATCGTGACGAACTGCCAGATCCCCTTCCGTGGAACGAAATCACCGTTTCCTAGCGTGAATACGGTGTATCCAGTAAAATAGATCCAGTCGGACCACGACGTAGACCCGCGGTTGAGCGTATCAATAAGACCGTTCTCGGCACTGGCGAAGATCAGCGTCCATCCGCTCCAGAGAAGCACGATCCAGAGCGAGAGACTCAACATGAAGATCAACAGCCCCGAGAGACTGAGTAGCCGCGAGTTCTGGGCGCCGATTCTTCGTAGTGAGTGCCACGTCCACGCCATCAGCCGAGACGTGAGTGGACCGGCGCCGCCTTCGACCCACAGCGTCGTCCAGAGGATATCTGTTATGACCGCGACGAGAAGAGCCACGCCAAGAGCGAGGGCGACGAGGTTCATGCTCCAGTCGTTCTAGTCGGCGGGTCGTGCGCCCGTGGGCGGTGACACACCCGACGAAGTCGGGACGGAAAGATCGGCACGGCGATACCCGTACTCAGAGACATCGGAAGCGCCCCATCCATAGCCACCTCTTCGAGTATTGACTGTGCCGCTTGGGGTTGTGATCCTTCTGGGGTACAGCCTGTGTCGCTATTACTGGGATAGCGATTCTCGTGATCGGGCTGACCGCCAGACGGGCCGTAAGAGAGCAGGGAAGACACCCGACGACTTGGAATCCGGCGACTGAGGCGGAGCGACGATCGTAACCCACTCGTCGACTCGCATATTTCCGCGAGCCGTTCAGAAGATATCTGACCCATCATTGTGGCCATTTTACAATACCGTTGGCGGAGTTCCGGGATAGATTTCAGCCTTGCACAGGCACCCTCGGCGAAAACTGCCAGTTTATCGACGCTCGTGCCGAACTACAGGGAACAGTTGCTCGAGGGTGTTCGTCAGATGAACGTGTAATGTACTCCCGGAAGGCCGTCGAGCACGCCGAATAGTCCGAGAATCCGGTGTTACCGAACGACTAGTAACGAGGTGTCGGTCGGTACCGGAGCGGGTTCGCTCGACCGACGACGCTCGAGAAATGAGCGCCACTCGCGCCAGCCATCTTCACAGAGTGGATCGGATCGCACGCTCACCGTCGTCTGCTGCTCTCGGTCCAGCTCTTTGAACACCCGATCGACATCACTGGCGATTCGCGGTCGTCCAATGAGCCTTGTCTGCGGAGCTGCTCGTCGATCGGACTTTCGATTCCAAACCATTTCCGGGAATATATCCCGACTCGAGACGTACAACAGCCATGCGAGACCTCGACGAGACCGATATGGAGATTTTGCGACTGCTTGGAGAGGACGCAAGACGACCGTTCAGCGACATCGCCGAACAGGTCGACCTCTCCGGACCTGCTGTCTCGGACCGCGTGGAGCGATTGCAGGAGGCGGGCGTCATCAATCGCTTTACCGTCGATGTCGACCACTCACAACTCCAGGCCGGTATCCCGGTATTCGTTCAGGTATCGAGTATCATCGACGCCGTCGACGATCTCAGAGACCGGATCAGCGATGCCGAGGCGGTCGAACACGTGTTCGTGACCGCGGACGGCGATATCTGGTTTTATGCCCGCGCACAGGTCCGGAACGTTCATCAGTGGCTCGACGGACTGTTCGCGGACGTCGACGACGTCGACTACACGGTGACGTTGATCGATGACGTCGAGTGGCAACCCTCGCTCGACGGGACCGAGTTCGCACTCACCTGCGCCGAATGCGGCAACACCGTTGACACCGAAGGAGAGTCAATGACGATCGACGGTCGACCGTATCACTTCTGCTGTCCGTCGTGTCAGAGCCGATTCGAAGACCGCTACGACCGCCTTGAGAAGGGAGCATAGCCTGCCGGCGGAATACCGGCACGATCACCCGGGGGTGGCGCCCAGACCGATTTCTTTTCCGGTCTGTGTCTATCGTGCAATCGTGGGCGCGACAGAAGCGACATCGACGATCGATAACGGCGCCCTCCCAGGTTCATGGCAACGGGTACGCGACCGAATTTGTTGTTCGCGATTCAGATGACTGCGGGACTTGCGTTCGCGTTACGGTGAGACGGGACAACGGATGACTCACTTTTTCATCCCGTTTGTTTGGCGTACTGGTTCCATCTGAGTCGTCTGGCACACTCGCCCCGATTCACCACGGCCTCGCGTCCGGGCTCCCGCTGCTGCCGTCGCTACGGCGTATTGCTGGTGCTGTTCCATCTCTCGGGCCTCCTCCAAACGAGTTCCCTCGCTTATCGACCAGTTGATTGATGCGAACGGGATCGGCCTCACGTAGGGTCGATCGCCAGGGTGGAGCGCGGTCGTGGTGTACGCCGGTGATTGGCTCGCGCTGACGCTCGTTCCATACCAGACCCTTGGATTGGTCGCACTGGCCTATCTCGTCTACGATGCGGTCCTCGCACTCGCTCGGTCGGCCATCGGGGACGTCAAAAGGCTCGCTGCGTGTCCCGCCTGTGTCGGACCGATGTTCGGCCCGCTGCTCGCGGGCGGTGCCACCAGTTCTTCAGTGGTCTTGATAGCGGGCGGTGGGGGTACGAAATCGCGACGGTCCTGTTTCTCGTTGCGATTTCGATCCTCTACCACCGACGACGTCTCCGGCGTCTCTACGCGACCGTCAGGAGCTGAGCGGGAGTCCTCCGTTTCGCCGTCGAACCGGTCGAAGTTCGAAGGAATATATCGATCGGCCCTGAACCGGACGTCGAGTCCACTTATCTTTCCAAAGGTGGCGGGGCGGATCGCTTTGAATCTCTACTGGAAACCGTGGTAAACGAGGGGGCCCTATGAAACGATAGTGAGTCATCGAACCAGTCGTCTCGAGATTCAGGGGATGAGCTGCGCGAACTGCTCGCAGTCGATCACCGAATCCCTGGAAGCGCTCGACGGCGTCTCGGAGGCGAACATCAACTTCGCCACCGACGAGGGCACCGTCGAGTACGATCCAGGAGCGGTATCGCTCGCAGAGATCTACGACGCGATCGACGAGGCCGGCTACCATGCCGAGTCCGCGACCGCGTCGATCGGCATCGCGGACATGACCTGTGCGAACTGCGCCGACACCAACGAGGAGGCCCTCGAACTGGTGCCCGGCGTCATCACCGCGGAGGCGAACTACGCAACCGACGAGGCGCAGGTCGAGTTCAACCCCGCCGATGTCTCGCGGTCCGAACTCTACGACACGGTCGAGGAAGCGGGCTACACGCCCATCCGTGACGATGACGGCGCTGCGGAGTCGGACCAGGAACGACGCGACGCCGCCCGCCAGGAAGAAATCACTAAACAGCTCCGACTGACGCTCTTCGGGGCGGTGCTGTCGGCACCCTTCCTGTTCTTCCTGGCCGATCGGTTCCTTCTGGGCGGAACCGTCTTCCCTGACACCGTCTTCGGGTTCGAGTTCGAGTGGGTTGGCTTCCTGCTCGCCACGCCGGTCCAGGTCGTCCTCGGCAAACCGTTCTATGAGAATTCCTACAAAGCGATCGTGAAGAACGGTCGGGCGAACATGGACGTGCTCATCGCGCTGGGGTCCTCGACGGCGTACATCTACAGCCTCGCCGTCCTGCTGGGGGTGGTCGCCGGGCAGACGTACTTCGACACCGCGGCGCTGATCCTCGTGTTCATCACGCTCGGGAACTACCTCGAGGCCCGGTCGAAAGGCCAGGCCGGCGACGCCCTTCGGAAGCTCCTCGAAATGGAGGCCGAGACGGCCACGATCGTCGACGAGGACGGCACCGAGCGGGAGGTCCCCCTCGAGGAGGTCGACGTCGGCGACCGGATGAAAGTCCGGCCCGGCGAGAAGATCCCGACCGACGGGGTCGTTGTCGACGGTCAGTCCGCCGTCGACGAATCGATGGTGACCGGCGAGTCCGTCCCCGTCGAGAAGGAAGCGGGTGACGAGGTCGTCGGCTCGACGATCAACGAGAACGGGGTGCTGACCGTGGAGGCGACGAACGTCGGCTCGGACACGGCGCTTCAGCAGATCGTTCAGACTGTCAAGGAGGCGCAGTCCCGCCAGCCGGAGATCCAGAACCTGGCCGATCGGATCTCGGCGTACTTCGTCCCCGCCGTCATCGCCAACGCCCTGTTCTGGGGCACCGTCTGGTTCCTCTTCCCCGAGGCGTTGGCGAGCTTCGTCGAGTGGCTCCCGCTGTGGGGACAGGTTGCCGGCGGTCCGGCGCCGGCCGGCGGTAGCGTCTCGGTCTTCGAGTTCGCGATCGTCGTGTTCGCCTCGGCGGTCCTGATCGCCTGTCCCTGTGCGCTCGGACTGGCGACGCCCGCGGCGACGATGGTCGGGACCGCGATCGGTGCGCAAAACGGCGTCCTGTTCAAGGGCGGTGACATTCTGGAGCGCGCGAAGGACGTCGACACGGTCGTCTTCGACAAGACCGGGACGCTCACCGAGGGCGAGATGGAGCTGACCGACGTCGTTGCATTCGACGCGGACGACCGCCCGGTGCCCGACGGCGGGACGGCAGCGGCCGACAGCGGCATCCCTGCCACCAGCGGCCGGCTCACGGAAGACGACGTGCTCCGACTCGCGGCAGCGGCCGAGAGCGCTAGCGAACACCCGCTCGCCCGAGCCATCGTCGAGGGCGCCGAAGAACGCGGGCTCGAGGTGTCCGATCCCGAGTCCTTCGAGAACGTCCCCGGACACGGCGTCCGAGCCACCGTCGACGGCGACGAGGTACTCGTCGGGAACCGGAAGCTGCTCCGGGACAATGGGGTCGACCCCGCACCCGCCGAGGAGACGATGGAACGACTCGAGAACGAGGGGAAGACGGCGATGCTCGTCGCCCACGTGCCGGCCGACGCGGACGAGGGCGTGCTCGCGGGCGTGATCGCCGATGCCGACACCGTTAAAGAGAGCGCCGAAGAGGCGGTCACCGCACTCCACGAACGTGGTACCGACGTGATGATGATCACTGGCGACAACGATCGGACGGCCCGCGCCGTCGCCGAACGAGTCGGAATCGACCCGGAAAACGTTCGGGCCGAAGTCCTCCCCGAAGACAAGTCCGACGCGGTCGAGGCGATTCAGGCGGAGGGCCGACAGGCGATGATGGTGGGTGACGGGGTTAACGACGCCCCAGCGCTGGCCGTCGCACATGTCGGCACGGCGATCGGCAGCGGGACGGACGTCGCCATCGAAGCGGCCGACGTGACGCTGATGCGCGACGATCCGGTCGACGTCGTGAAGGCAATCCGCATCTCCGACGCGACGCTCCAGAAGATCAAGCAGAACCTCGTCTGGGCCCTGGGCTACAACACGACGCTCATCCCGCTCGCCTCGCTCGGGTTGCTCCAACCGGTGCTGGCCGCCGCCGCAATGGCGTTCTCGAGCGTCTCCGTACTATCGAACAGCCTGCTGTTCCGCCGGTACGACCCTGACTACGACTACGAACTGTTCGGGTTCCTGCGCTGAACGGGCACACTCCGTTCGGCTGTCTGACCACTGGCGACGGACCGTGAGAGAACGATCAGCCGTTCCGCTCAGTTCCGTTTTCAGTCGACGTCCGCGAGACGATTTGCGTTGCTCACGCCGGAGTCGCTCGTATCCGTCTTCGTGGGAGAGCCGATCAACGGTCGTCCCGTCGGTAGTGTGGATATAGTCGACACTGCCGAGGTCGATGCCGATGCTGTTGCTCGCGTTGAGCGAGTCGAGAGCGGGTTTCTCGGGAAGGCTGTTGTCGTCGGGTTTTCAGGCCGAAAGAGAGGGACCAGTCGCCGGTTGCCCCTTCTAACTGTGACTTCTTTGATGGCCGCTTCGTCGGGGGTTTCGCGGTCGTAGCGTGTCCGAGCACGATCACCGGGCGGAACACCTGACTATCTGGACGCGTGTTAGGTAGGTCGCCCTGCATGGCGCCGTGAACCTTTTGATCGTCCGGATGTAGCGGTAATGTATTGGACAAACAATTCTGGGTCGACGGATCAATCGTCTCTGGGCCATCGGTTTTTTGCTGCTTGGCAGTGGACTCGCGGCGACAGAGTCGAACAGCACTTGGTTCTGGCTCCTCCCTCTGTTTGTCGTTGGGGCTGTCACAGTGTGGACACTGGCCAGCGGGGAACTGAACCGGCGTCCTAGTACGGACAGTGAGATTTCGAACGGTTCGACGGATAAAACGGCGGCTCTAGATACCCTCAAGCACCAGTACGCAGTTGGCGAAATCAGCGACACGGAGTTCGAGCGTCGAATAGAGACCCTACTAGAGATCGACGATGCCACGGATCGGCTGGATATCGATCCCGGGACAGCAGGTGCGACCGCGAACAGGGAGAACCGGTCGAAGGGAGAACGAAATGGCGGAAAGCAGGACGATCCTTCCGGTCGGAGGGCCCAAAATGGCCGACACAGATGCCACCGTTCTGGAAAGCCTCGCCACGGAACTCACCCACGTAGACGACGCTAATCTCGAGGCTCGACCCTGGGACAGTTTACTTATTCTGAACCCGTTTTACTGATCGTGGCCATCACGACTGCAACCATCATCGTGACAGTCGCCCCTGACTCCCACGACACCTATTGAGAACGGTTCCGAGGATACTACCGCTGACCCCTATTCTGCAAGCACACTGTTAAATGGATGCGGATAGTTGTGTAGTGTATGGACTATACCATACAAACATCCGTATCAGGTGACTTCGACGAGGTCGTCGATGCCACGATCGCTTCGCTCGAGGACGAAGGATTCGGTGTCCTCTGTGACATCGACGTCCAAGCCACGCTCGAGGAGAAACTCGGAGAGGAATTCCAGCAATACAGAATTCTCGGTGCGTGCAACCCGGCACTCGCACACGAGGGAATAACCGAGGAAACCGAACTCGGGGCGCTCCTCCCGTGTAACGTCATCGTCTACGAAACCGACGACAGAGAGGTCGTAGTGAGTGCTGTCGACCCCCACAAACTCCTTGGGATCGCCGACAACGAGGCACTCGACGGTATCGCAACCGAAGTTCAGGAGAGGATCGAACGCACGCTGTCGGCCGTCACAGACGACTTCGAACCCGCCTCGGAGGCCTGAAACCGATGTCATCCTCAAATCAACTCGACACGACGACGCTCATCCTTCTACTCCTCGGAGCAATTATCGTACTGCCGATGCTCACGATGGGGTTCGGATTCGGAGGAATGATGGGATACGGCGGAATGATGAGTGGGAACGGGACTTCCGGCGGCTAGTGGCCGTTCACCGGGATACTCGTCCCGACCGTCTTCCTTCTCGTCCTACTCGGCGGCGGGTATCTCGTCATTCGAAGCACAACGAAAAATCAACCGTCGCAAACCTCGGAGATGGAGGAATTACGGAGAGCATATGCTCGCGGCGATCTCACCGACGAAGAGTTCGAGACCCGCCGGAAAAGGCTCGAACGGTCAGAATGACTTTCACTTTCTGCTCCTAACATCGAGTCTCGGACTCGATCAGATTTCCCGTATCTATGCGTGGTAGCACGACACAGCCAGTCAATATATTTGCAAGTTGCATAACTATCCTTTCAACCACCGATTATCGACTTGCATCCGTCTATGACTAACGAAAAATCGCGTCCCACGCAAAACGAAATCGAGCGTCGAATTCAACAGGTCGGAGGCTATTCTCGCGCAGTTCGTGTGGGATACCTCGTCATCCTGTGTGCGTTCCTCTTGGCAGTTGTGGGCATCTTACCGGCAAATTTAGATAGCGTGTCACAGGCAATTGATTCGATACTCCTCCCGCTAATCTTCGCGGGGTTGGGGCTAATCCTGTACGGAATCGGGATGCATCTCCATCTCATGCACCTGAATTTGATCCGCCAACTGCAGCCGAATACCGATGACGGAACACACTCCCCAGAGGAGGAATTGGAATAGTTCGGCTAACGAAGGGACGAAAACTAGGCCACAGGTATCCGACATTGCATATAGCGTAGGAAGGTGTTTCTTTGTTGGTAGCGGTTACACCGGGTCATCGGGATCGTGGTTCTCTGCCATTCGCGTAGCTTCAGCAGCATACCGTTCTTGCACTTCAGTCTCGTCGACGGTTCCAAGATTGTCAGGGGAGACATCTTTTGCGGCGGTCACCGTCTCTAGAGCCTGCGACGCAACTTCTTTCCGGAAGACTCGATCTCCTTCGGGTGTCGTGTACTTGAGAACGATTAGATCACGGTTGTTGTACCCACGTTCAACGAGCCACACGCGAATCTCGTCTGCCTCCGGTGACATGGAACAACAAATGAGAGGCGTGAGTTTACCATTTGGCCCAGGATACATCAAAGACTGAATAATCGTTGCTGTCCGTCCAGTAAACGTATTCCCCAGTGTGACGGGGTCGTGTCTATCGGTGGTGATCGTGGTCGTGGGACTTCAGTGGCGGTCGCCATCGGAGGTTCGGCAGCGTATTTTTGAGTTCTCTTCGAAAGTTCGTCTGCACCTTTGCCGGGAAGTAGCATAGGCGCTAACGACGGACTGACACTTGGATGTGTAGGCGTGAGGGAGGAGATCTGTGTCGCTGATACGTAGTCACAGGCGCGGTCCGTGCGTTCCTGGACGGTGGTCCCGTGTTCTCCGCTACATCGACGATCGGGTTGTATTCCTCTGGTGTGTCCTAGGAGATTCGGTACTGGTCCCTTCTGCACCGCAGGCAGGACAAGTCTCGATGTCTCTATCGACAGTGGCTCCGCACCACCGGCAGTCGTACACGGCCTCTTTCTGGGTTTTCCGGCCCCGTAGCCGATTCATATCTTCAAATAGCATGGGTGGCTATTGCGGGTTCACGACGTCTCGGCACAGCGGGCACTCGGCATATAGTCCCGGTTTCGTCTCTCGAGCGAGGTACACCGACATGCTCCAGCCGCTCCGAAGAGTACGTGACTACCGCTTGAGCCGACAGGACGACGGGTTCGCATCGACGCAATCCTCTAAGGGCATCGGCGTCGTCCGGAGACGCGTATGTCGGCGGACTTGCCAACGCGGGACGAACTCGTCCAGGGGATGACCGTCGAGATCGAACAGGAGAACGGCGACCGGATCGTTGGCGAGGTCGGCGCCGTCCTCACCGACGAGCGCACCCATCCCGAGGGAATCCTCGTCAAACTCAAATCCGGTGCACGGGGACGGGTCAAGCGCATCGGTCCGGAGACCTGACGGTCGCTTTGACGCCGAACAGGGGATAGTACTGGCCGATAACTGTGTGAACGTCCGCTCGAACTCCGGGAGGGGACGACGTCGACGAGGCCGTCTCCGACGACGTCGATACCCTCCCGGACCCTCTCTTCGTCACAGCCGCAGTCCGACGGCTCGTCGCGCCAGTCCGGAGATCCGTCCGCGATTAGTTCGATTACCGCCTGGGTTAGCTCCTCGAGTTCGATGTTGCTCGTCGTCGTTTCGTCGTCGAAGGCGTCGTGCACGTCGCCGTCGCGTCCTCTGGAGGCCATAGGGCGTCGAACCCGGCTTTCGTCGCCCAAGTCTCGGAAGAGTTCGACAGGTCCGGCGGCTCGGAAACAGGGACGTCCAGGGTCATCGTCAATCTCCCTGGTCGCTCTCGAGAGGTAGCGTTCTTCGGCGGTACCGTCGTCGTAGCCGAGATCGATCCGTGAACTGTGGAGTACTCCGTCGCTGATAAAATAAGGATAGGCCAGTGAAACGGGAGCCCCCTTTAACTCCGTGGACGTCGACTGGGACCGCATGAAGTTTCTCGTGGCCGTCGACGGCTCCGAAGAATCAGAGAACGCCCTCGCTTACGCTGCCGACATCGCGGATGCGATGGACGGCTCGATCACGATCGTCTACGCGGCCGATCCTACCGTCCGCGACGAGGGCGGAGACGAACCGAACGTCTCGCTGTGGGATGCAGACCGTCGGCTGACCCTCGAGAGCGTCGCCGACGTCGAACAGCGAGGGCTCGACTTGCTCGAGGACGCGGCGGACTTCGCCGCCGAGCTCGGCCAGGATGTCGAAGTCGAACTCCTCTACGGCGATCCAGTCACGGAGATCTCCGACTACGCCGACGAGAAGGGATTCGACGCGATTTTCGTCGGCCATCGCGGTCGCTCGGAACGGACCGACGCGATGGTCGGCAGCGTCGCGAAGTCGATCGTCGAGCGGGCGACGATCCCGGTAACGGTCGTCCGGTAGCTCCTCTTCGAGAAGCCAGCCGGACCGTGTTTTCCAGATCCACGCGGGGCGGTTTCCCCGTCCGGTCGTAGATCTTCTCGTCGCGGATCATCACTGCTCGAGGTAATCCATCGCCTCTTCGTCCGAGACCTGCGTGAAATCCCTGTACAACTGGCCGACCCCCCGGAAGCCGGTCGGTATCTCGAGACAGACGACCTGGTCGGCCTGCTCTTCGAGGGCTGTGATCGTGTCCGGCGGGCCGACGGGGACCGCGAGGACGACCCGATCGGCGTCGGACGCCTCGAGGCGCGAAAGACAGGCTCTGGCGGTCGACCCCGTCGCGACGCCGTCGTCGACGACGACGACCGTCGCCGTCAGCCGACGGATCAGGAATGCTACCGATCCCACGTGGCTTGACGTCCCTGCTCGGCGACGAAGGGACTGCGATGGATTTCGATGAGTTCACGGGCGAAATACAGCACCGTCTCGAACTGCCGGACACCGGCCGGACGGTCCGGGCGATCAGGGTGACACTCATGACTCTGGGCGAGCGAATCCCGGAGGGGGCAGCCGAGGATCTGGCCGCATCGCTCCCTGTAGAGATCAAGTGGTACCTGACCGGTGCCGTCAAGGAGCACGGACAGCGGTTCGACTGGCAGGAGTTCCTCGACCGAGTCACCGAGCGCGAAGGGGGCCGCACCGATCCCGCGGAGGCCGCCTACCACGCGCGGATCGTCGTCGACCTCGTTGAATCCGAGGTCCCGGGCTCGGACTTCCAGCAGCTTCGCGATCAGCTCCCTGAAAGCGAGTCCGATGAGAACTGGCGCAAGCTGTTCGAAGTCGTCGACAGCGGCGGCTGGGGCGACGCCCAGGAGGCACAGACCGGCGGCGGTCCACAGCCCGAGCCCGAAGGCGACGGCGGTCCCGAACCGGCCGGCGACGAACCGGTCGACGAGACCGAAGACTGACTCCAGCGCCGTCACGTGAGGACGAAGACGAGGACGCCGAGGTCGCCGATTCACGCCTGCGAACCGACCGAAGCGAAGAGGATCGCGGCGTACGCTGCCGCGAACTCGAGGGCCGAGCGCAGCGAGAGGGGTGACTCGAGTTCGAGGTCGAGGTCCGAGTCCGATGCGGAGCGACGTACCTGGCGTCCGGACTGTAAACTCGTGGCGAGGGACGGCTGGAACGGCGACGTCCTCGAGCGATACTACTGTGAGATCAAAACGGGAAACGCGTCCTTCGAACGATCGCAGATGGAAACGATGCGAGAACTCGCAACTGAGGAACGAGTACTGAAGATCAGGGTGTTGATCGACGACGTACCGGATCAGTATTCGCTTCGAATCCGCGAAGTCGAGCCAGACAGAAGCCAGGAAGAGTGAGTTTCGCGGCTGCTGGCCCACCAGGTCGAACTACGCTTCCGCGTAGATGATCTGCATCGGTAACCCCTCTTGATCCGTCGGGGGGTCGGCCGGCAGCGTCTCGAACTCCCCGTCGGCGAGTGTAGCGGTAAGGGCCAGCACCATCGCGTCCAGCAAGTCATCCCGGTTCGAAGCGCCGATCCGCCGGGCCCAGGGCTCTTGCTCCTCGATATACGTCGAAACGAATCGATCGTACGCAGGTCGAACAGCGTCGTCAACCTCCTCGAGGCAGGCGATGCGCTCGGTTTCGCCTGCAGCACTCTGTTTGGGACTCAATGGATCACCCCCGCTGAGAGCAGTAAAGCAAACGTCGGGATGTGATTCGAGGATCGTTTGCCGCGCCGTCTCGGCATCTCGGAGCAACCGATCGACTTCCTGGATCCGCGGGATGAGTCCCCACGCCTGGCTCGACAGACTGTCGCCTCGACGCATTTGATTGGCTTCTTTTGCCTGTTCGTAGGTAGTGGCCTCAACGGCCGCTCGACAGGGCGTCCAGAAGACGCTGTTCGCTCGATCCGGTCCGAGAAAGTCTTTCGCTTCTCTGTCGCACGTTCGTCGGTGATCCGCCGGTAGGCCGATCGGAACGTCGACCAGGATCGCGTCTGCGTCCCGATGCTCGAACCAGACGCTGTGTATCGACGGATGCATTCGGGCGGTCCATTCCTGCCCGTCCGTTCCCACGGCGAGCCAGCCCCGTGAGGCCCAGTCTACCCCGACGTGCGAGGTCATATTTCGTACATGTGCGTTCAGAAGAGGATAACTGTCTAGCGTCTAAAGGAACCAACAAACCCGCTCAATACTGGCTTTGGACTTTGTCTATTTGACACTGGACACATAGATCCTCAGCAAAACACGAAACGCTATCGTAGGGACAGTCGTATTCGTCAACGTCGACGGATTGACGGCGTTTCTCCCGTCGCCAGACGCTTTCCCAGTCGTCGATATCCATCTCGGCGGACGTGAAGACAACGTTACCGTCCCGGTCCACGATTTTCGCTGCCGTCACCCTGTACTGATTCTTCTTGACGACGTCGATCGCAGCCTCGTACGAGTTACAACTGAGTTCTTCCGTCCCGGATTCGTCATCCAGGAGTCGAACCCGGATCGATCCGTCATATTTCTCCGTCGGATCCAGTCCCGAAGTCATGGTGCATGGTCTCGGAATAGTGGCTAAAAGGTTGGGACGGCGAACACCGGACGATTATATCGACGACGGCGATCAGCCTCCGGACAGCGTGTACGACCACTACACCATCGACGAGTATGCCGAGCGCCTCGAGGTGGTGCATGAGGCGCTCGGCACGAAGCAATTTCACCTGTACGGACAATCGTGGGGTGGGCGGCTGGCACTGAAATACGTGCCGTCGTATCCCGACAACGTCGCGCCGGTGACGCTCGCCGACGCCTCCGTTGACATCCAGCGAGGGGCCGAGACGATGTGAAACGCCGCCGGTCGTGTCTAGACGAGGAATGTGGGGAATTCGAGGAGTTGGTGGCCGACTGTGACTTCGACGACACCTTCGAGGAGTACGGGGAGAAAGTCATCGATGCGCAGTTCAGCACGCGCTTCTGGTCAGGAAGATCACGTTCCGTCTTCGAGCGTGCGCAACACATTGAAACGCGAGAAAATCGGACGACGATACGACCACTCCCCGACCGACAGCACGGTTCGCGATCGGTGCGTCGCCAGCGTGGATCGGTTCGCATCGCCGACGACCTCGGGACCGAACGCTTTGAGTCGCCGCACGACTGAAGTCGTGAGATCGCTCCGTGGACAATCCGGCCAGCAACCGACCCACGACCCCTAGGCGAGTGACCTTTCCGCATCGGAAGAGTACCAAGCCCTATCCATGGATGAGTCGGGTCGTCCAGAGCCGACGCTAGCCGACGTGCAACGTGTTTTCGACGCTTTAGATAAATCCGGAGAGCCCCTCACCACGGCCGAAGTTGCGGAGGCCCTGGGTTGCGAACGACAGGGTACGTCCGAGAAGCTTCACGCGCTAGCAGAGCAGGATGCGCTCGAGCGAAAGCGGACTGAAAGTGGGGAGTTGTGGTGGCGTTCCGCTGACCAACGCGAGACGATCGAAGCCGAACGTGGGGAAGAGTTTCAAGCCCTTGTTCAAGCGGTCACGGAATACGCCATCTTCATGATGGATCCGAACGGGATCGTTCAGAGCTGGAACACCGGCGCCGAGCAGTTGAAAGGGTACTCCGAAGAAGAAATCATCGGAGAGCATTTCTCCATCTTCTATCCGGACGACGCTGTCGAGGCCAGCGTTCCGGAGAACAATCTGGAAAAGGCGCGAGAGCGTGGCTACCTGGAGGACGAAGGCTGGCGGATCCACAAAAACGGTGAGCGGTTCTGGGCGAACGTAACGATTACACCGATTTGGGGTGACGACGACGAGTTGCGCGGCTTCGCGAAAGTGACGCGGGATATGACCGAGCGCCACGAATACGAAGAACGACTCCGCCGGGAGAAAGAGCGATTCCAGCGGATGGTCGAGGAGGTTCAGGACTACGCCATCTTCATGCTGGATCCGGAGGGCTATATTCAGACCTGGAACGAGGGCGCCGAACGAATCAAAGGCTACCGGGAGCGGGAGATCGTCGGCAAACACTTCTCGCTTTTCTACCCCGAGAACAGGGAGGATCGGTCACCCGAGGAAATGCTCGCACAGGCTGCCGCTCGAGGACGGGTCGAAGACGAAGGCTGGCGTCTCCGACAGGACGGCTCGCGGTTTTGGGCGAACGTCGTCATCACAGCCCTGTACGACGACGACGAGGAACTTCGTGGTTTCGTAAAAGTCACGCGCGACCTGACGGAGCGCAAACGCCGTGAGGATCGCCTCGCCGCGCTCGACGAGATGGGCCGCCAGTTGCTCGAGGCCGAGTCACCACGGGACGTCAGCGAAACGGTCACTGATGCGGCGGAGACCGACCTGGATCTTCCGATCACGATGATCGCCCTGTACGACGACGAAAGCGGCACACTCCGACCGCTCGGGCAAACGACCCGTGCCGAACAGCTACAGTCGGACGTCCCGTTTCTCAATCCGACGTCCGACGTTCCCTGGGACGCGTTCGGCAGCGACGAGCCCCTCGTCATCGATGATCTCACGAACCAGTTCGACCAGCTACCGGCCGATCCGCCGATAGCGAGCGGCATTATCATCCCTCTCGGTAGGCACGGCGTCTTCATCACTGGCTTCGAAGAACCCGAACGCCCGAGCGACGAGGCGCTCGATTTTGTGAAGATCGTTGCAGCGGATCTCGAAGCCGCCCTCGACCACGTGGACCGGCAACAACTCCTTCGCGAACGGGAAGCGGCCCTCGAGGACCAAAACGACTCGCTCGCCCGCCTCAATCGGATCAACGGCATCATCAGAACCATCGACCAGGCGCTCATCGGCGCATCGACGCGGGACGAAATCGAACAGGCAGTCTGTACCGAATTGGTGACTGCCGGACCGTATCGGGTCGCTTGGATCGGGCGGCAAGATGCGGCTTCCGAGTCGATCACCCCAGTAGCTGCCGCTGGCATCGAGACCGACTACGTGGCCGATCTCGACATCGACACCGACGACGGGCCGGCGGCGGAGCACCCGGCCGGGATCGCCGCCCGCTCGCGCGAACCGTATACGATCCAGGATATCCGGTCGGATCCCCCGTTCGAGCCCTGGCGGAAAGAAGCGCTCAAGCGGGGCTATCGGTCCATGATCAGCGTGCCGATTCTCTACGAGAATACGCTCTACGGTGTTCTCACGGTTCAGGCCGAGCAGCCCGAAACGTTCACCGGGATGGAAGCTCAGGTCATCGAAGAACTCGGGGAAACCGTCGCTCACGCGATCAACGCGCTCGAAAGCAAGCAAGCGCTCGTGAGCGACGAAATCATCGAACTGGCGTTCCGCGTCCGTGATAGCGACGTCCCACTTCTCCGACTGGTCGATCGGGCGGACTGTACGTTCGAACTCGATAACGTCTTATCGTACGAAGATGGGTCCCTTAGCGCATTTTTCACCACCCATGGTGCAGAGCGGTCGGCGATCGAAGACTTCGTCGAGCAGTCACTCGCGTTCTCAGACCTCCGACTCATCGTCGAAGATGACGAAGAGCAATGCACGTTCGAGGTAACCGTGGACGAAGGGAGTATCATTGCAACGCTACTGGATCACGGAGCAGTCCCACGGACGATCACGGCCGAAGCCGGGGAAGCGCGCGTGGTCGTCGCCCTCTCTACGCAGGCCGACGTCCGGGAATTCATCGAAATGCTGCAGTCGAAGTACCACGAGTTGGAACTGACGGCACGGCGAACCCGTGATCGGGGAGCACGGACGCCTGAGGATTTCAAAGCCGCATTCGAAGAACGAATTACTGACCGACAGCGCGAGGTCCTCCGGACTGCGTACTTCAGCGGGTTTTTCGACGCGCCGCGCAGGAGCACCGGCGAAGAGATCGGCGAGGCGTTGGGCGTATCCCAGCCGACGGTCAATCACCACCTCCGCGCCAGTCAGCGCGAACTACTCGGGATGCTATACGATGAGACGCCACCGATCTAGATAAATAACCGGCGACGAGAACGGCGGTTACGCATCAACAATAAATCCCCTTCCCCGAGCCGGGCGTACCGATAGTTGTGTCAGAGATCACCCTCCCCGCAAGTGCAGAGCCCGCCACCGAGCCAGTCACCATCGATATCGTTACCGCCGTCGCAGATACCAAAGGTGTCGATCCGACCGAACTCCCTCCGCTGTACTACGCGATCGACCCCGATGCTATCGACCAGCTCTTCCAATCACAGGTTCAAAACGAATCCCTGCGGGTCCAGTTTACGTTCGCTGGATGTGACGTTACCATCAGCAGCGATAGGCAGGTGACGGTGACGGTGACGCCGTCCGACGCTGACTGCGAGAGTAGTCTCGAAGCGTGAGTTCACCGGAGAACCACTAGCCGATGCCAGACCCAGACGAAAAGCCGGACCAAACGCCTTCGGACGCGCCTCTAAACAAGGAACTCGAGCTGTGCGCCAACTGCGGGGCAGCGCTCTCGAAGGACGAGTGGTGCCCAATAATCACGGATACCGATACTGACGGGAATCTCGTCATCCGATCCTTCTGTGATGAAGCATGTAAAGCGGCCTGGAGCGACGGAGATATCTCAGGAAATAGGAATGGGTGAACGGCCGTTCGACTGTCGGTGGTCCGGTCGACTTCGGGTGGACCAAGCGAGCAGCGTCCTCGCGTTCCATCAAATCACTACACGTTGCGTAGCTGTCACCGTGGGTAGAGCCGAGCGGTAGACAACCGAAACTCCTCCACCCTCCGGATACTATCGATGAATTCGTCCGGGTCGGTGGGCTTCGTGAGACACGCATTCGCTCCGAGATCGTCCGATCTCGTAACGTCCCCTCGGCTCGAGAACCCGTCAACACGACCACCGGTATCCGTCGAAGGTCGGGGGCCGCTTGCATCTCCTCGAGAACCTCGCCCCGTCCTTTCGTGAAAGATCGAGCACAAGGAACACGATATCCGGACGGGGCGCAGTAGCGTACTCCCCCCGTTGGAACGGGAAATCCAGCGCGTCAGCCCCATCGCCAACGATGTGGTGCGGACTATCGATCCGACCGTCTTCGAACGCTTCTTTCGTCAGACGAACGCCATCCGGGTTATCTGCGGCCAGGAGAACGTCCGCCGAAGAACGACCTCCCTGCTCAGTCGTTGGAAGCCTTCCGAACAGCGGGCAGCGTGAACGAGAAGGTGGCACCGTCGCCTGGTTCCGAGTCGACCCAGATGTCGCCATCGTGGCGCTCGACGATTCGCTCACAGAGCGCTAATCCGATTCCCGTTCCCGAATGATCGTCCGGTCCGTGCAGGCTCTGGAACACTTCGAAGATACGGTCGGTATCTTCCGGATCGATACCGATGCCCCGGTCGCTGACGGAAATTACCCACTCGTCGCTATCGCGTTCGGCCGTGATATCCACCTCCGGTGGCTCGTCGCCGCTGTACTCGATAGCGTTCTCCAGCAAATTCTGGAAGACTTGTCGCAACTGCCCCTCGTCGCCGTTGACGCGGGGCAACGGGTCGGCGGATATCTCGGTATCACTCTCTTCGATTTTCACCCGGAGGTCGTCTCGAACGTCGTCGAGAACGGCATCGAGGTCGACCGGTTGCAACGGTTCGCCGCGCGATTCGACCCGCGAGTACTGTAACAGCCCATCGATCATCTCGCGCATCCGATCGGCCCCGTCCACCGCGAACTCGAGGAACTCCTCGCCGTCCTCGTCGAGTTCGTCGCCGTACCGATCCTCGATGAGCTGGAGATAACTGGAAATCATCCGAAGCGGCTCCTGGAGGTCGTGCGAGGCCGCGTAGGCGAACTGCTCTAACCGCTCGTTGGATTCCCTGAGGTCGGCTATCACCTCCTCGAGTTCTCGCTGGTACCGATTCCGTTCGATCGCTTCGGCGAGGATGTTGGCGACGCTCTGAACGAAGGTGAGGTCCTCCTCGGTGAAGTCGCGCTTGGTGGTATCGTGCGTGCCGAGAATTCCCCACGGGTTGTCGATCGACCCGATGATGGTGCTGATCCCGCTCTGTACGTCGTGTGAGGTGAGCAGTTCCGGCCCACTGAACCGCGTTTCCGCGTCGAGATCGTCGACGACGACTGGTTCTTCGGAGAGCAAGGTATACCCGGCCTGCGAGTTGTCGTCGATGGCGGTGGTCGCGTTTCCAACGACTCCCTCATCCCAGCCCACGCCCTGGCGCAGCAGCAACTCTTGCTCGGAGGAATCGAGGTCGAGCACTTTACAGTAGTCGTTGTCGAGTACCTCGGCGACGTTCCGGGCCGCTTCATGCATGAGTTCGTCCACGTCATCGGTTTCCAGGGCGAACTGCCCGAGGTCGGCCACGACCTGCTGTTGTTGTGCTCGGTGTTCGAGCGCTCGCTCCCGCTCTTTTCGCTCGGTAACGTCCTCGATGATCCCTTCAACGCTTCCGAGAGTTCCGTCGTCGAAAACGGCGCGACCGTAGTCCTTGACCCACCGGCGTTCGCCGTCTGCGGTTTCAATGCGATACGTCTCGGAGAACATCGGCTCCTCTTCGGTCGTGCGCTGGACGGTTTCCCAGAGCGTGTCGCGCTCCTCCTCGACCATGATATCGCGACCCCACTCGATGTCGCCACTCTCGAGGGAATCGGAGTCGTAGCCCGTCAATTCCAGGCAGGCATCGCTGACGAACTCCATGGGCCAGCCCCGCTCGTTGCGGCACCGGTAGACCATTCCCGGGACGTTATCCATCAGCGTCGACAGTTGCCGTTCCCGCTCTTGGAGCGCTCGTTCACGTTCCTTCCGCTCTGTGACGTCCCGGAAGTACACCGAAATACCGGATTCGGAGGGGTAAAGATTCGCTTCGATCCAGAAGTCGAGTGGCTCGTAGTAGAGTTCGTAACTGGTCGCTTTCTGTGAGTTCATCGCCGTGTGGAAGGCGTCCCACATTTCGTCGATCTCGGCGGCAGCGGGGAGGACATCCCAGAGGCGTTCCTCGAGGAGTTCCTCCTCGGAGCGCTGGAGGAGTTCCTCGGCACGCTCGTTAACCAGCGTGAATCGGAAGCCTTCGTCGACGGCGAAGAACGCGTCGGAGATTCGACCGAGGATCCGCTGGAGTTCGGTTTCCAGTTCCTGTTCGCGCCGCCGTCGGTCAGTCATGTCGCGGGTGACCTTGAGATACCCACGATGCGTTCCATCGTCGTCCCACACGGCGGTGATCGTCACGTTTGCCCAGAACTGCGTGCCGTCCTTGCGGACCCGCCACCCTTCGTCCTCGGTCGAACCGGTTTCGAGTGCCCGCTGGAGATTCCGTTCGGGAACACCCGCCGCTTGATCCTCGGCCGTATAGAACCTCGAGAAGTGTTCGCCCAGGATGTCCGATGCCTCGTAGCCTTTGATCTCCTTGGCGCCTTCGTTCCAGCTGATGACGTTCCCCTCGATATCGAGGCGGAAAATAGCGTACTCCTCGACGGCGTCGACCAGTGATTGGAAGCGCTCTTCCGTTTCGCGAAGGGCGTCTTCGGATCGTTTGCGCTCCGTGATATCGTAGTAGAGTTCGATGCGCCCACCGGCGTATTGGCCGGATTCGATCGGTTCACTGTAGTGCTCTAGCCAACGCTCCTGTCGGTCGTTGCCCGGAGAGATGCGGAATTCAAACCGTTCGACGTAGTCATTGTCATTGTAGGTCGACAGAATTCGATCGGCAAATTGTTCCGAGTCCACGATAGCCTCCTGTGCGATTTCGGTGACGACCTGTCGTTTGTTCCGGCCGATGAGGTCGTCCCGATCGAGATCGAAATGCCGGCAAGCAGTTTCGTCGACCCAGGCGACGTCGAACCCGTCGTCGAGGATGAAGACGCCGACGTTCGCTTCGTCGAGCACGTTCGTAATCGCGTCGTAGGAGGCGTGTGCTGACGCCAACGAGTCCAGTCGTTGCTTCGTCTCGGAGATGTCGCGAGCGACGCCGATAGTCCCCTGGAACTCCCCGTCTTCGATCAAGAGACTGATCCGCAGTTCGCACGGGACCGCCCCTCCGTCGGCAGTTTGTATGGCGAGTTCGAAGGTGGCGATCCCGCCCCTGTTCGATTCGAGTTGGCTCGTGATTCTCCGTTCGATTCGTTCGATGTCGCCATCGGCGAGGACGAGCGAAACGTGCTCGCCGAGAAGTTCGTCACGTGAGTAGCCGGTCGTTTCCGCGATCACGTCGTTGACGGCGACGAAGTGACCCTCGCGATCGAGCTGGTAGATTCCATCGTCGATGGTATTGACGAGCGTCCGGTAGCGTTGCAGGGCTACGTTTGCATCGGCATCCCCCCAGAACGCCTCTTCAGACGAGCCCGATCGTGTACTCATATCCCCATGCTTGCGATAGAGGCTGTTAAAGTGCCCGCTACACACGGACAGCAGACAGGGGAACAGCTTCTTGACTTCGTCTGGTGACAGTGAGACCTCTTCCGCGCAGTTTCTTGAACCAGTAACCGACGACGGCTGGCGTTGAATCCAACGACACCGAACTCCGATCGAAACTCGACGGAACGATCTTCGGAGGCGCGTTCACCAACTCGGTGTTCGGTTCGTCCTCGTGCTCGGTCCGGTTAGGGAGTGCCGTCTTGAGAACGGAACTCGTTGTCGCGGTATGAACGATCGTCCGGAGGGACTCGCAGGCGTGGGTCACGTAAATTGTAGCGGGCAAACCGCGCTGATTACGGGTTCGACGAACGGAATTGGGCGTGCTGCTGCCCTCGCGCTCGGCCGACTCGGCGCTGATGTAGTCGTTCACGGACGAGATGTAGACGCTGGCGAGTCCGTCGTCGATGAACTGGAGACGATCGGTGCCGAGGCGACGTTCGTCCCTGCTGATTTCACGGATATCGATGCCGTTCGGGAACTCGCCAGGACAGTTCGGGAGGAAACCGATGGTCTCGATTACCTGTTCAACAACGCTGGCGGGTATTTCCGTACGGGTCGACTCACTGATCAGGGTGTCGAGTACACGTTTCACATCAATCACATCGCACCGTATCAACTGACCGCGGACCTGATCGACCACCTCACCGACGATGCCTGTATCGTCACGACATCGTCGGCGGCACACCGCGGCGTATCGCTCGACCTGGATCGTGTCGAAACGGTCGAGTCGTACTCCTCGATGCGGGCTTACAGCCACTCGAAACTCGCGAATATTCTCTTTTCGAGGGAACTCGCCCGTCGGGTCGCTGCCCAAGGTCGATCGATCAGATCGAATAGCGTCCATCCAGGTGCGATTCCGGGAACCGACTTCAGCCGGTTCCTGCCACGACCGCTTCCGGCGCTCGTCTCCGCGCTCGACGTGGTTCCCGGTATCACGTCGGTTGCCGATGGCGCTGCTGAACTGCTGTATGCTGCTCTCTCGCCCGAAGCCACGGCCGTCACTGGCCAGTATTTTGCGAAGCAGTCGACCAGAACACCTTCGCGGGCGGCCAGGAACGACGACGCTGCACGCCGTCTGTGGGAACGAAGCGCGACCCTCCTCGACATCGACGAACCGCTTGCGGAGGTCGGAGAGAGTGTCAACCCGCCATCGGAATGACCGACTCGAGGGAGTATTGAGCTGTTGAGACGCTTCTCAGTCGGTTTCAATCTGGAGCGTACGCTTCGTGAATCCGATCCATGCGCGCCGCCATTACGAAGTCTGTCTTGTGCAGTCCGTCGATTTTGTGCGTCCACATTTCGACTCGCACCTCGCCCCACTGAAGATGAATGTCTGGGTGATGCCACTCTTTTTCCGCGAGTTCCCCGATCTCGTAAGTGAACTCGAGTGCGTCGCGGAAATTTTCGAACGGATACACTCCTTCGAGATGATGGTCGTTGACCACTTCCCAGACATCATCGTCGATTTCAGTTAGGTAGCCGGCATACTCTGCCTCTGTGAGTGGTTCGTCCTCTGATGTACAGGCCTCACATTCCTCGTCGGCAAGTGACGGTACCATGCCCGTACGTTCGACGGGTTCGGTACTTGTGTGTTTGTCTAGCACAGAAGTCTCCCCTACGGAGGACACAGTTCTATCGATCAGTTGGTTCGCGGTTTACTGCGTGTAAACTCGACAGTCACCGACTGCTGTACTCACACTCTCTGTTCAGTAGACGTCTTCAGACGGAACCTGAGTGGAACGTTCAGTTTCTACTGACTACGGGGCGGGAATGCGACATGGAATGAAAGTCAAGTTTCGAAGGTAGTGATCGTTCAGTACAGGTCAAGAAGTTGTCGTAGAGACCGTCTTCGTCAGTTATCCTGCATAACTGCTATAACCGGAACTGATCGAACGACCGAATTACCTCAGCGAACTCGCCGGGATCGACCGGCTTTTCGAGGACTGCATCTTCGTCCGTGTCGTGACAGAGATCGCGGGATTCAGTGAGGGTCTCGTCCACTCCGGTCAGGACGATCACTGGGACGTGTTCCAGTTCGGGATGGTGTTCGATTTCATGTAGAACGTCTTCACCGTCCACTCTCGGCAGGATCAGGTCGAGCAATCCGATGTCCGGTCCGGAAGCGTCCTCGTACTCGTTGCGTCGATAAACGAAGTCGAGGGCCGCTTGCGAGGGCCGCTTGACCCTCAGTGACCGTTGGAGTGTGTTTGCGATGTTGCCGTCCGAGAAGGATTCTTTTATGAGTTGAACGTCGCCGGGATTATCCTCTATCAATAGTATTGCCGCTTCTGATTCCCCTCACCCATTATCGTGGAGAGGAACCCCGGTGACCAATCGAAGGACGCCGACCTGAACAGCCCGGTTGCTTAACGCGGCTCATAGCCGGCTCCCGACTCGAGACGCGAACGAAGCTGTTACGGTGTCAGACGCTGAGTTTGTCCCTCGTCGAACACCTTCGTTCGACCGGGAGCAAAGACTGATGCAGTCTTCGCCACTAGTCGGTGTGTGGAGCGGGACCAAATCCGCCGCGCGTGGGACGAGATTGCCCGGACCTACGCCGAGCGTCGAAACCCGGATGGCTCCGACGCAGCGCTCATCGAGGACTTGCTTGTCGACTGTCCGCCGGAGCCGCTGGTTATCGATATCGGGTGCGGTGATGGAGCCAGAACCCTCGCCAATCTTCCGGCAGGGAGCGTCGGCGTTGATCTCTCCCGGGCAGGACTTCAGCTGGCGGCCGACACCGTCCCGTCGACGGCACTCGTGCAGGCGGATATGGCCAGCCTGCCGGTGGCGGAGAACACCGCCGATGGAATGACGGCCTACCACGCCGTCTTTCACGTGCCACGAAGCGACCATCCGACGGTGTACCGCGAGTTTGCTCGCGTACTGAAACCGGGCGGCAGACTACTGATGACGCTTCCGACCGGGCGCTTCGAAACCGTTCGCAATGGGTGGATGGGTGGGAAGATGTTCTTTTCAACGCCCGGTCGAAAACGGACCCTCGAGCAATTAGCCGAGGCCGGCTTCGAGATCATGGATACGAGAACGGTCACTGACCCACTGGGAACCGACAGCGAGTTCGTCTTTGCCGACAACACCTGCGGCTGAACCGTCACTGTCGTTCGCGGCGTCTCTTGACCAGCAGTTGACCTGCGCCGTGTGGATCACGTCGTTTGAAGCCCTCGAGGAGTCCGAGCGGCGCTACCGGACGCTCGTCGAGCACTTCCCGAACGGGTCGGTCGGCCTGTTCGACGAGGACCTGCGGTACACCGCCGCCGGCGGTCAGCTCTTCGATGACCTCGATTTCGATCTCGATCCGGAGGACCGAATCGGTGAGCAGTTTACCGAACTCCATCCGCCGGAGATCGTCGAAGAGGTACAGCCCTACTTCGAGGCCGCACTCGACGGCGAACCGAAATCTTTCGAGATAGAGTACGCCGACCGCCACCTCTATGGAAACACGCTGCCCGTCCGGGACGTCAACGACGAGGTGTTCGCGGGTATGCTCGTAATCCAGGACGTCACCGAGCGTCGGGAGTACGAGCGCATGCTGGAGGAATCCAACGAGCGTCTCGAACAGTTCGCCTACGCGGCCTCCCACGACTTGCAGGAACCGTTGCGGATGGTCTCGAGTTATCTCCAACTGCTCGAGAGCCGATACGCCGACGAATTGGATGAAGACGGCGAGGAGTTCATCGAGTTCGCAGTTGTCGGTGCCGACCGGATGCGCGACATGATCGACGGTCTGCTCGAGTACTCCCGCGTCGAGACGGAGGGCGACCCCTTCGAGCCCGTGGATCTCGATGCGGTGCTCGACGACGTGCTGACGGATCTCCAACTCCAAATCGAAGAGACGCATGCCCACATCACCGTCGACGACCTGCCCACCGTCCAGGGTGACGGCGAACAGCTCCGCCAGGTGTTCCAGAACCTGCTGGACAATGCAATCGAGTACAGTGGCGACGAGCCGCCGCGGATCCACGTGTCGGCCGACCACGAGGGGTCGAAGTGGTGCATCTCGGTGCGCGACGAGGGGATCGGCATCGATCCGGAGCAGCAGGACCGCATCTTCGAAGTATTCCAGCAGTTACACTCCCGCGAAGAACACGCCGGCACGGGGATCGGCCTGGCGCTCTGCCAGCGGATCGTCAAGCGTCATGGCGGCGAGATCCGGGTCAACTCCGAACCCGGCGAGGGGACGACGTTCTCGTTTACACTGCCGGCTATCGATACGTGAGCGCCCCGTGCTGCCTGCTCACTTCCCTCTCGAACTGAACATCGAGGCTACTGACTATGCGCTCTGTATTCAGCACAACTATTGAAAACTATCACTGGGTGAGAAATTCAACACACCGGATGATCTATTCTCGCCCTTCTCCCTGGGGTTGCACGTCGGCGGAATCAGGTTCCCGAATATGCATACGAACGCCTGCCAAAACGAGCCTGGAATTCTTCGCTTGAATCGATGTGCGAGAGAAGAATCCCAGTACCCAAAGTATATTTGACTAATAGATGATCTCCGTGTAATGTATCTCTATTCGCCGGACGAGATCGACCGGGAGCGAGCGAATCACCAGGCGGTGATTCAGGGTGCGGACGACATCGACGTGAAACGGATCGGGAATCTCGGTGAGCTCGCGTTCGAGCAGTTCTGTCGAGAGTACCTTCCAGTCGAGATGTGGGAATGGCAGAACGAAGCGGCAATTCGGCGGTGTAACCCAGAGAGTTTCTCTGGCCACGATTTCGAGGTGTTCGGGTACGATGTAGACGTGAAGACCTCGAGAGACGTCTCGGCGTTTCGGCCATCGAATCTGCTGGAGAACGATCCTGACGACGACATCATCGCGATGGTCTGGCATCGGGACAACGAGGATGCCCTGATCCTGTTGGGATGGGAACGCACTGAGACGCTCAAATCGAAGGTCAGTACCCAGGAGGCATATTCCGGCGAAGGGCCCGAGAAACTCGCCCACCTGGCTGCCCGGCCGATGAATGAGTTACACGACTTGGGCCCGAACACAGCTCATCTCAATCAAAAACCGGAGAACCCGTTCTCACCCGGCGATCGTGTCGTAAAGCAAGGAGACGGTGATGCTTCGGTCGCAGTGGTCGTTGAGGTATTGCCACCGGAGAAAAATACGACAGCTTACGGGCAAGAGATGGATGGGGAAGCCGTGAACGTCGCGTTTCCGAATATGCTCGATAACGGTCCTGGGAACTGGAGAGAGATCCATCCGGCGAAGCTAGCTTCGTATTGTGACGATCAAGATATCAAGCTCTATACCTACAAACACACGAATCTCGAGTATCCTGAGAACCCTTTCACCCCAGGAGACTACGTCATCAAACCAGATTACGACGACCCGGATCTAGCAGTGGTTCTCGAGGTTGCAGAGGAGTCCGACGATGACCGAGAGATCACTATCGCGTTTTGTAAGCATCTCGAAAAAGAACTCGGCGAACAGCACGACGTAAATCCGACCGACCTCAGTTCGCGTTGCGAAGAAGCGGGTATCAAATCCTACTCTTACACTCATGATGAGTTGCGGTTCGAACACCAATACTGACGGCATCTCGGTTCCCTCGTTGGCTGAGGCGTTTCACCGAGCTACGAACTCACTGTCGACGGCGAATTGAACATATCGATGTCGACTTCTTCGAAGAGGAGACTGTTATCATCAAACTGTATTGTAGAGGACGAAGTTGACATCGGTGTAAACAGGATTTATAATACGGTGCTGTGACGTGTTACGAAAGAATGACGGACGATCGTCGGATGTCTACCGCACGGTTCTACGGTGACCTCGCGGAGCGATCCGAGATTCTGGCTGATTTGCTCTCGTTTCTCGAGTCGGCTGGCGAAAACTCAGACGGCGTTCCTCGAGACGACGTCGTAGACTGGATCGCCGCCAGGACGAACGCTGAAGACCCTGACGCCATCGAACGACGACTGCAGTTCCTCGAGCAATTGGACCTGCTCGAGAGCACGGATGCTACATACAGCTGTACCCGAATTGGACGGTGCTATCTCGAGGAACAGGACCCAGCGGTCCTCTACAACGCCCTTCGAACCACGGTCAAAGGGTTCGACACGATCCTCGCTGCACTCACTACTGAACCGAAAACCGATGAGGAACTCATGGAGTTGCTCGTGGAGACCTTCGAGGAGTGTCAGATGGAAACGCCCGGCGTTGCGAGCCGCCATCGTGAGTGGCTGCAGACGACCGGCTACGTCGATCGAAGCGACGATCAGATCCATCTCACCGCAGCCGGTGAAGCAGTCGCCGAACAACTACACGGGGTTTCGAGTGTCGACCTCGAGTCTGACACTATCTACGAACGCCGCGAACTGCACTCGGCATATGGCGGCAGCATCCAGGGAGGAATCGCTCCCTCGAGGGACGAACCGGTCGTCTTTCTCTTTAGCGGTGGCACCGGCGAAGAACATGGCTACCAGGATAAACTCCGCTCGGATGGCACGATAGTCTACACGGGCGAAGGCCAGGTCGGCGACATGGAGATGGTCCGGGGCAACCGAGCGATTCGAGATCATCTCGAGGACGGCCGCGAGTTGCACTTTTTCGAGATGGAAGACGATGGCGTCCGCTACATCGGGCAATACCTCTATGCGGGTCACTTCTACGAAGGACTCCCAGACTCGGAGGGGAACACACGACGTGCAATTCGGTTCCTCCTTGCGCCAATTCGGGACGACGAACTCCCAGCCGAACGCGGGACTCGAGAGAGCACCGATTCTAGCTCCATTCAGACGGGTGCGAACTCGAACCTGCAGCAGTTTGCCGATCCCTCGGTGTACCAGGTCCCGATCAAGACGGGTGATGGCCCCATCCGGACGAATTTCGAGCGGACCATACTCGAGGACGTTCCCCGCGACCAAATCACCGATACCTACGAGCCGCCGATCGACGGGGACTCCGTTCGAGTCTGGGGGAACCAGGAAGACGAGCCGGCCGATGAGGGCGATTACCTCCTCTTCGCTGATCGAGAGGGACGCCGTGGCGGGTCGTATACACTCCTTGCGCAGATCACCCACGCCACAGTGTTAGATGACGATGTAGCAGCCCAGTTCACTAACGCAGTCGGCTGGGGCGATGTGACCGATCAGGTCTTCCCGCATGTAATGTTCCTCGAACCGATCTACGAAGCCAAGCTCGATCGAGCGCAGTTCTGGGATCTGCTCGGGTTCAAGGGCTGGCCCAACGATACGTTCAGTGCCATCAATTTCGATCGCGGTGGCTCAGGGTTCTACGAGGAGTACGATTCTGTCTCCCTGTTCATCGAGGTGATTCAGGGCGAACAGCTTTATCCTGACGGGGCTGCCGGGGAATACGACTCGTTAGACGCGGCCCTCGAGGATATTCGGTCTCGTCTCTCGGCAGAAGACAAGTCCTGGTTCCAGACTCGAGTCGGGGACTCCTTCATCGAAGAGTGGTCGGAGGCGCTCGAGGGGTTCAGGCCATCCGATACTGTCGACCGGTCGACCGCAACGAAACTCGATCAGCTTCGGATCGTCTACCGGACTCTCGAGGCGGATTTAGCCGAGAAAGCGTCTGCCCTCGGCAGTGGAACACTTGGTCGGTTTTCGCCCGCTCAGACCCTCTTCTTGGGCTGGGTGCGACTTCGCCAGGAGGAACTAGATCTCGGGGGTGGTCTCAACCAACCTCGACTCAACAGTGTGCTCAAAGATTCATACGAGGTTGGTGATCCATCCCGGGTCCAACCATCGGTTGAAATCGACCATCCACTAACGACGCACCTGCGAGACCAGGAACCGACTGTCTACAAGTTTACCGCGCCGCCAGAGTACTGGCTCACGGCCATCGAACACGGATCGCTCTCGTTCGAGCCGGAACATCGCAATCGCTGGGAACAGCTCGAGAAGGGTGACGTCGGGATTCTTCATTCACGAACCGAACCTGGAAAGGAGGAACTCGATTCCCAACCAAGCGGTGTAATCGGTGCAGTCGTCTTCGGCGAAACCACTGAGAAACCCGACCCATGGTGGTGGGAGGAATACGAGACCGATGCGGACTTCTCGATGATCGCCGGCTTCGATCGGCTCTTCCTTACCGGGGACGTCGACGCTATCGACTTCACAGAAGGGATCACTGCCAAAGAGACAGCACAAGTCAATCAAGAACTGGCTGCCCTGACGGCCAATTGCTTGTCGATCGAGGAGGCCAATCGACTCTGTGCGAATATCTCCGGAAAGGAGTTCCCCGCGCAATCGATGTATGGGACTTTCCGGACAGAGGACGGTGAAATCGATTACGAGCGTCCCGCTGCGTTGATCGAGGGGATGGCTGAGGACCTACAGGAGGTCTCACCGATCAATCCTCACCAGGACCTCGAGTGTACGCTTCCGACGGACATCCTCGAGGGGCTTCACTTCGAAGATGGACGCGGTGAGCAGATTCTCGAGCAGATCGCGACAGCGCTGCAATCCGGTAAGCACGTCTTCCTTACCGGCCCGCCGGGAACGGGGAAAACGGAGATCGCCGAACGGGTCTGTGAGTATCTCGTCGAGCATCACCCTCACTTGTACACGGATTTCGAGATGACGACAGCCACTGCTGACTGGTCGACGTTCGATACCGTCGGCGGGTATATGCCGAACGAATCCGGTGAGAACGGTGACGACCTCTCCTTTACACCCGGTATCGTCCTCAACCGGCTCAAAGATCTCGAGAGTGGGACGCAGTCGAATGAACTCCTCGTGATTGACGAACTCAACCGAGCGGATATCGACAAAGCGTTCGGGCAACTCTTCACGCTGTTGTCCGGCCAATCGGTGCAACTGCCGTACACGGTCGATGGGCGAGAAGTGGAACTCACGACGTATGCGGACCTCGAAGGACGTCCTGCTGCAAACCAGTACGTCGTTCCCAACTCGTGGCGGATCTTCGCTACGATGAACGCCTACGACAAGACGTCGCTGTACGAGATGAGTTACGCGTTCATGCGACGGTTCGCGTTCGTTCGCATCCCTGTGCCCGAACTTCCGGAGGGAACAGGACAAACAGAGGGTGGACGAACGGTCGAGGACGTCGTGCTCGAGTATGCCGATGCGTGGGAAATCGAAGCGTCCCGTCCCCAGGCGTGGGCAGTCGGCCGTGTCTGGCAAGCGACCAACCAGGCGATAGACGAACGAGCGATCGGGCCCGCAATCGTCGAAGACATCCTCCGATACATCACGCATCACCCGGAAGCGGACCTCGACCAGCACCTAACGCAGGCGGTCATCAGCTACATTTTCCCGCAGTTAGAGGGGGTGCCGAGACGTGAGAAGATCGTTCGAAGGCTCGCGGCTGTCGACGAAATCAATGGCGATCTGCTCGAATCGGCTGCCCAAGAGATGCTCCAGGTGACGCTTGCCACGAATGAATAGGGACGCCCTCCTCGAGCAGCTCACCGAGGACATCCTCGCCTACGCGAAGCATGGCTCCTTCCCGGAGCAGGAGTTGGCCCGGTCGATCAAGCCCGAGCAGTTAGACGAGCGGTTCGAGGAATACGAGTTGCTCCTGGATCTGCACTTCATTCTCCAGAGCGACGTCGTCGAGTTCTTCAGGGAACTGCCAGCGCATCTGCGTAGTATTCGGACCGAGACACAGACGACGTCTCGAACGCGGCGGGGAACGGTCGATGGGCGAATCAACTGGGGGAAGACGATCAAGAAACGGTATGCGGAGCATCCCCGCGACAGGTCGCTTTTTGTCTGCGAGAATCGATCCGAGGACTACGACATCCCCGAGAATATCGTTCTAAAGCGGTTGATTTCCGTCGTCCACGAGACGATTCGAGAAGCCGAGGAGTACCTCCGGGGCGATTACGAGTGGGTCACGGAGACATGGAAGGGGAGCGACGAACTGGTTGATGAACTCCAGCGTATCGTCGAGCGAAACGTACACGTCCGGCGGATCCGCGAGCCCGATACCTATGAGCCAACCGAGCGGATGCTGACGACGGCTGCCAATTCGCGCCACGAGGTGTATCGGGATGCGGCGTCGTTGCTTCGCTCTCGAGAGCGGTTGTTCCGAGGGGAGCCCAACGCGATCCGGCAGTTGCTCGAAGAGACCGCTATCGCACCCGACGATCAGGACACGTTGTTCGAGCTGTTCGTCCTCTTCCGGTTCGTGGCGACTCTCGAGGAGATGCGGGAGACCCAGCCCGAGTTCAAAACGATCGCCACGGATCGACAGGAACTGGCGCGGTTCAAGGGCGAGAAAGAGATCGTCCTCTACCACGATAACTCGGCCCGGGATCGTGAGCTATCGTTTGTGGCGGTCCCTGATGAGGACAAAGCGGAGTTATCTCGGACGGACAAGGTCCAGGTTGCCGCACAGGAGATTGCTGGCAACTACTTCGGAAAGGACTACCAGAATCACACGGGTCGGCCTGACGTGATCGTCCTCGAGGTCATTTCGGAGGACGAGAACGAGCACGAGTACCTGATCGTCGAGGTGAAAAATAGTACGCGGGAGGAGACGATTCGCCAGGGGATCAAGGAGACGCTCGAGTATCTCGCGTTTTTGCGGGTGAACGACGAGTTCGTGTTTGGCGAGGAAGACGGCGAGTACTTCGGATCGGGGTGGAACGGGATGCTGGTCGTGCAGGATCTTGATCGGGAGACGGCGTCTGTAGAGGGCCAAGGTGAGCAGGAGATTGCCATTCTGCAGGCTTCTGAGTTGGAAGCGGAGTTAGAGTCGGTTTTACATGGAGTGATATAAAGGAGTCAATCGAACGCGGAGCGCTTCCGATAAGGCAGCCTCTCGTCGTTACTCCCCCCGTCAGTGGAAGGAACGTAGGGTTTTGCGAAAATAACTAGTTCGGGGCAGCGATCGTTCGCGTTCGTTAGCCTATCCGGTCGAGGGCGTCTTGCCGGTCCTCGACGGGTACCTGATCGTACTTCATGGTCGTCTCCGGACTCTTGTGACGAAGCTGTGTCTGTGCGGCCGCAAGATCCTCTTCACGAGTCATGTACGTCCCCGTGGAGTGCCTGATGGTGTACCAGCTCATCTGTCGATCTTCGTAGTCGATGCCAGCGGTGTCGCACAGATCGTGGAGAATTCGTCGCAGGGCGGCAGCGCCGTACGGGTTTCCTTCTCGCGTCAATCACAACTCGCCTCGCCTCTCGTACACATCGTACGTCGCACGCTGATCGAGCCACCGCTCGAGCGTGGTGATCGTGCGACTACTGAGGCCGACTCGCCAGTTGTCCTCGTTCTTTGAGCTGTCCTCGATGGGGGTTCGCAAGATCCCGTTATCGAGATCGACCCACTGTACTACGGCTCGACCTCGATCGGGCGCAGTGCGGCGTCGAGACTGACGCTGACGAGACTGGGGATCTTCCAGTCGTTGGCCCGTTCCCAGTCCTGTTTCGTGATCTCGTCGACTGGTTTCTCGATTCGCTGAGCGAGGTACGCCGCGATCTTGCTCCGTTCACGGGGTGAGACGTTGTTGTACGACGGAACGCTCCCGTACTGGAGCGCGGCTTCTCGGACGAGTTGGCGCTCCTGGAGCGTGAGGTAGTCCCGGGGTGTCGTCGTTCTGCTATCGGAGGCGAACGTGATCGTCGGCTCCCACTCGTCGCCGCCCCGCTCGTGGGCGCGCCATTTGAACAGCATCCGAACGGCCTTCTGACACAGGTCGCGGTGCGTGTCGCTGCAGTCGGCGTAGGCCAACTCTTGCATCCACGCGTCGGCGTGTTCGTGGGTAACGGCGGTGGTGTACTGTTCTTCTTCGTCCCACGCGTACCGGTAGAACTGGTCCATTCGGTAGATGCGGTTCTTGACGGTACTCTCCGCGTATCCCTTGGCCTTCTCGGGGTCGATGCCGAACGTGAGCAACCACTTGATCGTCGCTTCCCGCTCGGACCGGTAATCCACCAGTTGACGCTCGCTGAGGCGGTTTGCGGTCGGCTCCGGGACGACGGCGAAGTCGCTCAGGTTCACGCCGACCACCGGTGGGTAAGTCCTGCGAATCGGATTGCAGGGTAAATCGTTCTAATCGCTGTACAGCGCCGGGGTGACCAGACCTTCTGAATCGAATTGCCTTCGAGCCACATGGGTACATGATGATAGCACGGGCTCGAAATCAGGAGACGGCGGCAGAAAGGAGTGCTCCGACGGGGATTCGAACCCCGGTCATTGCCTCGAGAGGGCAATATGATTGGCCGGACTACACTATCGGAGCGTTCCGCGAGTGCATCTTATCGTTACGCGGTACGATGTTTAAGCATTCCGTTTCGAACCGAACTTGGTTCGAGATAGCACAGGACTAAACGGGAGACGGGAGTCGACTCTCGGCGGACGACGAACAGCGAAACGGACTCGAGCAGAGATCGATAGTCCAGACGCGTATGGAAACGGTGGAAGCCGTACGCCACGAACCGGCGTTATTCCTCGAACGGCGATTTCGTCGCTTCCGGTTCGAAGCCCTCGAGGCTGATAATGTTCTCGCGGCCGACGCGGAGTTTGCTAATAGTATCTTCCTCCTCCATGTCGGAGAGCAGCATGCTGACCTTGGATTTGGACCAGCCGGTTTCTTCGACGATGTTGACCTGTTTCATCCGGCCACCGTTCTCCCGGATGAGTTTGACGACACGGTCCTCGTCGGTAAGGAGTTCGTCGTCGGGTAAGGGCTCTGTCGTCGCGTCGTCGCTCCCGCTCGAGGCGGATGCGGAACCGCCCGATTCCGTCGCAGCCGCCTGCGGCGGAGCGTCGCCAGCTTCCGACGTCCTCGTGGGGTCGGGGTCGGGGTCGGGGTCGGGGTCGGGGTCGGGTCCGCTGGTAGTCGAATCGGCACTCGACGGCGCGTCCGGGGCGTCCCCGTCGGAGCGACGTCGATACCAGACGATAGCGCCCGCCGCGCCGAGCACTACGGCGAGCGCGATTCCTGCGGTGAGTAGCCAGGAGCCGTTGTCGCCGCCGACGGACGACATAGGTGGTGAGTCGGGCGTCGTGCTGGCCCCCGCACTACCCCCGTCGCCGGCCGGTTCGAGGACGACGCGCGGACGCCCATCGATGAATTCCCGCTCGCCGGTCCAGCTTACGGAGTCCGCGTTCTCGAGGCTCTGTCCGACGTACCGCCCTTCGGGTTCGACGGTTCGGAACTCGAGGTCGTCCCCGGGCTGGACGACGATCGACTGGTCTTCTGCGATGTAGATGCCCTGGAAGACGTCGCCGACGACGATCCGATCGCCGTCGGTGTCCTCGCTGTCGACGGTCTCGGCGAACCCGATCCAGGTGAACGACATCTCGACGACGCCGACCGGGTTGAGGCCCTCTTCGACGTATGCGGAACGATCGAAGTCGGTCGCCTCCATCTCTCGGTCGGTGGCCTCGGCACCGGTGTCGGTCATCGCTTCGGCCTGGTTGACGAACCGTTCGTAGAGCGGGGGAACCTCTCCATCGCTTCCGTCGTCGCCGCCCCCATCCGAATCGGCGTCCGAGTCGGCGTCGGAATCGGGGTCGAACTCCGCCGCGAACTCCTCGAAGTTCGTCCGCTGTTCGGCGGCGTCGTCGCCACTGAACCGCTGTTCGTACCTGAAGGTCCACGTCGCGCTCCCGTTTTCGTAGACGGTGATTTCGAACGACGTCGTATCGAAGTTCCGGGAGTCGATGTTCGTTTGCCCACCGAAGTCGGCCGCTGAGGCTACTGGCTCGGCCTGTGTGGACTCGAGGTCGGCCGTCGTGGGTTGCTGTCGGTCCAACGAGTGGGGCTGGGCGTCGGCGACAGGTTCGGACGGCGCGTCCGACGCGATGCCCCCGCCGGCACCATCGGTCGCCATCGCCGGGCCGCCGAGGCCGACGATCCCCAGGAGAATCGCGAACGCGAGCAGTCCGACGAAGGCCGGCCGGTTCATTCGTTTTTCACTACGTGCCGTAGCTAAAAATGCTTGTGAATACGCGGATCGTCATTTGGATCGTCCACCTCCTCGAGTTCTCGGAATACGATTGCTCTCTACCGACTCGAACGACTCCGGTCCTACGTCACGTTCCGGGGTCGACACGCACAAACCGGTCGACGCCGTACTCGAGCGCATGATCGACAACCTCGCGCAGGGCGTGCAGGCGTTTACGAGCAACGTCTTTCTGGTCGACGGCGACCGGACGGTCCTGATCGACGCGGGGGCGAACTTCGACGTCGTCGACGCGGTCCGCTCTCGAGTCGACGGTCTGGACGCCCTCCTTCTGACACACACCCACCGGGATCACGTGGGCAACCTCGAGGACGTGAAGTCGGCCTTCGACGTCGACGCCTGGGGCTACGATCCCTCGATCGAGGGGGTCGACCGCGAAATCGCCGACGAGGACCGCGTCGCGATCGGGAACCACGAGTACCTCGCGCTCCACACGCCCGGCCACAAGGACGATCATCTCTGTTTCTACTCGGCCGAGGCGGGGGTGCTGTTCGCCGGCGACCTGGTCTTCCAGAACGGTAGTTTCGGCCGGACGGACCTCCCGGAGGGGGACCGCGGGACGCTGATCGAGAGTCTCGACCGCGTCCTCGAGATCGTCGACGAGGACCTGTCGGAGTTACACACCGGACACGGACCGAGCGTGACGACGGAGCCGTACGATCACGTCGAACTCGCGGCGCGGATGGCGCGCCAGGTCTGAAAGGTGCCAGGCCTGAAAGGTGCCAGGCCTGAAAGGCGCCAAAGGGGAACGGAGTTATCGCTCGCGCGCGGCGGCCAACAGCGCGTCGTAGGCCTCCCCGTAGGCGTCGGCGATCCGGCCGGGATCGGCTCGCGCGTCGCTGCCGAGCGGCGGCAACCGGACGCGGTCGAACGGCTCCAGGTAGTCGACGACGTCGCCGACCCGTTTCTCGAGCGCGCCGTCGACGGGGCTCGAACTGGCGATCTCGCAGGCCCGACAGTACCGATCCCCGCGGTAGAGGGTCGCCCGGCCGGGTTCGACGACGGCCACCGCGGCCACGGCCGCCGGATCGAGCGACGCGAGCGGGAGCGCGATGTCACCGTAGGATTCGACGACTGCGAGGTCCCGTGCTTCGATCTCAGTGGCGAGATCCTCGAACGTCGGGACGTACCGCTCGGCCGAGACCTCGTTCAGTTCCTCGACGGTTTCGACGGGGATTGCGTCTTCGAGCGGCAGGGAGTCGGCGACTGGGTCGGGAACCTCCGCGGTGGCGTTCCGGACGTAGGTGACGTCGTCGCCGTCCGGACGACCGACGCGGTCGACCAGGAACTCCCGGTCCGCCCGGCCCAGCAGGCCGGACCCGCCACCCGGGGCCGGCCGCCAGAGCCGGTGCACGGGGTTTAGGTCCTCCGGCCCCCGACCCCGCCCCTCGGCGTCGGCGAGTCGCTTGGCGTCTTTCCCGTAGAGACGGCCGTCCGCGATTGCGTGCCGGCAGTCGTCGTGGTCGAACCAGTAGTCGTTGCCCGCCCGCGGCTTGTAGCCGGTCCCGCCGGTCCGTGCGAGCAAGCCCACGGAGAAGGTGGTTTTGCCGGCGTCGACGCGGTCGGCTCCGACGACGAGCAGCAGCATCCTATTCGTCGGATTTCAGCCCGTAGTAGCCCGGTTCGTCGTCGTTGCGCGGCTCGGCGACGACGAGTTCGTCCGCGTTGATCATGATCCAGGGGATCGCCCAGTCTAACAGGACGTCCTCGGTCTCGCGTTCGATCTCGGCGTCGGGTTCGAGGCCCTGCAGGAGGCGGGCGATCTCGTAGACGGTGTACATCTGCTCCGGCTCGAGGAGTTCCTCCGGCGTGTAGAAGTCACACGGCGGGAGACTGTCGAACTCGGATTTGGGAACTGGCATAGCGGGTAGTACCGGATCGGCCCACAAGACCGCACCGATACGCAACGAGCTCCGGCGATCAATGGGAACTGCCCCGCCGTTATCGGCTCCGCGAGTCACGCCGCATCGAGCGCGCGGGCGAGCGCCTCGACTGGATGCTCCGGCCGCGACCGCCCCTCGAAGTCGCCGATCTGCGTTCGACAGGAGACGCCGGGTGCGACGACATCGGCACCGTCGCTCGCCTCGAGTTTCCTCCGGAGGAGGTCACCGATCGACCGGGAGAGGTCGTAGTGTTCCGCCTCGTAGCCGAACGAGCCGGCCATGCCACAACAGGTCGAGTCGACGGGTTCGACGCGATAGCCGGCTCTCCGGAGGACCCCGACCGCGTGGTGGTCCGCGCCGCGGGCCTTCTGGTGGCAGTGTCCGTGGTAGGTCAGTCGTTCCCGGCGATCCGGGTCGAAGGCCAGATCGTCGTCGAGTCCCCGCCGATCGAGGTACTCGAAGACGCCGTAGCTGTTGTCCGCGAGCCGATCGACCCGACTCCGGGTGTCGTCGACCGCGTCGCCCCACCCCCGCTCGCCGCCGTCGGCGGCCGTGCCGGAGTCGGCGAGCAGCGACCGGTACTCGTCGACGACCATGGACGCGTCCGACGGCTCGAGGAAGACGACCGACCACCCCCGGTCGAGGTACGGCTCGAGATCCGCGAGCAGTTCCCGGCCGCGCTCCCTGGCCTCCTCGAGCAACCCCTGGGAGTAGGCCGCCCGTCCCGTCGACCCGAGGTCGGGGATCGCGACGCGGACGTCCGCAGCCTCGAGCACCTCGACCGCCGCCTTCCCGACCTCGGGGCTCGAGTGATTCGTGTAGGTGTCCGGGAAGAGCACGACCCCGTCGACGGCCCGGTCGGGATCGACCCGGGGACCGCGCGCGGCGAACCAGTCGACCAGCGTCTCCCGTCGGAACGTCGGCAGCGACCGGTCGGCGGCGATCCCGACCGTCCGCTCGAGGAGCCGCCGCGCGCCGGGGAGGGCCGTCGCCCGGTTGGCGACCGGCGCGAGCCGGCTCCCGACCGCGGCGAGCCGGTCGATATTCGCGAACAGCCGGTTGCGAAGCGTCGCCCCCTCTCGCTTGCGGTACTGGCCTTTCACCTCTGCCTTGAGCTTCGCGAGGTCGACGCCGGTCGGGCAGTCGCTCTGACAGCCCTTGCAGCCGATACAGAGGTCGAGCACCTCCGACTGGAACCGCTCGTCGTACAGCTCCTCGGGGTCGATCTCGCCGCTGATCGCCGCCCGGAGCAGGTTCGCCCGGCCGCGGGTCGTCGCGATCTCTTCTCCGGTGGCCCGGTAGGTCGGACACATGACGTCGCTGCCCGTCTGGCGGCAGGTACCACAGCCGTTACAGAGTTCGACGAGGTGCGAGAAGCCGCCCTCCTCGTCGAAGTCGAGTTCCGTCCGGGGCTCGAGCGATGCGTAGTCGGGGCCGTACCGGAGGTGCTTGCGGCTGTCAGTGGGGTCACCGTCACGGGGATCCCGTGACGAGCCTTCGCTCGGGTCGGTCGCGTCGCTCGCGGAGACGTCCTCGCGGTAGACGACCTTGCCCGGGTTCATGCGCCAGTCGGGGTCGAACGCCGATTTCACCTCCTTGAACGCCGCCCACAGCTCCGGACCGTACAGCTTCGGGTTGAACTCCGTGCGAGCCAGTCCGTCCCCGTGTTCGCCCGAGAAGGCCCCGCCGTGCTCGAGGGCCAGGTCCGTGACGTCCGCGGCGATCGAACGCATCGTCTCGACGCCGTCCTCGGTCTTGAGGTTCAGCACGGGCCGGATGTGCAGCGTCCCGGCGCCGGCGTGGGCGAAGTATGCTGCGGTCGTATCGTGGTCCTGGAGGACGTCCTCGAACCGCGTAACGTACTCCGCGAGTTCGTCCGGCGGGACCGAGGCGTCCTCGACGAACGGGTACGGTTTCGGATCGCCCTCCATGCTCATCAACAGCGGAATCGCCGCCTTCCGGAGCTTCCAGAGCCGCTTCTGGTCGGCGGGATCGAGGGCCTCGAGAGACTCGACGGCCGCCCCGTTCGCGACGAGGCGGTCCCGCGCGTCGTCGACCGCGGCCGGGAGGTCGTCGAACAGTTCCGAGTCGAACTCGAGCATCAGCGCCGCGGCGGTATCGTCGGGGATCGGCGCGGCGTACTCGGCGTACTCCGTCGAATCGGCGGCCAGCCGGAACACCTCGTCGTCCATCAACTCGACCGCGCTGGCCTCTAGTTCGAGGGCCGCGGGAACGGCCGACAGCGCCTCGAGCAGGTCGTCGTAGCAGGCGACCAGCAACGCGGTCTCCTCGGGGCGGGTAACGAGCGACAGCGTCGCCTCGACGACGACGCCGAGGGTCCCCTCGGCCCCGACCAGCAGTTTCGAGAGGTTGATGATCCGCTCGCCGTCCTCGCGGGCTTCGCCCGCTCGGGCTTCCGAAGCGGTAGCCCCCTCGTTCTCTCCGGGTTCACGGATCACCTTCTGGAGGTTGTAGCCGCTGACACAGCGTTTCAGGTCCGGGTACCGCTCCTCGATCTCCGCCGCGTTGTCCTCGACGACGGCCCTGACCGTCCGGTAGATCTCCGCTTCGCGGTCGTCCTTCGAGACGATCCGGTCCCATTCCTCGCTGTCGAGGACGACGTCGCGAGCCTCGATGATCGAGCCGTCCGCGAGGACCGCCGTACACTCCTCGACGTAGGCGTCTGTGATCCCGTACCGGACCGAGTGTGCTCCCGTCGAGTTGTTCCCGATCCCGCCGCCGATCGTCGCCCGGTTCGACGACGCCGGGTCCGGAGCGAACTTCAGCCCGTGGGGCTCGAGCGCGTCGTCCAGGTCGTCCTGGACGACCCCGGGCTGGACGACCGCCCGACGCTCGTCGGGATCGATCTCGAGGATCACGTCCATGTGTCGCGAGAGATCGAGTACGACGCAGCCGGGACCGACGGTCTGGCCGGCCAGCGAAGAGCCCGCACCCCGCGGGAGGATCGGCACGCCGTGGTCGCTCGCGACCTGGACCGCCGCCCGGACGTCGTCGACGTCCCGCGGCAGGACGACGCCGGCGGGCTGTGCTCCATATATGCTCCCGTCGGTCGCGTACAGCACTCGCGTATACTCGTCGAAGCGGACGTCCCCGCGGCAGGCGTCCCGGAGGTCGGCGGCTAACTCCGCTTGCGCTTGCCCGCTCGCTCCCCCTCGTGGCTCCCCCTGGTCGGACCTCGAGCCCGTCTCCACGTGTCGATTCGAACCCGTTCGCTGTTCGGGATCGCCGACGGCGTCGGTGTTCTCGACGGCCATACCGGCCCCTCAACAGCCGTTGACATAAACCATGGTAGTCAATCACAGTGGACGAAGGCAGCACACGCGGCGAGGCGATAGAACCGTATCGAGAGGGACCAGCACTCGAAACACTGTGTGGGAAACGCGAGACACATCGCTCCCGTCGACCGCTCGAAAGAAAATCGGGGTTGACTTACTTGTCGCTTACTCGAAGTGGTCGAGGCACTTCTGGTACTCCTCTGCGGCCTTGTCCCAGTCGACGACGTCGAAGAAGGCGTCGATGAAGCTGCCGCGGTCCGGACCGTAGTCGTAGTAGTAGGAGTGCTCCCAGACGTCCAGCGCGAGGATCGGATGGGAGCCCCAGAGCGCACCCTGGTCGTGTTTGTCGACCGCGACGTTGCGCAGTTGCTTCGCGACCGGATCGTACACCAGCAGTGCCCAGCCACCGGCGGCACCGGCTGCGGCCTCGAACTCGCCCTTCCAGCCCTCGTAGGAGCCGAAGTCCTCCTCGATGCGGTCGGCGAGGTCGCCCTCGGGTTCGCCGCCGCCATCGGGGGACATGTTCTCCCAGAACAGCGTGTGGAGGTAGTGTCCACAGCCGTTGTGGGTAACGTTCGAGAGCGCGCCGGGCGTCGAGTCGAAGTCGCCCGACTCGCGGTTCTCCGCGAGGGTCTCCTCGGCGGAGTTGAGGCCGTTTACGTACCCCTGGTGGTGGGTGTCGTGATGCCAGGTGACGACCTGTTCGGAGATCGCCGGTTCGAGTGCGTCGTAATCGTATGGGAGCGGTGGTAGTTCGTGGTCAGTCATAAGTACACACCTGTGACGTTTCTAACGGTATCACTCCTGTTAAACGTTGAGGAGTGAAACGGTATCATGTCTCACGAGATCGGTGTTCGAGTGGTCCGAACTCCATCGCGATCCACCACGAACTCGGTCTTAAACCTTTCAGCGCGCTCGAGCATCCGGGCAACCGGGCTTCGAGCGCCGTCGCTCGGTGTCGCTGCTCAGGCTACAATTCCTTGTGTTCGGCGTGCTCGAGCCACTCCTCGAGCGACGGCTGGCTCCAGTAGCGGACCGTGTCGCTTCGCTGATCGTGTTCGACGACACCGATCTCAGCGAGTTTCGGCAGGTGGACGTGTCGGAGTTCCGTTCGGATCCCCTCTTTGCGTTCCGACTCGGTTTCCGGCCCGCCTGTGCTCGCGCTCTCGCCGCCGGTCGAGTCCTCTCGGCTCTCGAGGGCCGCGATGTGATCCGTGAGTTCGCCGACGGTCGCCACCCCGTCGCCCCGGTCGTTGAGATAGTACAGCGCGTATCGGCGACGACGATCGGACAACAGGTCGAAAACCCGGTCGAGCGACGGCGTCACGTCGGCCGTGCGAACAGCCGACGCTCGTTCGGTTTCACGCATCCCCAAACCACCTACCGTGAGTTACCATTCGAAACCACCAGCAGCCTCTACTGCAGCCGACACATTAGATGTTACGTCTACCGAAATCTCGATCTGTATTAAATGATCTACTATCGGCCGGAATTATAACCCGGTAAATCGACGATCGACTGTCGATCAACCGGCCGCTTCCGGCGTGATACGGATTCTGTAACCGCCAGCAGGCACTCTTCGGGGAAGAACGTGAGATGGATCGACGGAAGAGTATCCGTCGAGTGTGAGAAGGCGAGTTCGAGTTCGAGTGTGACTGTAAGTACGAGTACGACTAGCTTACTCGTAGAGCCACTCTGCGTCGTGTTGCTCGTAATCGATCAGTTCGTCCTCGTCGAAGTGGATCGCGATCTCACGTTCGTTGGCGCCCTCGTCCTCGTGGTCGGCCGCGTGAACGACGTTCCGACCGAGGTCGAGCGCGTAGTCGCCACGGATGGTGCCGGGCTCGGCCTCGAGCGGGTCGGTCGCGCCGATCATCTGGCGGACCTGACGGGTCGCGTCCTGGCCCTCCCAGACCATCGGGACGACCGGGCCCGAAGTGATGAAGTCGACGAGGTCGTCGTAGAACGGCTTGTCCTCGTGTTCGGCGTAGTGCTCTTCCGCCCGTTCGCGGGGCATGTTGATGACCTTGATACCGACGAGCTTCAGCCCGCGGTCCTCGAGTCGGGAGATGACCTCGCCGACCAGGCCGCGCGCGAACGCGTCGGGCTTGACCATCACGAAGGTGCGTTCGTGCTCGCCCATCAGGCCTCACCCTCGGCTTCGGCGTCTTCGGTCTCGTCGACCGTCTCGTCCCCGGCGGGCACGTCTTCTTCTTCGTCTTCCTCGCCTTCGTCCTCGTCCTCGACGACCTCTGTCTCTTCCTCGAGGTCCTCGGATTCGGCGGCCTCCTCCTGGTCGGGCCCCGCAGGACCCTTGCCGGCGCGACCTTCCGCGGTCCACTCGAGGTCGCGGGGCTCGCGGCCGAGCTTGTAGTTCTTCTCGGCCTTGGAGTCGACGAAGTGGAGCACGGTGCCGTCGTTTTTGACGTACATGATGCCCGTGCCGGGCTCGATCTCTTCGCCCGTGTAGTCGCAGGTGCGTTTCTCGACCATTGGTTACTGACCTCCGATGGCGTCCGCCTCGCGGGCGGTCTCGCGAAGTTGGAGGACGTCCCCTTCGCGGACCGGCCCGAGGCAGTTCCGGGTGATGATGCGTCCCTGATTCTCGCCCTCCTTGATCCGGCACTTGACCTGCATGGCCTCGCCGTGCATGCCGGTCTTGCCGACGATCTCGATGACCTCGGCGGGCGTGGATCCGGTTTCTTCCTCTTCAGCACTCATCTCTGATCACCTCAGTCGAGGTCCTCGACCTTGTCGGCGATGTCTTCGACGTCGCCGGAGGCCTCTCCGGCGTCGACGATCGCCGCGGCGGCCGAGCCGACTTCGAGACCGGCAGCGTGGCCGACGTCGTCCTGGGTCTCGATGAAGACGACGGGGATGCCCTTCTCGTCGGCGAGGTCGGGGATGTGCATGACGATCTCTTCGGGCGAGACGTCTTCGGCGACGTAGACGAGCTCGGCGTTGCCGCGCTCGATCGCCTTCGTCGTTTCGTTGGTTCCTTTCTTTACTCGTCCGGTGTCTCGTGCGACCTCGAGCGCCTCGAGGGCGTCGTCGGCGAGGTCGGCTGGGATGTCGGTTGTGACGTAGACTGACATTGGTTGTTCACCTCTCCTACGCGTGGGCTCGCGCTCCCCTGCCGTCCGGGGCGCTGGTCACCCCTGGCCGAACTGAGTTCGGCGGAAGTCCTGTGTGGCTAGGAGCATCATCAACCCCGCGTAGGGTGTACTACGGAGTAGCGTTGCCCCCCTTAAAAGCGTGTTCAAACGCGCGAGGGGGTGAGAGCCGTCCGCACGGTTCCGGCACGCTCCCGTGATGACGATCCGGTCCGGTGGTCCGGTAATCGGTTACCCTCCGTTCCCACCACCGTCGTCGCCAGCGCTCTCCCCGGCCGGTCCCTCGAGCCGGGTTCGGCCCGCGGCGACGTCGAAACCCAACTGGAGTTCGTCACCCTCGAGCCGAACCCTACAGCGGAGCCGCGGCGGATCGCGGCTCACCACCGTCGAGTCGACGGAACCCCCGTCAGCGAGCAGCGGGCTCCAGGGTGGTATCTCCCGGGCGTCGATCCCGTGCTCGTGGAGAAAGGCGACGACGGCCGGATGATCGAGGAGGAAGACGCCCGGTGCGCCGAACCCGGCGACTCCGCAGTGGCGACAGCGATACGTCACATGGGGGCGCTCGGCCGGCCCCTCCTCGAGCGTGCCCTCCGTCGTGCCGTGACACAGCGGACACACTCCCCGTCGGACGAGCGACGTGTGGTAGTGGGCGACTGCCGTCGCCGCGGTCACCAGTTCGTCGGCCGAACGGCGCTCGAGTTGGCTGCGGGGCATCAGAATCTGGGCCGCAGCGTGGTCGTTCGCACACGCGATGCGCAACAGGCCGTTCTCGTGGCGACACTCGAGGGGTTCGTCGCACTCCGGACAGGGCCCGACTTCCTTCGCGACGGTCCGCAGTTCGTGTTCCTCGTAGAACCCCGCCGCGAGCACGCTCGCGAGGTACGCGCCGCGTTCCGTCAGCCGGTAGGTTCCCCGTTCGGTCCGCTCGACGAGCGTCCCCTCGAGCGGCTCGAGGTGGTAGGAGAAGTTCCCCGTTTCCCGGCCCTCGACGCGCCGCCTGAGTTCCGAGAAGGACAGGTCACGACCGTCGCGGTCGTCCCCCAGTCGAGCCGCGAGTTCGGCGACGATCCCCACCCGCGTCTCGTTGGTGAGCAGATCGAAGACCCCCGTGCGGTCGGTCCACCGCGTTCGATCGTCGGCCATCCCCTGGACATCTAATCTCGAGAACAATAATACGCTACGGCTCAGTTATACGGGCCGAGCGTCCGCATTCGAGATCAGATGCGACCGTCCATCCGCTACCGGATCGTTCCCCTGACCGACCGACCGGCCGGACGGCGATCAGCCGACTCCGTCCCGCCCTCGGCCCTTTCGCCGGTGGTAGACCGATGACCGAACCGAGCCGCCTGCGCCGTCTCGTCTCGAGGATCGTCCGTGGCCGGGACGACCCCCGCCCACGGGCTATCTGGCGGATCGCGGTTCCGCTCTTGACGGTCCTGGTGATCGGGGCCGGCGTCGTCCCCGGCGTCCTGTCGGCCGCGTTCGGCCTCGAGCCGGCACCGCCGTGGGCCGGTCTCCTCTCGAACGGGTCGGCCGCCGCCGTCGCGGCCCTGGTTCTCGTCGGTTCGGCGCGGGCGCTGGATCGGCGACCGATCGCCGAGTATGGGTTCGACGCGTCCCGGGAGTGGGGACAGCAGTTCGGGATCGGCGTCCTCTTCGGGGGTGCGGTGCTCGGGTTCGCGTACGGGATCGGCTACGCGGTCGGCAGCGTCAGGATCGAAGGGGTCCTCTCCCCCGGATCCGTCGGCTCGCTTCCGCTCGGTATCGCCGCGTTCGCCGTCGTCTGGCTCTGCGTCGGCTTCTGGGAGGAGGTCGTCTTCCGAGGGCTGTTCGTCACGAACGCGACCGAGGGATTGGCCTCCCGATCGCTGTCCCCGTGTGCGGCCACCGTCGGTGCCGTCGTCGTCTCCTCGGTCGTCTTCGGGTCCCTCCACGCGCCAGCGTCGGCAGTTCCCGGGAACGCCTCGCTCGCCGGGATGCTCGTCGTCTGGACGCTCATGGGCGGACTGCTCGCGGTCACGTACGTCCTCACCGGTCGACTCGCGGCCCCGATCGGCGTTCACTTCGCGATCAACTTCGCGGCGAACAACATCCTCGCCGCACCCGTACCGGGACAGCCGGCGACGCCGACGATCGTCCGGACCGCCGTCACCGGCCCCGGCCTGTGGCACCCCATCGGCGGGCTGCCGATGGTGATCGCAGTCGCGGCTGGCTACGCCGTCCTCGCGGGCTGGTGGGTCCGACAGCCGGACGGCACGCCGATGGGCTGGCCGAACGCTCCCGGTCGGACCGACTCGTAGCGGCCCCCGCTTCTCGCCCCTCGCGGTTCCGGTGCCTATTACTCTCGAGGCGCGAAGGCGAACGTATGGACGACGTCGCGGACCTCGCGGCGGCGCTCGCCGCGGAGGCACGAGATGCGAACGAGCGCCGGGCCCTGGTCCTCGCCGGTGATCGCGAACGCGGGTACGAGGCGCTCGAGGCGGTCCTCGATTCGCTCCCGGTGCCGATCACGAGCACCACGCTCGTCGGCCCCGAGGACCGACTGCGCTGCGAGCAGATCGAAGGCGTTCACGCGAGCGAACTGCTCGGAACGACTCGCGATATCGTCGCCATCGACGCCCACGACGGACTCCGCCCGAACGCCCTCGGGAAGGTCGTCGGCGCCGTCGACGGCGGCGGCCTGCTCGTGCTCCTGACCCCGCCGCTCGAGGAGTGGCCGGACCGTCGCGGGTCGTTCGACGAGTCGCTCGCGGTCCCGCCGTTCGCGCTCGCGGACGTTTCGGGCCGGTTTCGCCGGCGGCTCGTCGATACCCTTCGGGACCATCGGGGCGTCGCGATCGTCGACCTCGAGGCCGGCCGGATCGCGGACGACGGGCTGACGGATCCCGCGCCGCGCCTTCCCGAAGTCGACGCCGATGCCGTCGACCCGCGGTCCGACCCGTCGTCCGACCGTCGGTTCCCGGCCGCAGCCTACGAGGCCTGTCTCACGAGCGACCAGGCCGAAGCGGTCGAGGCCTTCGAATCGCTTCGCGCGGGCGAGGAGGAATCACGCCGCGCCGTCGTGCTCGAGGCCGACCGCGGGCGCGGGAAATCCAGCGCCGCGGGGCTCGCGGCCGGCGCGTTCGCCGCCGACGGCGCGGACGTGCTCGTCACGGCCCCCGACGCGCGCAACGCCCGCGAGGCGTTCGACCGGGCCGGCGAACTCTGCGAGACGCTGGGGGTCGCCTCGAGCGTCGACGGCCGCCACGTCGAGACGACGGCGGGCGGCCGGGTCCGGTTCCTCGAACCCGCCGCGGCCGTCGACGCGGTCGGGGAGGCGGACGTCGTGATCGTCGACGAAGCCGCCGCGCTGCCCGTCTCGCGGCTCGAGGCGTTCCTCGCGGCCGACGCCGTCGCGTTCGCGACGACGATCCACGGCTACGAGGGTGCCGGCCGCGGGTTCTCCGTTCGGTTCCGGGACCGACTGGCTGGAAGCGATCACGAGGTGACCGAACGGACCCTCGTGGAGCCGATCCGCTACGCCGCGGGCGACCCCGTCGAGGTATGGGCCTTCCGGGCGCTGTTGCTCGACGCCCGGCCGCCGGTCGAGCCGCTGGTCGAGGACGCCGCCCCCGACAGCGTCGAGTACCGGCGACTCGAGCCCGTGGACCTGCTCGCGGACGACCGCCTCCTGCGGGAGGCGTTCGGGCTGCTGGTGCTCGCCCACTACCGGACCGAGCCCAACGACCTCGCGCGCCTGCTCGACGCGCCGAACCTCGAGGCTCGCGCCCTCGTCCACGACGGCCACGTCGTCAGCGTCGCCCTCCTGGCTCGCGAGGGGAACCTCTCGGCGGAGACCCGCGCCGAGATGTACGAGGGCGGCCGCGTGCGCGGGAACATGCTCCCGGACGTGTTGACCAGCCAGCTCCGGGACGAGGAAGCGGGCGCCCCCGCCGGACTGCGGGTCGTCCGCATCGCGACCCACCACGCGGCGCGCTCGCGCGGGCTCGGCTCGGCGCTGCTCGAGCACGTTCGCGACGAGTTCGCGAGCGACGACGACTCGAACATCGACTGGCTCGGCACCGGCTTCGGCGCGACGCCCGGCTTGCTCGAGTTTTGGCGCGAAAACGGCTACCGGACCGTTCACGTCTCGACCACCCGCAACGACGCCAGCGGGGAGTACTCGGCGCTCATGCTCGCGCCGGTCTCCGGGGCCGGGCAGCGGCTCCGCGACCGCCACGCCGCGTGGTTCGCCCGGCGGTTCTCCGCGCTATGTACCGACTCGCTCGCCGACCTCGATCCCGACGTGGCCCGCGCGGTCCTCCGGAGCGTCGACGCCGACGCCGCGCCGCCGCTCGAGGTGAGCGACCACGAGTGGCGCGTGGTCGGGGGCGCAGCCTACGGCCCGGGGCTGTTCGACGTCGACCCCGGCCCGTTCCGCCGGCTGATCGTCCGGTACTTCGTCGAGGACCCGGCCGACGTCGACCTCACGCCGCGGGAGGAGCGGCTGCTGGTCCTCCGCGGGCTCCAGGGGCGGGAGTGGCCCGCCGTCGCGGACCGGCTCGAGTACCCCTCCGCGGGGCAGTGTATGCGCGCGCTCGGCGATGCGGTCCGGCCGCTGGTCGACCGATACGGGGTCGAACGCGGAGTCGATGCGGCCCTCGAGGTCCGGGAACGGTTCGGGGAATAGCGCGTTCAGGACAGCGCCCGCCGAAGAATTGCGTTCGGCACCAGCGACAGCGTCCACGCCACGAGCCGCCACCGCCGCGTGACGTACGCGTGGGTCTTCTCCTTCCGTATCGCGCGGACGATCTGCTTTGCTGCCGTCTCCGGGGAACACTGCCAGAACGAGCCGTAGGACATCTCGGTGTCGACGAAGCCTGGTTCGATCGTCGTGATCGTCACGTCCCCGCCGGAGCCGGCCTGTCGGGTTCGCAGTCCCTCGAGGTAGCGCGAGACGAACGCCTTCGAGGCGTTGTACGCCTGCGTGCCGCCGTTGCCGAACCGACTCGCGACCGAGGAGATGCCGACGAGGTGCCCGCCCGTCTCGCCGGCACGGCCGGAGCGTTCCTCGAAGTACGAGATCGCCGCCGTCGCGATCGCCGCGAACCCGCGGACGTTGACGTCGATCGTGCGCCGTTCGGACGCCCACTCGAGGTCGTAGTTGACGTCGGCGACGCCGGCGCTGACGACCACGAGGTCGACCGACGGCATCGCCTCCGCGAGCTGGAAAAAGCCCTCGCGGGCGTCCTCGGGGTCGGTGACGTCCATCGTCGCGACGTAGGACTTGGTCGCCAGTTCCGAACCGATCCGTCGCATCCGTTCCGTCCGTCGGGCCGCCAGCCCGACCACGTAGCCGTCGTCGGCGAGTTCGCGAGCCAGCGCTTCGCCGATGCCGGACGAACCGCCGACGATGATCGCGCCGTCTGCCATGGGTGGACGTTCAGCCGACGGAAGGTAATCGTATCGACTCGAGAGACGGTCCGCTCTGCGGAGGGGTAGAGAGGTGTGAGCCGTATCCGTCCTCGAGGTAGCGGGGTTCGGGCTCGGGGCTCAGCCTTCCCCCTCAAGGTGCCGACAGCACGACTTTGGCGTCGGCCCACGTTCGTCGGGGTATGGTCGACGCGATCACGGTCCTCGCGGTCGCCTTGCTCGTCGCCGCCGTCGCCGGCACCGTCGTGCCGCTGGTCCCCGGGGGTCTGCTCTCCCTGGCCGGCGTCTACCTCTACTGGTGGCACTCCGGCTTCACAGAGCCCGGCGCTCTCACGCTCGCCGTCCTGACGTTGCTCGGCGTCTTGACGCTGCTCGTCGAGTTCTTCGGCGGCTCGATCGCGGCGAAGGCCGGCGGCGCGTCGTGGGGAACGACCGCCGCCGCGGCCGCCGTCGGGATCGTCCTCATGGTCGTCACCGGCCCGATCGGGCTGCTCGTAGGGCTGTTCGGGACGGTCTTCGCCCTCGAGTTCGTCCGCGACGGCAACGTCGACGAGAGCGCGCAGTCGGCGCTGTACGCGACCGGGGGCATGCTCGCCTCGACGGCCGCCCAGGCGCTGCTGACGGCGACGGTCCTGTTCGGCTTCCTGATCGCCGTGTTCCTGCTGTGAGCGTGGGCGGGGACGGAACCGGGGAAAGGCTCAACTCGTGGCTCCCGTTCACACGACTATGGAGTGTTCCGAAGCGGAGTGCCAGCGGCCCGCCGCCGTCGAGTTACACATCCCGTGGGCCGAGAACCGGTACGTCTGTGCCGCTCACGCACGGGTCCTCGGTCGGCAGGACGGCGTGGTCGCCGATCCGCTCCCGGAGCGGGCCGACGACCTCCTCGAGTCGGAAGGACAAGGGTAAGCCGGCCTCCGCCGAACGTCGAGTACAGACATGGAGATCCGTCGACTCCCCGCAGACGAAGCCGCCGTCCGTCGCTATCTCGAGAGGCTCTGGGTGCCCTTCAACCGCGAACTCGAGGGAATAGCCGAGGGGTTCGCGCTGGCCGACGACGTCGATCCCGTGGAGTCGGAACTCGAGTACCGGCTGGACCGTCTCGAGGAGGACAGTTACCGGGCGTGGGTCGCCGTCGACGCTGACTCCGGTCACAGTCGCGCTCGCGGTCGTGGTCGCGAGCAGGAGCCCCTCGCGGAGGTAGACGGCGAGTTCGCCGGGTTCGTCGCGACCGAGGTCGACGAGCCCCCGTCGACGTTCGACCGTCCGGATCGGCTCGTCATCCGTGACATCTACGTCGGAGAGCCGTACCGCGGGACGGGGCTGGCTCGCGAGTTGATCGATCGAGCCAGGACTCGAGCGCGCGAACGGGGCTGTTCCGAGTTCGCGCTCGAGGTCGACGTCGAAAACGAACGGGCGCTCGCGTTCTACGAAAAACTGGGGTTCGAGACCGTTCGGCGGACGATGGTGGCTGACGTCGACGCCGACGTCGGTGACGGAGCGGAATAGCGGTCGGTCCCCTCCGACGCCCCTCCGACGACTCGAGGCGATCCGTGGCCGCGATCAGGGATGCGTGTAGTAGGCGACCGTCTCGTCGTCCTCGTGCCGATCGATCCGGGCGAAACCGACTCGCTCGAACTGAACCATCTCGTCGCTCTCGAGGTCGGCGACTCCGGGTTCGGCCCGACCCGACACGTCGCCGGTCATCGTCCGCATTCGGACGGGAACGCTCTCCTCGGCGGGGGCCCAGTGAACGACGTCGACGTCGCCCTCGCGGACGACCTCGATGTCCTCGCCGGTGTACTGGAGCCTATCCCGGGTGTACTGGAAACAGCCCAGCCCCTTCAGCCAGACGCGGCCCTCGCGGTCCGGGACGTCCTCGGGCTCGAGCAGGACGGCGTCGCCGACGGGGATCTCCCGGACGCCGCGGTCCTCGTGATCGGGGTGCAGCGGCGGGTTCGCCTCCTCGGGGGGGCTGCCGCCAAGCGGGAGCTCGGTCCCGTCGCGGACGAGGAACCGGCGGTCGGTCTCGTCGTCGATCAGTTCGCGGTTGTTGGCGTAGATCGAACTCATCGCGAGGTCGACGTCGCTGGTCGAGGTGCCGAGTTCGACCATGGCGTCGACGATGGCCTCGCCGCGGATCCCGCGTCGGCGGAGGCTCTTGAGCGTCGGCGCGCGCGGGTCGTCCCAGCCGTCGAGTTCGCCCTCCTCGATCAGTTCCGAGATGGTGGAGGTGCTCATCTTCACGTCGTAGGCGTCCAGTTGGACGTGGCCCCAGTGGACGACCTCGGGGTACTCCCAGCCGAAGTAGTCGTAGACGAACTGCTGGCGCTTGGCGGAGTCCTGCAGGTCGATGCCGCGAATGATGTGGGTGACGCCGGTCAGCTGGTCGTCGATTCCCGACTGGAAGTCGAGCATCGGCCAGCAGCGGTACTCGCTTGCCTCCTCCCGTGGGTGTGGCGTATCGATCATCCGGAACGCGACCCAATCCCGGAGTGCGGGGTTCTTGTGCTCGATGTCGGTCTTGACCCGCAGGACCATCTCGCCGCTCTCGTACTCGCCGTCGACCATCGCCTCGAACTCCTCGCGGACGGTCTCCTCGTCCTTGTCGCGGTGCGGACAGGGCTCGCCCGCGTTCTTCAGGTCCGAGAACTCCTCGCCCGAACAGGAGCAGGTGTAGGCGCCGCCGAGCTCGATCAGTTCGCGGGCGTGGTCGTAGTAGATCTCGAGGCGGTCGCTCGCCCGATAGACCGCGTCGGGTTCGAACCCGAGATACTCGAGGTCCTCGAGGATGGCGTCGTAGGCCTCGAGGTCGGGCCGCTTGGTCTCGGGGTCGGTGTCGTCGAACCGAACGCAGAACCAGCCGTCGTAGCGCTCGCGGTAGGTACCGATGACGGCGGGCATCCGGGCGTGGCCGACGTGCCAGGGGCCGTTCGGGTTCGGCGCACAGCGCATCCGGACCTCGTCGTACTCCTCGGCGTCCTGATGAGTTTGCGAGTCAGGGCTCGCGGAGCTCGGCTCCGCGGCGTTCGGGAGGTCCGGGAGGTCGTGTTCGTCTTCCTCTTCGGCCTCGATCTCCTCGAGTTCGTCGGGGGCGAGTTCCTCGAGTCGCTCCCGTTTCTCCTCGTAGGGGAGGTCGTTGACCCGGCCGACGACGCCGCCGATGACGCCCGGAATCTCGTCGCCGTGCTCGCGGAACTCGGGGTTGTCGCCCATCAGCGGCCCCATGATCGCGCCGACGTCGGCGTCGCTCTCGTGTTTGACTGCGTTCAACAGCGCGTGTTTCTCGGCCTCGCGCTCGACGCGCTCGCGCAAATCGTCGTTCATTATCGAGCGGTATTCGTGCCCGGACCAAAACCCCCGCGGTGTCGGCTCGCCGATTCCGGTCGCGCGCCGAGCCACGAACCCTCGGGAACGGGATCAGGAGCGGCTCAGAACCCGCCGCCGGTGATCAGGTCCAGGAAGTCCTGCATCGACAGGGCGGCGAGCACGATGGCCAACAACACAAGCGACGCGTTGACGACGTTCAGCTTCAACGAGTTGCGGTACTCGCCCATCGTCTCGCGGTCGTTGACCGCCCAGAACAGCAGAACGGCAGCGACCGGCAACCCGAAGATCCCGTTGTACATCGGGAACAGGATCACCATGTCGACGACCGAGAGGTCCAGGATCCGGCTGATCATGGGCGAGAGTACGCCCACGCCGGTCAGGCTCGCGAAGACGATTTTGAACAGCCGGTCGCCCTTCTGGACGTCCACTCCGGCCGCCTGCGGGACCATGTACGCGGGTGCCCACATGATCGGGATAATGCTGTTGAACGCGGCCGCGATGACGCCGCCGACGAACAGCACCATGGCCCACACGCCCAGCACCTCGACCAGCGCCTCGCCGGGCGTGATGAACGTCTCGAGTTGCGTAAAGCCCATCGGGCGCAGGAGCGCCGCGGCGGCGATCAGGATCGCGATCGTCGTTACGCCGCCGACGGCGTAGCCGATCGCCAGGTCCTCCCGCGCGTCGGGCAGATCGCTCTGTTCCGTCCACCCCTTCTGGTGGACGAGGATCGACTCGAGGAAGAAGTTGGGCCACAGGGCGGTCGTCCCGAGCAGACCGGCGGCCATCGCAAGCGCGCCGAACGTGTCCATCGTCGGGACGAACCCGACGGCGATGTCGCCGGGATTCGCGCCGCTCGGAAGCGCGACGATCACGTAGATGACCATCAGCGACAGCATCATCCCGATCATCACGTTCTCGACGGTGTCGTAGTTCAGCAGGCCGACGCCGATCGCCGCGAACGTCGTCACGACGGCGATCGGTTGCCAGCCGATCGCGCCGCCGAGCAGGAACGAGACGCCCGCGCCGACAGCGGCGACGAGACCGAGGGTCCACGCGATACAGCCGATCGAGAGGAATACCGCGATCGCCGTGGCCCCTGGCCGGCCGAGTTTCTCCCGGACGAATATCATCAGGGGCTCGCCGTGGATCCCCAGTCGGGCGCTCATGTCCTGGGCCATGAAGCCGAGCAGCGCGGCGCCGACGACGGCCCACAACAGCGTGTAGCCGTGCATCACGCCCGCCTGGCTCGCGATGAACACCGATCCGGAGCCGAAGTAGCTGGCGACCATCACGAACGCCAGTCCGTACTGCTGAACCTGTCCGGCGACGTAGTCGACCGAAGAGATATTGCGGATACTCATCCGTCGGCCCTCGCCGTTCGGCGGTCGATTCGTCGCAGGTGTCGGACGCTGACGAACGATTTCCGTGGGGATTCGATACGCTGTGCCTCGTCGGAGTGTGGGTGTATTCGTGTCATGGAGGGTCGTATGCCCGATCCCGAAAATCGGACGAGTGCGGGCGTCACTGAGTGTAGTCCACCTACAGCCAACGGTCGGGGAGATGAGTGTCCACGCCCGGAATATTCAACCGGCACCTTTCGAAACGCCGTACTGCGGCGGGGTCCGGAAGCCGGTCGGATCGCCCCATCGATCCATGGTCGATCGGGTCCAGCCCTCGCCGTTCGGGAGTACGGAACCGGCCGCGAAACCGCACGGGAGGACCGGAAGACCCGCCCACACCAGCAAGGAAAGCCGTTAACCGACCGAGTCGGCTATCGGGCGTCGAGACCGTGGTCGTCACCCTCGAGGTGCTGGTCGCCCTGCTCGCGCTTGCCTTTCTCGGCGGCGTGATCGTCGCCACGATCGGCCCCGGCGGGATCCTCATCGTCACTGGACTCTACCTCCTGACGTCGCTCTCGAGCGACGAGGTCGCGGGCACGTCCAGTGCGATCTTCACCGTCGGCGCGGTGTTCGGCAGCGTCGTCTACGCGCGGTCGGGCGAGATCGACTGGCCGATCGCGGGCGCGGTCAGCGCGGCCGCCGCCGTCGGCACGTGGCTCGGCGTCCGGGCAAACGCCTACCTCTCGCGGCGCGCCTACGGGTTCGTGCTCGCCGCGCTGCTCGCAGTCGTCGGTGCAAACATCGTCTACCGGGAACACCGCGACCTCGAGCCCCGCCTCGAACTCGGCCGGGACGGACGCGGTCTCGCCGCGTTCGCCGGGATCGGGCTCGTGATCGGCGTCTTCGGCGGCCTCCTGGGGATCGGTGGGGCCGCGCTGTCGGCCCCCGCGCTCGTCCTGGTCGGCGTGCCGATGCTCGTGACCATCGCCGTCACGCAGATCGTCGTCGTCTTCACCGCGCTGTTTACCTCGGTCAACTACCTGCTCCGGGACGCGGTCGTCGCGTCGCTGTTCGTGCCGATCACGGCCGCCTACCTCGGGGGCGTCGGCCTCGGCTGGTGGCTCGCCCACCGGATCACCGCGGATCGGCTGAAGCTCGCGCTCGGGGTCGTGCTGATCGGGCTGGCGGTCTCGCTGGTGGTCTGAATTTAAAAGGGAGTCAGCTGGAGCAGCCGCTCGAGACTCCGGGACTCGCTGTCGCTGTGTCCGAAAAGAACGACCGGCGCGGCGTCGGCGTCGGCGTCAGTAACCGCGCTCGATCAGGTAATCCGCAAGCTCCTCGAGCAGGTGTCGCGCCTCGTTGTCCGGCAGGACCTCGAGTCGCCGCTTGCCCTGGTCGACCAGGTCACGTGCCTTCTCGTTGGCGTAGGAGATCGAGCCCGCCGCCTCGAGTTCGGCGACCGCGTCGTCGATCTCGGCCTCGGTGACGGAGTCGACGTCGTCGGTGTCGACGAGCGAGTCGACGTCGACGCCCTGATCCCGGGCGTGGACGGTGATCAGCGTCTGCTTGTTCTCGACGAGGTCGCTGCCCCGCTGTTTGCCGAGCTGATCGCTCGGGACCGTCAGGTCGAGCACGTCGTCCTGGATCTGGAACGCCCGGCCGATGTCCAGCCCGTAGCCGTACAGCGCGTCGACGGTCTCGTCGTCCGCACCCAGCAGGATGGCCGGCAGACAGGCAGACGCCGCGTACAGCACGGCGGTCTTCTGTTCGACCATCTCGAGGTACTCCTCGGGGGTGACGTCCGTTCGTTGCTCGAAGGTGACGTCGAGCGACTGGCCCTCACAGATCTTCGTGCAGGTGGTCGCGAGGACCTCCAGCGCCTCGACGCTCCGGGACGGCTCCGCGCCGGTCCCGAGCATGATCTCGAAGGCCTTCGAGTAGAGCGTGTCGCCGGCGAGGATCGCCGTCTCGAGGTCGTATTCGCGGTGGACGGCGGGGACGCCCCGTCGGAGGTCGTCGTCGTCCATGATGTCGTCGTGGATCAGGGTGAACGACTGGATGACTTCGACGCTGACGGCGGCGTCCATCACGTCGATGGTGTCGGTCGCGTCTGCGTTCGCGTCCGCATTCACGTCGTCGTAAAGCGTCGGGAACTCCCGGTAATCGGTCGACAGCGGCTCGACGTCGGCCAGCGCCTCCGCGGTCGTCAACAGGACCGTCGGCCGGAGTCGCTTGCCCCCGGCATCCAGCAGATACCGGGACGCCTCGTAGAGCCGTTCGGGTTTCTGGACCGGCAACTCCTCGGGAATCGCCTCGTTGACTCGACGACGACGCTTCCGGACCGCTTCGAGCACCGCCTCCTCGCGTGCCTCGGGGGTTGTCATATCGATGGATGTCAGTATCAGTCCACGAGCTGGATCAGGTTACCGTTGCGCGTCGCGTGGAGGTCCCGCCCGAGCGCGTAGCCCTGGTTCTCGGCGAGGTCGATGTACTTCGCCAGGTGCTCGAGGTCCTGGTGGGCGGGGATGACGTTCTGGGGCTGCAGAGCGTCCAGCATCTCGTAGTGGCCCTCCTGGTTCATGTGCCCCGAGACGTGGATGTCGTCGTAGATACGAGCGCCCTGCATGCCCAGCAACTTCTCGGCCTGGTAGCGCTGGCCCTCGTTGGTCGGCTCCGGGATGACGCGGGCCGAGAAGACGACCTTGTCGCCGCCCTCGAGTTCGTAGGGCGTCTCGCCGCGGGCCATCCGGGTGAGCATCGCGCGTGGCTCGCCCTGGTGGCCCGTGACGATAGGCAGGAAGTTCTCCTTGCCCTCGTTCATGATCCGCTTGAACGTGCGGTCGACGGACTTGCGGTGGCCGAACATCCCGAGGTCGGTCGGGAAGTCGACGAAGTCCAGCCGCTCTGCGGTGCCGGAGTACTTCTCCATCGATCGGCCGAGCAGGACGGGCTGGCGACCGATGTCGTCGGCGAACTCGACGAGCGATTTGACGCGGGCGATGTGGGAGGAGAACGTCGTCGCGACGATGCCGCCGTCGTAGTCCTCCATGCTGTAGAGGGTGTCACGGAGGTGCTCGCGGGCGACGCTCTCACTGGGGGTCCGACCCTTCTTCCCCGCGTTCGTACAGTCCTCGATGTAACAGAGGACGCCCTCGTCCTCACGACCGATCTCGCGGAACCGCTCCATGTCGATCGGGTCGCCGATGACCGGCGTGTGGTCCATCCGCTTGTCGAGCCCGTAGACGATGGCGCCCTCGGGCGTGTGAAGGACCGGGTTGATCGCGTCGATGATCGAGTGGGTGACGTTGACGAACTCGAGTTCGACCCCGTGGTCGCCGATCGTCATCGTCTCGCCGGCGTCCATCTTGACGAGGTCGTTCTCGACACCGAACTTCTGTTCGCTCTCGATCTGCTGTTTGACCAGCTCGATCGTGAACGGCGTCGCGACGACCGGCGCGTCGTATCGGTGGGCGAGCTTGCTGATCGCTCCGATGTGGTCCAGGTGACCGTGGGTGGGGACGATCGCCTGCACGTCGCCCTCCAAGTCGCTCATGATCCGATCGTCCGGGATCGCTCCCATGTCGATCAGATCGAGACTGTGCATCCGCTCGGTTTCGACGTTGTCGTGGATCAGCACCTGCGAGAGGTTCAGACCCATGTCGAAGATGACGACGTCGTTCCCGGCGCGGACGGCAGTCATCTGCCGTCCGACTTCCTCGTAGCCGCCAATTGTTGCGATTTCGATTTCCATGGTTCGTTGTACTGAAAGCCGTGATCGACTCCAGCGTATCGAAACGGTCCGCGGACTGTCGATTACGGCCCCGGCGTCTTACAGCGCGTCGGCCATCCCGCTATGCGTTCGGAACCGCAGCGATCGTCCCGCGACAACCGTCGCGGAACCCGAACGCACTTGCCCGCGGGTTTCGGTATCCATCCCTACACGCCCGGGTGTTAAAAACGCAGTGGGTTGGTCGTCGGCTACGCCGAGTCGGTCTCGGCGTACTCACAGAGCAGTTTCGCGCGCTCGGATCGCCCCAGCCGCTCGTAGGCCTTCGCCTCGTACTCGAGCGAGAGCACGGGGACTCGCGTCCCATCCGCCATGGCGAACGTTCGGTGGGCGGCGACGTCGACCGGGAGTTCCCACGTTCCGTCGGCGTCGCGCTTCTGTACCGCGCCCATGATCTCGACGCGGACGCCGCGGCGTTCGAGGGCGCCGAAGTGGGAGCGAATCCGATCGCCCTCCTCGAACGGGACCGGGTCGACGACCGACTCCGGGAACCGGTCCGCGATCCCGTACGCGCCGTCTTCGGTCGTCTGGACGTCGACGTCGTTCGGCTCGACCGGAACGCCCTGGAGGGCGAAGGCGGTACTCCCGGTGAGCGCCCACTCGAGATGCTCCGGAAGCCGCTCGGTGAGCGTCCGAACCACCGCGAGATACCGCGACTCGAGCGCCATCTCACTCGATCGTCGTCCCCGGGTTCTCGCCGGCGAGGAACGGCTCCAGTCCCTCGAGCCCGAAGATCGAGGCCTCGGCCTCGAGTTCGAGCAGCGCCCGCACCTTCGCGGCCATCCCGCCGGTGACGTCGGTCGCGTCGCTTTCCCCTAACACGTCCGCCGCGTCCTCGAACGCCACGATCTCGTCGATCACCTCGTCGTTCCCGTCGAGGACGCCCGGTACCGTCGAACAGAGGCCGATCCGGTCGGCCCCCAGTTGGCGGGCGAGGTCGACCACGAGTTCGTCGCCGCTGACGATCGTCGCACCCGTTCCGGCGTGAGCGATCACGTCGCCGTGGAGGACGGGCACGAACCCCTCCCCGAGCAGCGTTCGGACCTGCGTCGTCGGCAGGTCGAGGTCGCCGTCGTCGTCGCGGGAGGCCGTCGAGAGCGGGTGAACCGGTACCGCCTCGAGGTCCCGCTCGTGGAGCCGACCGAGGACGAAGCGGTTCAGCGTCCCCATCGCGCCGTGGATGTCCATCACGGCTCCGGCCTCGTGGGTCCCTTCGGTCGTGGTAACGCCGTGTTCGCTCGCGTTGTGGTGGCCGAAGCTCCCGCCGCCGTGGACGATCACGAGCCTTTCGTCCTCGTCTTCGTCGTCCGCAAGCGCCGTCTCGATCGCGTCTGCCGCCCGCTCGAGGGCGTCGCCGTCCAGCGTCTCCGCGCGATCCTTCTCGGTGATGACGCTTCCGCCGAGTTTGAGGACGATCATTCGAGCCGCTTCACCCCCTCCTCGGCGAGTTCCGCGCGGAACGCCTCCTCGCAGCCGGGGGTAAAGGACAGCGCGGTCTCGGTCTCCTCGGTCGGATCGAGGGCGACGATACAGCCGCCCCCGCCCGCGCCGGTCAGCTTCGCGCCGTAGGCGTCGGCGTCCCGGGCCGCCCAGACCATCGAGTCGAGCGACCGGGAGGAGACCCCGAGTGCCGACAGCAGGCCGTGGTTGAAGTCCATCAGTCGGCCGATTTCCGCGACGTCGCCGTCGGCAAGCGCCTGCTCGCCCTGCCGGACCACGTCGCCGATCGCTTCGACTGTGTCGGCAGCGAACTCGTACTCCTCGCGCAAGTTCCGGACCCCGGCGACGAGTTCGCCGGTGTCGCCCGCGCCGCCGTCGAAGCCGATCACGATCGGCAGGTCCGGCGCGTCGATCGAGCGACAGTCGTCGCCCTCGACCCTGACCGCGCCCCCGGTCGCCGAGCAGAACGTGTCCGCCCGGGAGGCCTGGCCGTCCTGGACCTCGTACTCGGTTCGGTAGGCCCGCTCGGCGAGTTCGTCGATCTCGAGGGTAACGTCGAGTTCGCGGGCCGCGGCGTCGATGGCGGCGACGACGACCGCCGCCGACGATCCCAGCCCGGCACCCAGGGGGATGTCGCTCTCGATGGTCACGTCGAAGCCGACGTCGTCCTCCCCGGTCACGTCCCGGACCTGCTGGATCGCCTCGTCGACGTAGCCCATCGCCGCGCTGACCAGCGATTCCGACGCGTCGATGTCGGGCCGCCCGTCGGCGGGACCCCCGTACTCCACCGTGAACCCGTCCAGGCTCAGGTCCTCCGCGTGGACCCGGAGTTTGCTGTCCGATCGCTGCTCGACGCCGACCCGCGCCCGTACCTCGATGGCACACGGGACGGCTGGCTCGCCGTAGACGACTGCGTGCTCCCCGAAGAGATAGACCTTGCCGGGGGCGCTCGAGACTGCCATAGGCGGGCGTTCGCACGACGACGGTTAATAGCTATCCTCTCGCAGCGGGCCGGATCCGGCCCCGGGTGCTTCGGGAGCCGGTGGGCCTGTAGCCGGACTTAAGCCACCGCCGTCCGAACCTCCGACGAACCAAACCATGTCGCTTGTCCTGCCGAGCGAGATCGTCGTCGACCGATTCCTGCCGACGGTGCGTGCGATGCTGGCGACCCGGCTGGCCGACCGCGGGATGACCCAACAGGAGATCGCCGCCGAACTCGGCGTCACCCAGGCCGCCGTCAGCAAGTACGTCAGCGGCGAGGGCGGCGGCGACGACCGCTTCCGGAACCACCCCGAAACCGTCGCGACCGTCGACCGTATCGCCGACGGCCTCGCCGGCGGCGAGATGGACGGCTACGACGCGCTCGCCGAACTCCTCGCGCTCGTACGCACCCTCGAGGACCGCGGCCCGGTCTGTGAGATCCACGAGGAGGAGATGCCCGAACTCCGGGGCCTGGGCTGTGACCTCTGCGTCCGCGGGCTCGACCCGGACGTCCGGGCCGAACGCGACGTCCTCGCGAACGTCCGGACGGCCGCGCGGACCCTCGCCTCGATCCCCCGGATGGCCGACTACATCCCTAACGTGGGCACCAACGTGGGCATGGCCCTGCCCGACCCCGACGACGAAACCGACGTAGCCGCCGTCCCCGGCCGGATCTACGCGATGGGCGGCCGGATCGAGATCCCCGCAAATCCGGAATTCGGCGCGTCGAAACACGTCGCCACCGCGGTACTCGCGGCAAACGCCGTCGATCCCGACGTCCGCGGCGCGATCAACGTCGCCACCGACGACGCCCTGCTCGAGCGGGCCAGGGAAGCGGGGATCGAACCGCTCGAGTTCGACGCCGACTACGAGGACCGGGGCGACCACCTCCGGGAGCGGTTCGCCGAGCGCGGGACCGTACCGCCCGTCGCCTACCACCGCGGCGCGTTCGGGATCGAACCCGCGACCTACGTCTTCGGCGGGACGGCCGTCGAGGCCGCGGAACTGATCGAGTCGCTGGTAGCGGACGACTCGCGGTGAACGCGGAGTAATCGGGAGCGAAACGGAAAAGAACGGGTAGCGGAAAACGGCCCCTTCAGACCAGCCCCACGAGCACTCGATACGGGATTCCGAGCGCGAAGATCCCGATCAGCGCCGCCGCCGCGAGCAGGACTACCGGCGGAATCTTCTCCTCTTCGAACTCGAAGACGTTGTCGATCATCGTACTCGTGCCGGACCTTTCTCCGGACCCAAGGTAACTCCTTCCCTTCGCCCTCGAGCGGGAGCCGGACGTCCCGGCTCGAGTTCGGGTTCGGGTTCGGCTCAGAAGACTCGAGCGTCGCCGTAACCGGCCGTTACAGCAGATACCGACGGCTGGTGGGCTAGCAGAAACGGAAACGAACGGACGAACGGACGAACGGATCGAAACAGGACGATAAACGGCGAACTGAACGGATTAGACTCCGCTCTCGAAGTCCTCGAGGGAGTAGGACGGCTCCGCGCCGCGGCGGTCGAGGACCTCGTTCGCGAGCAGCCAGTAGACGACCGAGAGGGCCTTGCGACCCTTGTTGTTCGTGGGAACGACCAGGTCGACGTTGCTGACCTGGTTGTTCGAGTCACACATCGCGATGACCGGGATACCCACCGTGATCGCTTCCTTGACGGCCTGGGCGTCGCCGATCGGGTCAGTGACGACGAGCACGTCGGGTTCGATGTAGCCGTCGTACTTGGGATTCGTCAGCGTGCCCGGGATGAAGCGGCCGGTGCGGGCGCGAGCGCCCACGGCCTCGGCGAACTTCTCCGCCGGGAACCGACCGTACTGGCGACTCGAGGTGACCAGGATCTGTTCGGGCGAGTAGTTCGAGAGGAAGTCCGCGGCCGTACGGATGCGCTGGTCGGTCTTCGAGACGTCCAGCACGTAGAGACCGTCGGTCCGGACGCGGTGGATGAACCGCTCCATGTCCTTGGTCTTCTGCTGGGTCCCGATGTGGACACCGGCGCCGAGGTAGTCCTCGACGGGGATGAGCAGGTCTGCCTCTTCGTCGGACATCACGTCGTCGTCGAGGGCAGGCCCCGCGTCTTCCTCGGTTTCTTCGGCGTCGGCGTCGGCCTCGGCGGCCTCGGCGTCGGCGGTCTGTTCCGCTGGCTCGACGTCGTCCTGATCGGCGGCGGGGCCAGCCCCTTCGGCCGGCTCCTCGTCGATCTCCTCTTCGGCGGCGTCGAGCCCTTCCTGGGTTGCGTCGTTGTCGTCTGTCATGTCGCGTCGTCTGCGATTCTGATGAGCTCGTTGAGCTTGGCGGTTCGCTCGCCGCCGACGGCACCGGTCTTGATGAACGGTGCGTCGGTCGCGACGGCGAGGTGTGCGATCGTCGCGTCCTCCGTCTCACCGGATCGGTGGGAGACGACGGGATCGTAGCCGTTCTCGATCGCGAGTTCGATCGCGTCGAAGGCGTCGGAAAGCGTCCCGATCTGGTTGGGCTTGATCAGGATGCTGTTCCCCGCGTCGCGGTCGATCCCCTCCCGGAGGCGCTCTGTGTTGGTGACGAACAGGTCGTCGCCACAGATCAGCGTCTCGTCGCCGACCTCGTCAGTCAGCTCGGCGAAGGCGTCGTAGTCGTCCTCGTCGAGGGGATCCTCGACGTAGACCAGATCGTACTCGTCGACGAGTTCGGCGACGTACGCGATCTGTTCGTCGGTGTCGCGGCTCTCGTCGCTGTACTCGTACGTTTCCGAGTCGGAATCGTACAGCTCCGCGCCGGCGACGTCGAGCCCGAACCCGATCTCGAATCCGACCTCGTCCTCGACCAGCGAGACCGCCTCGTCGACGATCTCGAACGCCTCGGCGTCGTCGATCGACGGTGCCCACGCGCCCTCGTCGCCCTTACCGCAGGCGATGTCACGGTCCTCGAGCAGGTTCGCGACGGCCTCGTGGACGGCGGCGTTGGCGAAGACGGCGTCTTCGACGCTCGGTGCACCGACGGGCGCAGCGAGGAACTCCTGGATGTCCGTCGCGTCGGCGGCGTGTTCGCCGCCGCCGACGACGTTCCCCAGCGGGATCGGGAAGTTGTCCCCGCGGAAGGTGCCGCCCAGGTGCTGGAACAGCGGCGCGCCCAGCACGTCGGCGCCGGCCTTCGCGGCGGCCATCGAGATCGCGACCGCGCTGTTGGCACCGATCTCGGAGAAGTCGTCGGTTCCGTCGGCCGCACGCAGGATCGCGTCGACCTCGCGCTGGTTGCCGGCGTAGGCCTCGCCGACCAGCCGGGGAACGGCGTGTTCCCGGGCCGCGGCGATCGCCTCGCTCGGCGGGCGTTCGACAGCCTCGTACTCGCCGGTGCTTGCGCCGCTCGGTGCGGCCGCACGGCCGAAGCCGCCGCTTTCCGTGAGCACGTCGGCCTCGACGGTCGGATTCCCGCGTGAGTCCAGCGTCCGGCGGAGTCGAACGTCGGTGATCAGCGTCATTTCCGATCCTTCCCTCGCTTGACCGTAAAGGGTAACACGCCAGCGTCGTACTCCTCCGCCGCGATCAGGATCGGCTCGGCTCGATCCGTCTCGATCAGCACGGGTGCCCCGTAGGACACCTGCAGCGCTCGAGCGCCGAGGATGCGCGCCTTTTCGTATCGGTTGTGTTGTTCCTGTTGCATGTTACTGGTACGGGGAGACGACGTCGACGAGGTCGGTGTGACTCACGAGCATGCGCCGACAGCAGTAGCGGTCGACGCCGAGGTCGTCGAGCACTTCCTGGGGATCCTCGTCGCCTTCGTTCGCTCGCTCGTCGAACTCCTCCCAGTGCTCGCCGACGACGTTGCCACAGGTGAAACACCGAACCGGTACCATCATATCTGAATCACCTTAGCGGTAGGACTTCTGGTAGCGCGCCCGAGCGCCCGGGCCGCCCCACTTCTTGGGTTCGGACTGTCGAACGTCGTTGACCAGCAGCGACCGGTCGAACTCCATGAACGCGTCGCGGAGTTCGGCGTCGTTCGTGTGCTGGACGATGCCGCGAGCGATGGCGGTGCGGACGGCGTCGGCCTGTCCGCTGATGCCACCACCCTCGACGTCGACGTCGATGTCCACTTCGTTACGGAGCTCCTCGCCCGCGATGCGGAACGGCTCGAGCATCTTGAGCCGCGACATCTCGGGCTCGACCAGCTCGACGGGCTGGGAGTTGATTCGCACGCGACCCTCGCCGTCGCGCACCGTTGCGCGAGCGACGGCGGTCTTTTTCTTGCCGCTCGTGTTCGTTACCATGTGACGTTAGCACCGAGTTGTTCGGAGACTTCGCCCAGCTGGACGAAGCGAATGTTCGAAAGCCGGTCCAGCGACGTGTCCTCGAGCACTTCGGCGTCGCGCTCGTCGTCGCCCTCGTAGGGGTTCCCGACGTAGACGCGGACGTTCTCGAACGCTTCGCGACCGCGGGGCTTCTTGTACGGAAGCATCCCACGGATCGAGCGCTTGAAGATCGTGTCCGGTCGCTTCGGGTAGTACGGTCCGCTGTCGGACCCGAGCTGGAGTCGCTTGCGGTAGGTGCCGAAGACGTCTTCCTTGTCGCCAGTGATGACGGCGTCCTCGGCGTTGACGACGGCGACTCGCTCGCCGTCGAGGGCCCGCTGTGCGACCTGGCTCGCGACGCGACCGAGAATGCAGTCCCGGGCGTCGACGACGACGTCCGCGTCGAACTCTGCAACGTTTACACTCATCGAATCACCCGCACGTTGGATCCGTCTGGGTTCTCTTCGAGCACCTGCTCGAGCGGTACTGGTTCGCCGACCTGGTCGATCTTCGTCTCGGCCGACGAGGAGAAGTCGACGGCGGCGACGGTGACGTTCTTCTGTAGTGCGCCCGATCCCAGCACTTTGCCGGGAACGACGACGGTCTCTTCTTCGCGTGCGTATCGCTCGATCTGGCCCAGGTTCACCTCAGCGTGGGTGCGCCGGGGCTTCTCGAGACGATCCGCAACGTCTCGCCAGACGTCGGCGTCCTCCTCGCGGGACGTCGACTTCAGCTCGGCGATGAGATCGGTAAGCCTCGGATTAGTCTTGCTACTCATTGGTTACCTCCAAATCTGCAGTGAACGCCGACGGAGCGTCGGCGGTCGTGATCGTAATCGTAATCGTGGTCGTAGTCGACCGTGGAATCGATTCGAGAGAAGTGATGCAGGGAGCAGGATTTGAACCGCCGGGAGACGGTCGGTCTCGCGAATGCTCGACCGCTGCGACTCCCGTGGCTCAAACCTGCACGTTCCATTTTTGCGGCTCTTCCGTTGGTCGAGCCGAAAAAATGCAGGGAGCAGGATTTGAACCTGCGGACTCCTACGAGACAGCGCCCTGAACGCTGCGCCGTTGGCCTAACTTGGCTATCCCTGCTCGCACTTCCGTGTACCCGCCGCCCCTTCAAACCCCTTTCGATTCCAGTGGACGAAGCCGCCGGGGACGCGGTCGCGCCAGTCTCGTGGCTCACGGCGCAGGCGCTGCTGTGTGCGTCCTCGCGGTCGGCTTCGGCCGGTTCGGGTCGGGGGCGTCGGTTCATACTTGTGTTATGTTATAGCTGTACGGCTTCTTCGAGATCGGTCGCGCGCGCCTCGATCGAGTCGGCGGCTCGCGTCACCAGCTCCTCGACGTCGAGCGAGCCGTCCGTCTCCACGTGGAAGACGAAGGCGTTCGGGACGTCCTCGACCTCGACCTCCTTGCCCGGATACCGGTTCGAGAGGTCGTGGTCGAATTCGCTGGTGGGAACGAGCTCGCCGTCGTCCTCGATGACGCCGCGGACGATCCGACTCTCCTCGTCCTCGAACTCCGGCAGGTCGCCGACGACCTCCACGCGCTGGAGGTGTCGGTAGCCGATCGCGACCCCGCCCTGGTGTTTGGCGTGGTCTTTCCCGTGGTCGAGCACGGCGTCGGCTTCGGCCTCGAGCCGCTGGTCTTCCTTGAGCTCGATGATCGGGACGTTCTCGTCCGCGGGCTGGACGAGGTCGTCCTCGGAGACGAGGTCGCCCGAGTAGGCGGTGGCCGGCCCTTCGACGTCGATCGAGAGCGTGACGGTGTCGTCCTCGCCGAACTCCCCTTCAGGAGGGGTCGTCAGCGGGACGAGCCCGAGTCGCAGGGCGAGTTGCTCGTCGAACATGACCGACGAGTTCTCGATGAACCGGACGGTATCGATCGCCATCGTCGGCACGTCGGCGACCATCGCACGACGGATGCCGTTGGCGAATCCGGGCGAGATCCCGCGGACGAGGAAGCGCGCTTCGCGTTCCCCGTGTTCGACGAACTCGACGTCGTACTCTTCGCTCATGATCTAGTAGCCGCCCTTTCCTTTCGGTGCGCGCGATCCGTCGTGCGGGATCGGCGTGACGTCCTCGATGCGTCCGATCTCGATGCCGGAGCGGGCCAGGGCACGGATCGTCGCCTGGGCACCCGGCCCGGGGGACTTCTGGAGGTTACCGCCAGGGCCGCGAACGCGGACGTGCAGTCCGGTGATGCCGGCAGCCTTGACCTCCTCGGCGACGGACTCGGCCATCTGCATGGCCGCGTACGGCGACGCCTCGTCGCGGTTCTGCTTGACCGCCGTCCCGCCGGAGGACTTGGCGATCGTCTCCGCGCCCGTGAGGTCCGTCACGGTCATGATGGTGTTGTTGAACGATGCGTGCACGTGGGCGATGCCCCACTTTTCGTCGTCCTGACTCATGGTTTACTGACCCTCCGCGCGCTCTGGGTGGAGTTCGTCCGCGAGCGGACTGTTCTCGTCGAACGCGACGAGGTCCTCCTCGTCGACGTCGACGACGTACGACGGGACCCGGTGGCGCTGGCCGTCGACCGTCACGTGCCCGTGCGTGATGAACTGTCGGGCCTGTTCGGTCGTGTTCGCGAGTCCCTTGCGGTAGACGACCGTCTGGAGACGGCGCTCGAGAATGTCCTCGATCTCGAGACCGAGGACGTCGCCGAGTTCGTCACCCTCGTCGAGGATGCCGACGCGCTTGAGGCGGCCGACGAACTCCTCGGAGCGTTCGATGACGGTTTCGTCTCCCTGGGCCTGGCCGAGCAGGTCTCGAGCCTCGCGCCGGTAGGAACGAAGCTCGGACTGGGCCCGCCAGAGTTCCTCCTTGTTCTTGAGGCCGTAGCGGTCGATGAGGGAGTGTTCGGTGGCGATGCGCTCACCCTGGTAGGGGTGATTCGGCGTCTCGTACTGTTTGGTGTCGGTTCCGAGTGGCATCGTTATTCACCCTCCTCCTCGCCGGCTTCGGCTTCTTCTTCGCGGATCTCTTCGACGTTGACCCCGATGGTGCCCTCCGTACGACCGGTGGACTTGGTCCGCTGACCGCGAACCTTCTGCCCGCGCTTGTGTCGAACTCCCCTGTAGGAGTCGATCATCTTCATCCGGTTGATGTCGTGCTGGCGGGTCAGCTCGAGATCGTTGCCGATCTCGTGGGTCGTTTCGCCGCTGTAGAAGTCCGACTGGCGGTTGTTGAGCCAGTCAGGAACTTCGTCCGCGTAGTTCTCTACGAGTTCGACGACCTCGTCGATGACGTCGTCGTCGAGTCGACCGAACGTCGCCGTTCGGTCGACGCCCGCTTTCTCGGCGATGAGTCGGGCGGTTCGGCGACCGATCCCGTTCATCTCCGACAGCGAGCGCTCGACCGACTTCGTCCCGTCGAGGTCGGTTTGACCGATACGGACGAAGTACTGAAGGTCTTCGTCCTCGTCTTGCTCTTGGGGTTCTTCCGCGCTCATGTATCGTGTATCTGTGTCTGGTCTGCAGGCGTTGCAAATGCGACTGGCAGAAAGCCAGTCCGGTAAGTCCGACGTCGTGGCGGGGATTCGAACCCCGGAGGCTTGACGCCACATGGTTAGCAACCATGCGCCTTGGGCCGCTTGGCTACCACGACACCGTGTGCGTTCCTATCATCGCCCTCTCGGACTCGGGGATCGCTCCCCTACACGTATCGCACCAGAACGTACCCCCGTCTTGTACTTAAGCGCAACGATACTCCCGGGCGGTCGCCCGCCCATCCCACGCGACCGACTCACGCCTGCGAACTGGTCACACTCCGGTTGCCTTTATTATCAAGGGGCTGCTACGAGCGGATGACAGGTGCCCCGAAATCGCCGCCCCCTCCTCGTTCGACTGGTCGCCGCAGTCGCCGGAATCGTCGCCATCGGGCTCGCAGCCGCGACGGTCGAGTCCCCCGTCGAGATCGGCGGCTCCGGCGGGATCGGCTCCACGGAAGGGCAGAGTTCGCCGGGCGGAATCGAATCCCCACCGGAACAGGACCCGCCCATCGAACACGTGGAGGTTCCCGCGTTCCTCGAGTATCTCATCGCCGCGTTGCTCGTTCTGGCCGCGGTTATCGTCGTCTGGTACCTCCTGACCCATCGTCGTGATGCGCTTCGCGTGCTCGCGTTGTCCCTTGTCGTCATGCTGGCTGTCTATCTCTTCATCCGGTACGCCGATCCGATCTTCCCGTCGTCGATGGCCCCGGGCGGCGAACCCCTCAAGGGGAGCAGTGGTGACGGCTTCAGCGAGGACGGCGACGGGACGCCGGCGGTCGAACCGCTGCTCGCCACCCTCGCGGTCCTCACCGCCATCGTCCTCGGCGGGTTGCTTCTCAGCCGGCGCGACGGCGAAACCGACGCTGCGGCGGCCGAGACTCCCGACGGCGAGGACGAGCGACCCGGCCAACACGTCGCGGCCGTCGGCAACGCCGCAGGACGGGCGGCCGACCGAATCGAGAGCACGACCGACGTCGACAACGAGATCTACCGTGCCTGGCGGGAGATGACCAGCCCCCTCGAGGTCGACCGGCCGGACGCGAGCACCCCCCGCGAGTTCGCGGCCGCGGCGGTCGACGCCGGCCTCGAGCGGAACCACGTCGAGGAACTGACGAAGCTGTTCGAGGACGTCCGCTACGGGAGCGCCGAGGCGACCCCCGAGCGCGAGCAACGGGCAAAGAGCGTGCTGCGGCGGATCGAAGCCGCGTACGCGGAACGGAGTTCGGTTTCGGAGAGCGGCGATTCAGTTTCGGAAAACGTGGACGGGACCGGCCCCGGCACGGACGGCCGCTGGGGGTCGGAACGATGAGCGTCGATCGCCGGACCGTCGGGCTCGTCGCCGGCACGGTCACGCTCGCCGCCGCTGTCGCAGTCAGCGCGGGCCTCGTCTCGCTGGACCTCTCGGAGGCCCTCGTCGTCCTCGTGGCGGTCCTCGCGGGTGCGATCGGCCTCCGGGGCCTCCTCCGACGACGGGGAGTCCGCTCGCAGTTCGACACGCCCGACCCCGAGCGTACCGCCGCCGTGCCCGTCCCCGGAGAGAACCTCACCGACGCGGTCTCGTCGTTCCGGCGGCTCCGCGGCGGCCACGCGCCGGCGACCAGAGGCCGGCGACTCCGGGCCGGCCTCCGCGAAGCGACGCTCGCGGTCCTCACCCGGTTCGACGGGGAGTCGCCCGAAAGCGCCGAAAAACGCCTCGAGGACGGTGACTGGACGGACGATCCGATCGCGGCCGGCTTCCTCTCCGATCGCCTCGAGCGGCCGGATCGGTCGCTTCGATCGCGCGTCGGGCACTTCCTCGAGCGCGGGTACGAGACGGAGTTCCGGCGGGGCGTTCGCCACGCGGTCGCCGCCATCGACGGGGTGGGATACGAGAGCGGCGAGAGCAACGACGACGATGACGACGGCGGGGGCCCGTCGCTGCCGGCGTACGACTACGGCCGGCCGGCCGCCAGTGAGGAGCAACGGCGGACGACGACGGACGACGTCGACGGGATCGAGAAGGGCCGCCGTGCCCCCACCGAGTACTGGTCGGGGATCGGCATCGTCGCGTTGCTCGCCGTCGGCGTCGGTGCCGCCGTCGAGTCGCCGGCAGTCCTCATCGCCGGGGTCGCCGGCGTCGGCTACGCCGGCTTCGCCCGCGCGTTCGAGCCCCCCGAACTCGCGCTTTCGGTCGAGCGGACGGTCAGCGACGACGAGCCCGAACCCGGCGACGAGATCGAGGTCGCCGTCGAGATCACGAACGAGAGCGGCCGGTTCGTCCCCGATCTGCGGTTCGTCGACGGGGTCCCGCCCGGCCTCGTGGTCACCGAGGGGACGAGCCGACTGGGCACTGCGCTCCGGCCCGGCGAGAGCGTCTCCCTCGAGTACACCGCCTCCGTCGGCCGGGGCAGCCACGAGTTCGACCCCGCGCTCGCGATCGCACGGGACGTCTCGCAGTCGACCGAACAGGAGTTCCGGATCGAGAGCGAGACGACCGTCGTCTGCGAACCGGAGATGCGCCCGCTCGCCGCGGCGGTACCGTTACGGGCGACCGCGACCGCTTTCGCCGGCCGGCTGACGACGACCGAGGGCGGGGCCGGGACGACGTTCCACTCCGTCCGGGAGTACCGTCCGAACGACCCGCTGTCGCGCATCGACTGGAACCGCCGGGCCAAGACGGGCGAACTCACCACGCTCGAGTTCCACGCCGAACGGTCGGCCCGCGCGGTCGTCCTCGTCGACGCGCGGAAGGCGGCCTACCTCGCGCCCGCGCCGGACGCGACCCACGCCGTCGACCGGTCGCTCGCCGCCGCGGGCCGGATCGGTGCGAGCCTGCTCGAGGCCGGTCACTCCGTCGGTCTCGCTGGGCTGGGCCCGGTCGGTTCCGACGACGACCCGCTGCTGGGAACCGACCCCTGCTGGCTCGCGCCCGCCTCGGGCCGACACCACGAACTCGAGTTCCGGGAGCTGCTGGCGTCACACCCGCAGTTCGACGCGGTCGCGCCGGAGCGGGAAACGCCGTGGCTGACCCAGCTCCGGACGCTGCGCCGTCGGCTTTCAGCCGAGACCCAGATCGTCCTCCTGACGCCGCTGTGTGACGCCGGGTCGGCCGACATCGCCCGCCGGCTCGAGGCTCGCGGCCACCCGGTCACGGTCGTCAGCTCCGATCCGACGGTCGGCGCGCCCGCCGGCCAGCGGCTGGCGCGAGTCGCCAGGCGAGTGCGCCGGTTCGACCTGGAGCGGGCCGGCGTGCCGGTCATCGACTGGCCGGTCGACGAGTCGATCGACGACGTGTTCGCGCGCCGGGCCGGCGCTCGGACGGGCACCGCGGTCGGAGGTGGGCTCCGATGAGCGATCCGGTCGAGACCCGTCCCGACGAGGCGAACGGCGACGCTGCGGGGGCCGGCACGAACCACGGTCGGCAGGAACCGGACGCCAGGTCAGAAAGGGAACGGGGTGCCGGACCTTCCTCCCCATCCGACGGGGACGATCCGACCGAGGCGAGCCGCGGCGCAGCGGACCTCGACCTCGACCTCGATCTCGAGGAGGGAGTCGAACTCACGCGCAAGCCGAGGCCTCGAGCGCCGCCGCCCTCGTCGCGGCCGCCGTCGCGACGCTCGCGGCCGGTCTCGTCTCCGTCACTGCGGTCGCGATCGGTGTCGCGGGAGTCGTCCTCCTCGGGACCGCGCTCGCGGTCGGACACCGCGGGACGGCCGACGCGGGAGCGGTTCTGGTGTTCGCCGGCGTCCGGCGGCGCGGCCGCGGTCGAGCCGACGCTCGTGGGGGCAGTCGCGACCGTCCTCGCCTGGGATCGCGCCCAGGCCGCGATCGACCTCGGCGAGCAACTCGGCCGCGAAGCGCGGACCCTGCGATTGGAGGCCGTCGGGCTGGCCTCGAGTCTCGTCGTCGGGCTCGCGTCGGCGACCGTCGGCTACGCGATTTACGTCGTCGGCAGCGGCGGCCAACCCGTTTCCGCGCTGGTTCTGCTGTTGCTCGCGGCGGTATTGTTGACGGTCGGGCTGGGTTCGAAGCGAAAACGGGGCGGCAAGTGGGGCTCGAGCCGGCGGGGGCCACGCAGGCGATAATCGATAGTCGTAGTGGGACGTTCGACCGATGTCGATAGTCGTAGCGGGACGTTCGACCGATGTCGATAGTCGTAGTGGGACGTTCGACCGATCGGTTCTAGGCTCGCACCGACTCCTCGAGGTACTTCTCGTTGATCTCCCACTCGCCGTCGCCGTTCCTGATCATGTACTCGCCGTAGTAGGGAACGCGGTTTTCGACGGTCTTGCGGAACGTGTCCCGGATCTCGGGTTTGGACATTTCGCCCATCGAGCGGAGGTCGTCGTTGCGGTTGAGACAGCCCTTGAGATAGCCCTCGTGGGTAACCCGAACGCGGTGGCAGTTCGCACAGAAGTTGGGGTTCTCGACGGGATCGACGATCTCGACCATTCCTTTCCCCGTGTCACCGTCCTCTCCGCTCACCCAGTAGCGACGCCGATCGTGCATCTCCCGGTGCTCGATCTCGTCGGCCCGGTCGGCGAGCCAGTCGTGGACTCGCTGGATGTCGATGTTCCACTCCGGCCGACCGGTGAGCTCCGGCATGTACTCGATAAGCTGGAGTTGCAGCCCCTCGTTTTCGGCGACGTGGTCGACCATCTCCGGGACGTAGCCCGCGGTGTGCTCGAAGACGACCATATTGAGCTTCACGGGATCGAGCCCTGCCTCGAGGGCGGCCTCGACGCCCTCCAGGACCTTCTCGTACGCGCCGCTTTGCGTGACGGCGGCGAAGTCCTCGGGGTCGAGCGCGTCCTGGGAGACGTTGACTCGCTCGAGGTCGGCGTCGACCAGATCCTCGGCGCGGCCGGGGAGGAAGGTCCCGTTGGTCGTCAGCGAGACCTCCATCTGATCCGGCGTTCGTGCGATGATCTCCTCGAGATCCTGGCGGAGCATCGGTTCGCCGCCGGTGAACTTGACGGCGTCGACGTCGAACTCGGCCGCGACCTCGAGAAAGCGGACGACGTCGTCGGTGTCCATCTCGTCGTCCTGTGGGTCCATCGGGCCCCGCGTGTCGCCCAGCCCCTCGTTGTGGCAGTAGACACAGTCGAAGTTACACCGGTCGGTAAGAGAGACGCGAACCCCCGTTACTTCGCGTCCGAACTCGTCGGTGAGCATACGCTCGGATTGCAGGCGAATCCGCTTAAACTCGACGGGTATTTTCGCCCCTCCGAAACCATTTTTGGTTTCGTCTCCGATCAACGGCGTAACAGCTACCTCGACGGCTCCCGAACGCGCCCACATGGACGACGAGATGCTCGCGGACCAGCGCCGGCTGGTCGAACTCATCGAAGCGGAGGGATGGGACGTAACGGACCTCGAGATTTCGGCCTACGACAGCCCATGGGCCGACGAGGACGATCCGGAGGCGACGGTGACGATCACGGCGCGACGGCCCTACGAAGGCGATGATGACGAGGACGACGCGGACGAGGACGACGCGGACGAGGACGACGCGGACGAGGACGACGGGAATCCGTTTCGACTGAAGTGATGCAGTGCGGACGAGACGGTCGGTCCTGAAACGAGTCAGTCGGCTTGCGAACTGCTAGTGCTCGCTCGCCCGTCCTGGTTTCGTTCCCGCTCGAGACGGCCCCGTTTTCGTTTTACCAGGGACCTCCCTCACACTACATTCGAAATGAAATCTCTTTCAACAGTATCTAGAAGATCGGTCTCCCACACCGTATTCGAAATGAAATTCGGGTGGAGGTCAGCATTTCGTCGAGTATAGCAGTATAGACGGGAGAAAATCCGGTTCCAATACGAGTGGGGCGAGAATTCATTTCGAATACGGTGTCGAACCACCGATCGGCGTCTCTCGTCTTTCGTTTCAGACACCGCTCAGCACGTCTCGTTCACCAGTCACACTCCGACCAGCGTCTCTCGTCCGCCCGTTCAGATTCCGCTTAACACGTCTCGTTCTCCGTTTCATTTCGATTACGGTGGGAGAGTGGAACGCTCTTCCCCATCGATCGGTTTCAGTTGGATACCAGTCATTTCATTTCGATTACGGTGCATTCATTTCGACTCCGGTTCGCTCGAGCTTCATTTCGGACACGGGGCTTTCATTTCGATGACGGTCGTCCCGATTTTCAGTTCGACAGCGGTGTCTTCGTTTCGGCGTCGGCGGTAGTTCCGCTTCATTTCGACCATGGACTGTTCATTTCGACCGAGGCCCATTCATTTCGAAAAAGGTATTGAGGGTCAGTGAGCAGTGCCGCCAATGAAGCAGGAGTCCCCGGATGGTCGAGGAGGCGAAGACGATGACGGGGCAGCGGACTCTCCCGGCTCGTCTATCGTCGATAGTATTCTCGACGGCGAACGACGAACCGTCTTCGAGAACAAGCAACTCGTCGACTCCAACACGATCGTCGATCACAACCGGATCTACGGCCGTGACGAACAACTGGCCGCGGAAGCGCGCGCGTTTCGCGACACCCTCGACGGCGAACGGCCCCCGGATCTCCTCCTCTACGGACCGAGCGGCACCGGCAAGAGCCTCACTGTCAAAGCAGTCGCCGAGAAGGTCTCGGAACGTGCCACCCAGAACGATATCGCCTTCGACTTCGTCGCAGTCAACTTCAAGACGATGGAGTCACACTCACTGGATCGCGCCGTCTGGAAACTCGGCCATCAGACAGCCAACAAAGCCGGCGTCGAGTGGGGTATCCCGCGAAAGGGCGTCTCTACCGATGCGAAATACGTTCGGCTCTACGAGATCGTCGACCGCCACTTTGACGCGCTCGTGTTCATCCTCGACGAAATCGACGCGCTCACCGGCCGCGTCGGTGAAGACGAGCCCGCGTACTCCCGATTGCTCTACAGCCTGAGCCGGGTGATGGCCGAACAACACGTCGACACGCTCGTCTCGACGGTCGTGATCACGAACCACCCCAAGTTCCGCGAAAACCTCGACAGCAGGACCGATAGTTCGTACAATCCGACCGGCATTCACTTCTCCGATTACGACGCCAACGAACTCATCGAGATCCTCAACCGTCGACGTGACGCGTTCAAAGAGGGCGCGCTCGACGACGGCGTCATCGAACTGGTGGCTGCCTACGGGGCCAAAAACGAGGGCGACGCACGGCGAGCGATCGATCTGCTCCGCGACGCGGGCGAGATCGCAAACAGGAACGGAGAGACGGTCGTCACGGAACAACACGTCCACGCGGCCAACGATTCGGTCGTGAAAAACCGCGTGCTCGAGATGGTCGGCGGGATGACGCTCCAGAAGAAACTCTCGCTGTACGCTGCAGCAGTCGTCGCTGACGTAAACGACGGCGCTGCACCGAGTCCAGCGGTCTACGCGCTGTATCGAGAGATCTGCCAACGCACTGACCGGGACGTGTATACCCAGGAGACCGTCAACAGCCACATCAACAAGGCGGGCACGTACGGCGTCCTCGAGAGCGAGCGGACGAGCGGCGGGTTCAAAAGTGGCGTCCACCTGATGTTCACGTTCACCGAGCCGGTCGAGGCCGTCCTCGAGACGCTCGAGGAAGACGAGACGTTCGACGAACTCGACGCCTCGACGGCACGCACGATCGCACGCCAGTCGCTTCGTGACTCGTGAGCCGATCGTTCGGCGACGACTCACGTCACCACATCAGCCTTTGATGTTACAGACCGGGAACGTCCGTGCGACCTTGTCCCCGATGCCCAGCGCGTCCGAGACGCGCACGACCTCGTCGACGTCCTTGTAGACGCCCGGAGCCTCCTCGGCGACCGTCGCGCCCGACTGGGCCTTGACGTAGATCTGCTCCTGTTGCTCGAGTTCGTCCTGGACGTCGCCGCCCCAGTACTCGTTTTTCGCCTGGGTGCGGCTCATCAGTCGGCCCGCGCCGTGGGCGGTCGAGCCGAACGTGAGGTCCATCGAGTTCTCGCCGCCCCGCAGGACGTAGCTGCCCGCGCCCATGCTGCCGGGAATGATGACCGGCTGGCCGACGTCGCGGTACGCTTTCGGCACCTCGGGGTGGCCCGCGGGGAACGCTCGAGTCGCGCCCTTGCGGTGGACGTAGAGTTCGCGTTCCTCGTGCTCGACGGCGTCGCCGTCTCGCACCGGTCGGCCCTCCGGCCCGACCCCGACGGCGTGGGTTTCTTTCTTCGCGATGTTGTGAGCAACGTCGTACAGCAGGTGCATGTCCATCTCCTCCCACGAGCGGTCGAAGACCCGCTCGAACACCTGCCGCGTACGGTGCATGATCAGCTGGCGGTTGACCCACGCGAAGTTGATCGCGGCGTTCATCGCCTTGTAGTAGTCCTCCGCGAGTTGCGAGCCCGCGGGTGCCGCGGCCAGTTCCTTGTCCGGCAGTTGGTTCAACAGCCCCTGGTGTTGCTGTTCGATCTTCCGCAGGTAGTCGTTACAGGTCTGGTGACCCAGCCCGCGCGAGCCACAGTGGATGAGGACGACGATCTGGTCCTCCTCGAGGCCGTAGGCGTCGCCGACTGCGTCGTCGAAGACGTCGGTCACGCGCTGGACCTCGAGGAAGTGGTTGCCCGAACCAAGCGAGCCGATCTGGTTCTTCCCGCGGTCTTTGGCTTTCTGGGAGATCTTCGAGGCGTCGGCCTCGGTGCGGACCCCCTCGTCCTCGCAGTGCAGCAGGTCCTCCTCGACCGCGTGGCCGTTCTCGAGGGCCCAGTCGACCCCGCGCTCCAGGATTTCCTCGACGGTGTCGACGCCGGCCTTGACGATGCCGCCGCCGCCCAGCCCCGATGGAACGTTGGCGAACAGCGAGTCGACGAGTTCCTCCTCGCGACCCTGGAGGTCGTCGTAGGTGAGGTTCGTCCGCATCATCCGGACACCGCAGTTGATGTCGTAGCCGACCGCTCCCGGTGAAATACAGCCGTTTTCGGCGTCGAGTGCGCCGACCCCGCCGACGGGGAAGCCGTAGCCCTGGTGGCCGTCGGGCATACAGATCGCGTGGTTGGTGATCCCCGGCAGGTGGGTCGTGTTCTTGATCTGTTCGAGGGTCTTGTCCTCCTTGATCTCCTCGAGGAGGGCTTCGCTCGCGAGCACCCGCGCGGGGGTCCGCATGTCTCCCTCCTGGGGGACCTCCCAGACGTACTCACGCACTTTCTCGAGCGTGATGCCGTCGGCGTCGAACGTGGTATCAGTCATACGTGAGACTCCGACCGCGACGATGAAAGATGTTCGTCTCTTCAGTCGAGGAACGGAGACCGGGAAACGGGATCCGAAGACAGTGAAACCGGAGGTTGTGGTTGTGCTACCGGTAGACGTTAGAAAAGGTCTCGAGTATCGTGGGCTATGCACCCCGAAAAGCGCGTGTACCGCAGACGTTTCCTCGCCGGCACCGCCGCGCTCGGAGCTGTCGGGACCGCGGGCTGTCTCTCCGGATCCGACCTTCCCGTCGTCGGCTCGAGCGTCGACACCGAGTTCGAGCGGACCGACGCCGAACTCGCTGCCCACGAACCGCCCGAGGTGACCGTCGACGGCAACACCGTCGCCGTCCGGGGAACGATCGAATTCGGCTCGAGCGAGTGTGGAACCGTCGACCTGGCTTACACCGAGTACGAGTACTCCCAGGAACGGCTGGATCTGCTCGTCGTCGCGGCCGACGATTCGGGGGTCCGGACGGGTTGTTCGGACGACCTCGTCGAGGCCGGGTACCGTCTCGAAGCGACCGTGAACGAGGGGGTCCGCCGCGTCTCGGCGACGGAACACCACGTCTTCGGCGAGACGTACTCGACGACGGTCGAGGGGGTGGACTGATCACCCGGTCGGCCGGTCGGGCTCAGTCCGAACCGATCTCCGCCGCTGCTTCGGACAGTCGTTCTTCGTCGGTCGTGACGCGCTCGAGTCGCCCGTCGAGGGCGTACGGGCCGGCGCCGGTGATCAGCAGGGTCGAGGCCATCCCGAACAGCCCGACGTGTGCGAGGACCGGATCGTCGGGGAGCGCGAACAGCGTGAGGCTGAACATCGCGATGGCGGTCGCGGCCGTCGCACGGGTGAAGAACCCGGCGAGCAGCGCGAGGCCGAGCGCCATCTCGGCCAGTCCGGCCCCGAGTACCCACAGTTCCGGCGCGACGGGGAGGGCCGTAGTGAGGTCATAGCGATCGACCACCGCGAGCGCGAGCCCCGGACGGAGGAGCTTCTGGGTCAGGCCGAGGTAGATGAACGACACCCCCAGACCCGCCCGGACGACCGTCGGCAGGAACCGTTCGTAGTCCGCCACCCACTCCTGAAAGCGCCTGGAGACGTCGTGGACCGGGTCGAACCGGCGGTAGACGGTCCCCGGCGAGCCCGCGACCCGCTGGAGGACGTGGTCGCCGCTGGGGCGGCCGCTCCCGATCAGTGCGATGGCGGCGAGTCCGCCGGCGTACTCGAGTTGCAACAGTAACTCGGGCCGAACGGCGACGCCGACGAGGTAGGTGGCGAGCGCGACGAGGGCGACGACCCGGGTCGCGAGCCCGAAAAGCAGGAAGAACCCGAGCGCGACCTGAAGGAGCCGCAACTCGACGTCTACGGCAGGGCTGATGAAGTAGCCGCTGAACCCGGCCCCGATAAACGGGATGCCAAAGGAGATCCGCAACAGCCAGGGGACGAATCCGTTGTACTCCCCCATCGCGTGCCGAAAGGCCGCGATGTCCCGCTGGACGGGCTGGACGAGCAGGTATCCCACGACTGCGCCCAGGGCGAGGGCCCCACCGGCAAGCAGCGGTCCGACGACGAACGGATCGGTGAGCGCCTCGATCAGGAACTCGATGACGCCGGTCTCGCGCTCCCCGTCCACGACGTACTCCTCGTGGGCGCGTGCACGGGGAACCGCGGTGATCGCGAGGACGACGAGCGCGACGGCGGTCGCCGCCGGGCGTCCGGCCGCGACCCACCCGTCCCCGTCGGTGCTGGATTCAGGAGCCACCGTCGTGTGCGGGCTACGAGGACGGCCGGCAAATAAGCACGGCCGGCGTTACGCGGACACAGAGCGCAGGCCGCGTGCCCGACAGTCACGGCGCTTGGCGGGGGTCAGACGTCGAAAACGACGTACGCCTCCCACCCGTCGTCGGTTCGCTCGAGTCGCATCTCCGAGTAGGTCACGGCCTTCACCTCGCGGGCGTCGATTTCGGAGAGAGGAACGCCGCGAGTGGTCGCCTCGAGAGTCCAGGACTCGTGCTCGCCGTCCCTGTTCCCGTCTCCGTCTCCGTCCTCGTCCCCGTCTCCTTCTCCGTTTCCGCCCCTCTCGATCGACTCGACCCGGTGGTCGACCGGCAGCGCCGCACGGACGTCCCGGCGGTAAATCAACTCGTCCAGATAGTCGAACAGCAGCGCTTCGCGGCTCTCGGCCGTCACCGACACCCGGAACCGCTCGCCGGTCCCTTCGGGTACCTCGTCCGTCGACGCGGCCGCGAGGCCGTCGGCGACGGCGGCAAAAACTTCTTCCAGCGTCCCGCCGGTAGCCGCGACGGCGACGTCCGCCGTATGGTCTCGCAGTTCGAAGGCCATCCGTCGGCAGTACGTCGGCCCGGGTGGTATGCCCGTCGCTTTCGCGCAGTCGCGGGTCACGGGGTCGGGACCGTCGCGGCCTCGAGCGAGGATCGCATGGATGGGATGCCGACCGCCGTCGGGGGGTCGTTGCCGACAGGCGACGATGGACGGAAATCGATGGAAGCCGACGCTCCGGGACCGTCACTCCGCGGAACCGGTGCCGGAGGAATTATATTGGCGACGATGTAAGGGTGTGGTAGTGAGCGTCAACATCGACAGCCGCGTCGTCGCCCCGGGGAGCGACGACTACGTCGACGAGGCCTGGCGGCTCAAAGAGGAGATCAGCCGCCAGGAGGGCGTCCTCAAACAGCGCCACGATTTCTTTACTGACGCCTATCGCCGCTCGAAGGTCCACTGCTACGTCCGCGACGAGGAACTCATCGGATTCGCCGCCGTCCGCCGCGACGGCTACATTCTCTTTCTCGCGGTCGCCCCTGAGTGTCGAGGCGAAGGGATCGGCAAACGACTGGTCGCCCGCGTCGCCGACGACCACGATTCGATCACCTGCCACGCCCGGACGAGCAACGAGAACGCCCTCCAGTTCTACGAACACCTCGGGTTCGAGATCAATCGACGGATCGACGACTACTACGAGGACGGCGGCGACGCCTACTACCTGAAACTCGGCAGCGACGTCGGGATCGCCGACAAGATTTCCGAACTGATGCGCCGATAGCGGTCGCCGCGTCCCGTCACTGGCTGACTGATCCGCAACGGCCAGCGGGGCGTCAGTTGCGATCCTCGAGTTCGCCGGACTCGTCGTGATCCTGAACGACGCCATCGACGAACCCGCGCCGCAGGATCGTCAACAGCAGGTACGTCTCGTATTTCTGGCTCCGGCAGTGTTCGCAGGGGGCCATCTCGTCGGCGATCGACTCGATCGTCTCCCGATGCTCGTCCTCGAGATTCGCGACGATCTCCGAGATGTCGGGCGCGATCTCGGCAGCCATCGCCGCGACGTCCTCGCGGCGGTCGTCGGGAACGGCATAGGAGAGCACGATCGTGTTCGCGCGGTAGTACTTCGTCGTGCCGCCGCCACGTTCCTCGAGGCGGGCGACCTCGACGAGACCTGCATCTCGAAGTTCGTTGACGTGATGGCGGATCGTGTTTCGCGTGCGGTCGTAGCCCCGCTGCTCGAGCGCGGCCTCGAGGTCGGTGACGCTGCGTTCGGCGTCAGCGAGCATGTCGAGGATCATCGCCCGGACGGGTTCGTCGACGGCGTCCGAGACGTTCGTGTCCCGGACGACGACGTCCTCGACCGTCACGTCCGACGTGAATTCGGCCATTTGTCGACCGTTGGTGGTCGACCCGTATAAGTCGTTCAACCGAGTCGGCCGCCTAGACGACTCGTTTCACCGGTCGGAACGATCGTCTCTGTGCTAAAACAAATCATTTGAGTGATACTTTTGTGGTCGGGGCGTCTACGCTTACTCGAGCATGACCGAAACCATCGAATACCGAGTCACGGATTTCGATTGCCCGACGTGTGCGAGCAATCTCGAGCGAGCGCTGAAACGCGCCGAGGGTGTCGAGGACGCGGAAGTCCACTACACGACTGGCCGCGTCGAACTGGGGTACGACGACGGAGTCACCGGTCCCGAGTCGTTCGAGCGGACGATCTCGAACCAGGGGTACACGGCCCGCCCACGGTGAACACAGTGAACGTCGAACGTTTCCTCCGGAAACACCGACAGCCGGCCGTCGTCGTCGCGAGCGGACTGCTGTTCGCCGTCGGTTGGGTCGTCGGCTACTTCCACGACCTCCCACGGGCGAGCGCGGCGCTGATGATTCTCGCGGCCGCCGTCGGCGGCTACGACGTCGCGAAGAAGGCCTACTACACGCTGCGGTCGCGGACCGTCGGCATCAGCACCCTCGTGACGCTGGCCGCGATCGGCGCGATCGTCATCGGGGAGTACTGGGAGGCCGCCGCCGTCGTCTTCCTGTTCGCGCTGGGGAACTACCTCGAGGCCCGGACGATGGGCAAGACCCGTTCGGCGCTGGAGGAATTGCTCGAGATGACGCCGGACACGGCCCTCGTCCGGCGTGACGGCGAAACGGTCGAGGTCCCGGCTCGAGCGGTCGAGGAGGGCGAGACGGTCGTCGTCAAGCCCGGCGCGAAGGTCCCCGTCGACGGCGAGGTCGTCGACGGCGAAAGTGCGATCGACCAGGCCCCCGTCACGGGGGAGAGCGCGCCCGTCCACAAGGCGACCGGCGACGAGGTCTACGCCGGGACGATCAACCAGGAGGGCGCGCTCGAGGTCGTCGCGACCGGCACTGGCCGGGACACTACCCTCGAGCGGATCATCCGCCGGGTCGAGGAGGCCCAGGAGGCCCAGGCCCCGACAGAGACGATCATCGAGCGGTTCGCGGCGTACTACACGCCCGCGATCGTCGTCCTGGCGGCTGGGGCCTACGCCGTCACCGGGGACGCCGTCATGGCGTTGACCCTGCTGGTCATCGGCTGTCCTGGCGCGCTGGTGATCGGGCCGCCGGTGAGCATCGTCAGCGCGATCGGTTCCGCGGCCCGCTCCGGCGTGCTCATGAAAGGCGGCGAGCACCTCGAGACCGCGGGGAAGATCGACCTCGTCGCGTTCGACAAGACCGGGACGCTGACGAGAGGCGAGCCGACCGTCACCCACGTCGACGGCTTCGGCCTCGACGAGGTGTCGGTCCTCCGGTATGCGGCGATCGCCGAGAAGAAGAGCGAACACCACCTCGCGGACGCGATCCTCGAGGCGGCGCGCGAGGGCGTCCCCGGGGATACCGACGCCGACACTGGCCTCGCGGCCGACGGCGGCACGGCCCTCGAGCACCCCTCGAGCGCGGCCGATGGGCCGACGATCCCGGATCCCGACGAGTTCGACGTCGTCGCGGGGAAAGGGGTCGTCGCCCGCCACGGCGACCGGCGGATCGTCGTCGGCAACCGTGCCCTCCTCGACGACCGCGGGATCGAGGTTCCGGATCCCGTCCGGAATCGGGTCCGCGACCGCGAGGAGGACGGCGAGACGGCGGTCCACGTCGCTCTCGACGGCGAGGTCGTCGGCGTCGTTTCGCTCGGGGACGAACTCCGACCCGCCGCGGCCGAGGTCGTTCGGGCGCTGCAGGACGCCGGCGTCCGCACGGTGATGCTGACCGGCGACAACGAGCGTACCGCGCGCTCGGTCGCCGAACGGCTCGAGATCGACGACTACCGCGCCGAGTTGCTCCCCGAGGAGAAGCAGGCGGCGATCCAGTCGTTCCGCGAGGACGGTCACGTCGTCGCGATGGTCGGCGACGGCATCAACGACGCACCGTCGCTGGCGACCGCCGACGTCGGCATCGCGATGGGGGCCGCCGGCACCGACACCGCGATCGAGACCGCCGACATGGCGCTGATGGCCGACGACCTGGAACGGATCCCCTACGCCGTGACCCTCAGCAAGGCGACCCGGTGGAACATCGGCGAGAACGTCGCGATCGCCGTCGGGACGGTCGTCCTACTGCTCTCGGGGGTCTTCGCCGGCTACGTCCACATGGCAAGCGGGATGCTCGTCCACATCGGGAGCGTCCTGCTCGTCATCCTGAACGGAATGCGACTGCTACGATACTGAACATGGAATCCGAACCGACAGACACCGACCGGACGAATCGGGAACGAACGAACTGGAACGTCGACTACGACGTCGACCCGATCCGGCTGCGCGACCCCGCCGCCGAGGCGCTGGCCGTCCTCGAGCCGGGCGACCCCTTCGTGATCACCTACGAGGACATCGTGACGGCCGCGGGCCACTCGTGTCCCACGACCGCCGGCGCGTACCGCATCTCGAAAGCGGGACTCGAGGCGCTCTACCCGGACCCCGACTCGCTGCCGGTCCGGGGCGACGTCGAGGTGCTCGCCGGCGGCCCGCGGGACGACCCGGCCTACGGGGTGACCGCCCGGCTGGTCTCCTACGTGACCGGCGCGGCGGGCGAGGACGGCTTCGGCGGCCTGGCCGGCGGCCACGGCGACCGGCGGAACACGCTCGAGTACGGCGCGATCGGCACGGACGGAATCAGCTTCGAGTTCACGCGGACGGACGTCGCGAGCGACGGTGCGGACGGGGACCCGGAAACGAACGGGCCCCCCGAAACCGCACGCGTCACCTACCACGTCGAGTCGATTCCCGAGGGCGGCCCGGCGATCGGCGACCTCCCGAAACTGATCGACGACACCGCGAGCCCCGAGGAACGGGACGCCTTCGCCGCCGACTGGCACGGGCGGGTTCGCGAGGTCCTCGAGGGCGAGCGCTACGTCTCAGTCGACCGGCTGTGACGACCGGTCAAAAAAGGTCCCGGAACCCCAACTCCGACGCTACGCGTGGAAGTTCTCGTGGATCTCGAGCCCTTCCGGCGTTTTGACGAACTCCGATACGGGCCGTTCGTCGTCGCAGTGTTCACACGTGAACTCGTTGCCCGGCGCCGGCAGATCGGCCGGGTCGTCTTCCCACTGTTCGCGACAGGACGGACACTCGAGGTCGATCCAGGGAGTGCTCATGATTGTAGGGATGGAGATGGACGCCGCTCGGAGACGGGTAGCCGACCCACTCGGCCGCGGGGTCGTCGACCCCGACCTCAAGGCGGTCACGCTCCGCCGGCACCGTCTCGACGCAGTCGGTCGGACGGCCGATGTGCGAGGCCGGGTCCGACGGCGACAGCTCCGGATTGATCCGCTTCATCGCCGGGACGGCGTCCTCGACGGGGTCGCGTCCGCTCGAATCATCGGCGACCACCGGTCGGAGCTACGGCCGCACCCGTTGAGAAAGTTACGCCCCATCCCGTTATCGTCGTGCGGTTTCGTCGCCGGAACCGCACGGAAACCACCGTCGAATGACGGTGCGATCTCGCCGAGACTCGAGTCGGCGCCGGTGGGGGCGAGGGAATGGCGACCCGCCGGACAGTGCTACGCATCCCCTCCAGGATGCCCCTCGGGGAGTCCGCGTCGTCCGAACAGGTTCTCCCGGAGCGTCTCGCCCTCGTACGACTCGCGGATCAGCCCGCGCTCGCGCAGGACCGGAACGACGTACTCCACGAAGTCCGCCAGACTTCCGGGGCGGGTGACCTCCTTGAGGTTGAAGCCGTCGACGCCGATCTCGTCGCGCCAGGACTCGAGTTCGTCGGCTACCGTCTCGGGGCCGCCGACGATCACCGGGGAGGTCGTGCCGAGCCCGGCGAACTGCGCGACCTCCGCGACGGTCCACTCGCGGTCGGGGTCGTTCTTCGTGAAGGCGTTGATCGTCCCCCGGATCGCGTCGGTCTCGATGTGTTCGACCACCTGGTCGGGCTCGAGTTCCGAGAGGTCCATGTCGATGAAGCCCGACAGCAGCGAGAGGGTCCCCTCGACGCTGATGTGTTCCGTGTAGGTCTCGTGTTTCTCCCGGGCGACCTCGTCGGTTTCGCCCGTGATCACGACGATTCCCGGGAAGAACTTCAGCGAGTCGGGGTCGCGGCCGTGGGACGCGACGCGCTCGCGCATGTCCTCGATGTAGTCGCGGGTCGCCGCCTTCGTCGGCTGGGAGACGAACACGCCCTCGGCGTTCGTTGCCGCGAACTCGCGGCCGCGGTCCGACGAACCCGCCTGGTAGATGACCGGCGTCCGCTGGGGCGAGGGCTCGCAGCCGTGCGGGCCGGGGATCGAGAAGTAGTCGCCCTCGTAGTCGATCGCGTGGACCTTTTCGGGGTCGGTGTAGGTCCCAGAGTCGGCGTCGCGGACGACCGCATCGTCCTCCCAGGAGTCCTCCCAGAGGCGGTAGCAGACGTCCATGAACTCGTCGGCGCGGTCGTAGCGCTCGTCGTGGTCCATCCGGTCGCCCAGCCCCAGGTTCTCGGCCGCGCTCTCGAGGTAGGAGGTGACGACGTTGAACGCGATCCGGCCGTCGGTGACGTGGTCGAGCGTCGAGAGTTCGCGGGCGAGCTGGTAGGGGTGGACGTAGCTCGTCGAGCGCGTGATCGCGAACCCGATGTCGTCGGTCACCTCGGCCATCGCAGGGACGAGCGCCTGCGGGGCGTTCGAGGGCGTCTGGATCGCCCGCCGGATCGCGGGGTCGCGGTCGTCGTCGTAGACGTCGTAGATCCCCCGCACGTCGGCGAAGAAGATCGCGTCGAAGCCGGCCCGTTCGGCGGTTCGGGCGACATCGGTCCAGTACTCGCGGTCGGTGTACCGGTGGGACTGATCCCCCGGAATCGTCCAAGTCCCCGGCGAGACGTGCTCGACGGAGTTCATCGTAAAGAGGTTGAAGCGTAAGGGGTCGCTCATCGTCCGACGGTCCGTCGCTCGAGAAAAAAGGGATCCGACACCGGAGAAATTCGGGTGGGATCGACGACGCGCGGGTTACCTCGAGACCACCCTGCTCGAGACCGCCGTCAGCAGGAACAGTAGTAGTCCGGCCCGCCGAACTTCGTCTCGAGTACCTGCAGCGCAGGCCCCGGATCGGACGGCCGGTAGACGCCCGTCGTTAGCCCGCGGTCCGACTCGAACTCGCCCGATAGCAAGGCGGTCCATTCGTCGTTCGAGAGCACGTCAGGGAACGACGGCGACTCCGCGAGCAGTGAGAGGTAGTCGGGGAGGTAGAGCCAGCGGGCGTCGGCGGATTCGCCCGCCTCGTACTCGAGATCCGCGTCGACGGCGTCCGTGTAGGCGGCGTACGGCAGGTTCGCGCCCGCCTCGACGGGCATCGAGATCCACTTCCAGGGACGGGTGTTCACGTCGAGCAGGACGTAGTCCTCGCGGTCGCGGTCGTAGACGAACTCGGCCTCGCTGATCCCGTAGTAGCCGCTCTCCTCGAGCACCGAGCGGGCACGAGCCTCGAGTTCGGGGTCGTCGACCGCGTCGACGACGCAGGAGGTGCCGTACCCCTGCGGGTAGCGGACCCGGGCGTTGCCGACGACGCTGGTGACGTCGCCGTCCGGCGAGACGTAGGAGGCGAAGGATCGGTCCTCGCCCGTCTCGACGGGGACCTTCTCCTGTGCCATGACGCGGACGCCGGCATCGTCCGCCTCCGCGACGACGTCGTGGAACTCCTCGCGGTCCGCGACTTCGACGACGTTCGTCCCGAGCAGTTCCTCGAACTCCCGCTTGCGCGCGGGCTTGACGACCAGCGGGAAGCCGAGCCGGTCCGCCGCCTGGTCGGGGTCGACGTCGGAGAGGCGGTACGTCTCGGGGAAGGGAACGTCGAGTTCCTCGGCGGTCGCGTACAGCGACTCCTTGTCGAGCACGTCGGCGATCACGTCCCGTTCGGCGAAGGGAAGCCGGACGCCTTCGGGTTCCGTCTCCGCGAACGCGTGGACCCACTCGTCCATGCAGGGGAAGGCGACGGGCTCGTGATCCAGTACCTCGGCGACCGACTCGACGTCCTCTCGGAAGCCCTCGGGATCGTCCAGCGGGAAGGTTACCTCCCCGGCCGCGACGATGGCCTCGGAGGGCGGCGCGACGCCGTCCCCGACGCGGTCGAGCGCGATGACGGGAACGTCGCGGGCGGCGAGCGCCCGCGCAACGCTTACCCCCGTGATGTGGGCGTTGGCGACGATCGCCGGCGGCCGGTCGAACGAGTGGTTCGCGAGCGTCTCGCGGAGCTCCGCGAGCGACGTGAACTGGCGGGTCATGGTCGACCCAGCCGTTCCGATGGGCTAAACCCTGCGATACCGGCGGCACTGACCGCCGTCACTGACGGTCCGACATCCGCGATCCGTTCCCACTCCCCACCCGGACCGCGACTTTCGGCAGGATTATACTCCCCCATCCACGACTACCCGAGGCGCATGGAGGAGCGAACGAGGGCCTATCTTCGCGGGCGGTTCCGGGATCACTACCGACGAACGGAGATCACGCCACCGCCGGCGGCCAACGAACGCGAGTGGGGGTACATTCCCTGGACCGAAGGACCCGATACCACCATGGTTCGCCATCGTTCGCTCCTCGAGTTGGGGAACCTCTCCGAGTTTCTCGTCCGGAAGCGGCCACGCCACGTCTACTTCTCGGCCGGCCGCTTTCGCGACCCCGGCGCGGGGTCGATGAACGAGAAGGACTGGCAGTCCGCCGACCTCGTCTTCGACCTGGACGCCGACCACCTCCCGACCGTCACGCTGGGCGAGGACTCCTACGCCGAGATGCTCTCGAAGTGTAAGGACGCTCTCTTCCGGCTACTGGACTTCCTCGAGGACGACTTCGCCTTCGAGGACACCGAGATCGTCTTCTCCGGCGGCCGGGGGTACCACGTCCACGTCCGCGACGAGAACGTCCTGGACCTGGAACGGGAACACCGCCGCGAGATCGTCGACTACGTACGGGGCATCGGCCTCGAGTTCGAGGAACTGATCGAGACCGAGACCGTCGCCGGCCTCGGTCGGAAGACGCCGACCGAACGCCGGACCCTGCGGGTCGAAGGCGGCTGGGGACGGCGCATCCACCGCCACTTCATGGAGTTCGTCGACGAGTTGCTCGCGATGGAGGAATCGGCCGCCCTCGAGCGCCTCCAGGAGTTCGACGGCATCGGCGAGGGGAAAGCGAAGGCGACGCTGAACGCCGCCCGGAACAACCGCGAGGGGCTCGAGGCGGGCAACGTCACGGTCCATACCGCCGTCGCCCAGTTGGCCGAGCGGTTCGCCGAGACGGCCGTCGAACGGGACAACGCACCGATCGACGAACCCGTCACCACGGACACCAACCGCCTCATCCGGCTGCCCGGCAGCCTCCACGGCGGCAGCGGGCTCGAGACGGTCCGCCTCGAGCGCGACGAACTCGAGGACTTCGACCCGCTCGTCGACGCCGTCCCCGACACGTTCCGCGGACAGGAGATCGCGGTCGACGTCACCGACGGCGGCGAGGTCGAACTCGGAGGAGATAGCTTTACAATCTCGGACGGCGATCAGTCACTTCCGGAGTACGTTGCGGTCTTCCTGATGACCCGCGGCAGGGCAGAAAAGGAGAAAGAATGAACTTGGACGAACTGCGCTCGGTCCAGAGCAAGGAGCGCCAGAAGGACAGCCTCCAGAACCTCCGCCCCTCGTTCTACCAGGAGGTCGGCGAGTACATCGCCGACCTCGAGGAGGAGCGAGACCGCGCGGCCGAGCGCGCCGAGGATCCGTTCTCCTCGCCCGAAGTGAGCCGCCTCACCGACGAGATCGAGACCGCCAAGGACGTCGTCGAGGCCATCTACGAGCGCCGAATGGGGAAACTCGTCAAGCAGGCCAGCCTCGCCGCGGCCGGCATGGCGGCCGACGACGAGGGCCTCACCGCGGAGGAGGCCGACCTCTTCGACGATCTGGTCGACCGTATCGAATCGAACAAATCGCGTGTGCTCGACGTGCTCGAGGGGGAAGCCGAAGCGGACCCACAGCCGGAGCCGGAGCCGTCGACCGGCGACCGATCGGACTCGAGCGCCGGTCCAACCGGCGTCGAACCGGGCACGGCCCCCGAACGGGATCTCGATTCCGATCCCCCGACCGAGGTCCCGCCCGACGCCGCGCCCGAACCCGGTCTCGAATCGGAGTCCGAGCGCGCGGACGGGGCGGACGACGCGCCGCCGGTCCCTCCACAGGAACCGCCGGCCGAATCCGAACCCGAGGCTGGAACCGGGACCGGGACCGGGGCAGACCGGCCGGACGAGCCCTCGAGTGGCGTCACGGCTGCGGACGTCATGGGCGGGGACGGGCCGCCGATCGACGACGGTCCCGATTCCACCGCCGACCCGGAGCCGCCGGAAACCGGCGGTCCGAGAGGAGCGACCGATCCCGCCGACTCCGACGGCGAGAACGGGGACGCGACGGGCGACCGCGATACCGCCACCCGCTCGGACGACGTCGACCGCGTCACCGTCAGGATCACCCAGGACGTCGGCTCGATCCTCGGCGTCGACGACCGCGAGTACACGCTCTCGACGGACGACGTCGTCACGCTCCCCGAGCAGAACGCGACGCCGCTGGTCGACCGCGACGCCGCCGAACCGCTCGAGTGAGCACATAGACGGGGTAGAGACGGGGACAGAGGAGCGGAAGGAGGCCTGGTTTTGATCGCGAGCGTCGAACAGGGGAAGGCGAACCGGGAGACGAGGGTGGGCGAAGAACGGACGGGAACGAAACGCAACGCATACAACGACCGTCGCGAACGCATCCCCATGCTCGACGTCGGCGATACCGCACCAGCGTTCGAACTACAGAACCAGCACGGCGAGACGGTCCAGCGATCCGATTTCGACGGCCAGCGCCTCGTCCTCTACTTCTATCCGCGTGCGAACACCGACGGCTGTACGACGGAGGCCCGCGAGTTCGAGGACGCGCTCGAGGCCTTCGAAGAGCGCGATACCGCGGTCGTCGGGATCAGTGACGACCCCGTCTCGGACCTCGAGACGTTCGCCGACGACCACGACCTCACCTTCGACCTGCTCTCGGACGAAAACGGCGAGGTCGCGACGCTGTACGAGTCCTACGGCGAAAAGCGGATGTTCGGCAATACGTTCGACGGCGTCTTCCGCAACACCTACGTCGTCGATCCCGACGGCCGAATCGAGGCGGTCTACGAGGGCGTCTCGCCCGACGGTCACGCCGAAGCAGTGCTGGACGACTTTCCGGCGTTCGCCGAGCCCTGACTCCGATCCTACCCCTACCCCTGCCCCTGATCCGTCGCTTTCGGGGACACGATCGTTCGCGATCGTGCATACCCGGCTCTACGCTGACGGATCGTTATTTCTCCCTGGGCGGTGCCGTTCCCTCATGGACGACGTCGAATACGTGTACACGACGGGTGTTCCCGAGGACGAACTCGAGGAGCTACTGGACGAGCAGGGTCACGGGACGCTGGCGCTTGCGGACGGCAACGATGCGTACGCGGTCCCGTTGAACTACCACTACGACGGTTCGCGGTTCGTCATTCGGATGAGCGACGAGCCGGGAAGTACGAAAGTCGAGTACGCCGAAACGACCGACACCGCGACGTTCGTCGTCTACGAGTTCGACGAGGAGACGACGTCCTCCTGGAGCGTCGTGATTCGGGGACGGATCGATTGCCTCCCGCAGGAGGAACAGGACGAGTACACCGACACACGGCTCAACGAACTGTTCCCGCCGTTCCGACTCTTCGACGAAGCCGTTCCCGAGGTCGAGATGGTGCTGTACGAACTCGAGCCGATCGAAATCACGGGACGACGGACGGTCGAGTGAGACGGACCGTCGTCCGTCAGGCACGAGCAACCGCGACTGCCCCCGATTGCATCATCGGACTCGGGACGACGGACCGCACGGGGGACTCCCGACCGAGTCGAACTACTGAAAGGCAAACCCTGGAACCGAAACGAAAGGAAGCAGAGCGGAGCCGAGCGGAGCGGAGCCGACGACGGACGTTACTGGAACGTCCGGCCGAGCTGATCCTCTTCCTGGGCCGGTTCGGCCGTATCGAACTCCTCTTCGATCTCCTCGTAGCGCTCGCGCGTCTCGGGGGTCACGCTCGGGTTGACCTCCTCGAGGGCGTGCTCGAAGTGTTCCTTGCTGATACGGACGTTTCCGACGGTGTCGGCCATCTCCTCGGGGTCGACCGAGTTGATGAACTCGCGGCTGGCGGCCATCGATGCCTCGCGACAGACCGCTTCGATGTCGGCGCCGACGTAGCCCTCGGTCTCCGCGGCCAGCCAGTCGAGGTCGACCGCATCCGCGAGCGGCTTGTCCCGGGTGTGGACCTCGAAGATCTTCTTCCGGCCCTCCTCGTCGGGGACGGGGACGTGGACGTGGCGATCCAGCCGGCCCGGACGCAGGAGCGCGCTGTCGATCAGGTCCGGCCGGTTCGTCGTCGCGATGACGACGACGTCCTCGAGTTCCTCGAGGCCGTCCAGCTCGGTCAGGAGTTGCGAGACGACCCGTTCACCGACGCCGGAGTCGGCCTGGCGCTGGCCGCGTTCGCCCGCGATGGAGTCGATCTCGTCGAAGAAGATCACGGTCGGGGCGTTCGAGCGGGCCTTCTCGAAGACCTCGCGGACGCCCTTCTCGGATTCCCCGACGTACTTGTTCAGCAGTTCGGGGCCTTTGATCGAGATGAAGTTAGACTCCGCCTCGTTGGCGACCGCCTTCGCGAGCAGGGTCTTCCCCGTCCCGGGGGGTCCGTACATGAGGACGCCCTTGGCGGCCTCCATGTCCATCTGCTCGAAGACCTCGGGGTAGTCGAGCGGCCACTGGATCGTCTCGCGGAGTCGCTCTTTGGTGTCCTCGAGGCCGCCGACGTCGTTCCAGGTGATGTCGGGAACCTCGACGAAGACTTCGCGCATCGCGGATGGCTGGATGCCCTTGAGCGCCTCCTTGAAGTCGTCCTCGGTGACCTGCAGGGACTCGAGGACGTCGGCGTCGATCTCCTCGCTCTCGAGGTCGAGGTCCGGACGAATGCGCCGGAGGGCGTTCATCGCCCCCTCGCGAGCGAGACTCTCGAGGTCGGCGCCGACGAACCCGTGGGTGTTCGCGGCGTAGTGCTCGAGGTCGACGTCCTCCTCCAGGGGCATCCCGCGGGTGTGGACCTGCAGGATCTCCTTGCGGCCTTCCTTGTCCGGAACGCCGATCTCGATCTCGCGGTCGAACCGACCGCCCCTGCGGAGCGCGGGATCGATGTCGTCGATGCGGTTCGTCGCGGCGATAACCGTGACGCGGCCGCGTTCCTCGAGGCCGTCCATCAGCGAGAGCAGTTGCGCGACCACGCGACGTTCGACGTCGCCGCCGGCTTCCTCACGCTTGGCGGCGATGGAGTCGAGTTCGTCGATGAAGATGATCGCGGGGGCGTTCTCCTCGGCCTCTTCGAAGACCTCGCGGAGTTGCTCCTCGCTCTCGCCGTAGTACTTCGACATGATCTCCGGGCCGGAGATCGTCTCGAAGTGGGCGTCGATCTCGTTGGCGACGGCCTTGGCCATGAGCGTCTTCCCGGTGCCCGGCGGGCCGTGCAGGAGGACGCCCTTTGGCGGCTCGATGCCGAGCTGCTGGAACAGCTCGGGGTGGCGCATCGGCAACTCGATCATCTCGCGGACCTGGTCGAGTTCGTCGTCCAGGCCGCCGATGTCCTCGTAGGTGACTTCCGGGACGCCCTCCGGCGACGCGCCCGCGCCGCCGGCGCTGACCTGCTCGGCCGGCGTCTCGGAGATCTCGATGCTCGTCGAGTCCGTGATGACCACGGTGCCGGACGGCGAGGTACTCGCGATCTTCAGCGGCACCGACTGGCCGGAGCTGGCCATCGGGCCGAACGACAGCGAGAACGGGACCGTCTGGCCCTCCGTGACGGCCTGGCCCGAGAGCTTGTCACGGACGAGCGGGCCGATGTCCCCGCGGATACGGAGGTTCTGGGGGAGCGCAACCGTGACCGACTTCGCGGGTTTGACGTCCGCCGGTTCGACGGTGACGCTGTCGTCGATGCCGACGTCGGCCTCCTGGCGGAGACGGCCGTCGATGCGGACGATCCCGCGGCCCTCGTCTTCGGGATACCCCGGCCAAACGCGGGCGACGGCCTGGCCGTCGCCTCCCCCGTCGATCACGACGTAGTCGCCGTTCTCGAGATCGAGCTCGCGCATCGAGACGCGGTCGATCGCGGCCAGTCCGCGGCCTGCGTCCTTCTGTTTCAGTGGTTTAACGGTAAGTTTCATAGCTCGCCCTCCAGTTCGACAGTGAGCACGCCGTTTTTGATAAACGTATGCGCGTCGTCTGCACCGTCGGGAAGCTCGAATTCGTACTGCTCTTCCTCGACGACGACGATGACGGTGTCGTCGACGAGATCGATCGCCGCATCCCCGAATTCGGGGCCGAAGTCGACGGCGAAGACCACGCCGTCGTCGTACTCGTACCGGCGGGCCGGTTGCCCGTCACTCCCGGTGAATTGTTCGAGATTCATGTTGATACTAACTCAACGTAAGTACTTCTAATATATAAATCTTGTTCCAACAAACCCCCGTACGGCGAAGGGGTATCGGAATAGTCCGCTGTTCGTAGTTCACATCGCCTGTTGGGCTACCCTGCCGTCCGTCGATCCAGGCGATCCGAACGTCGAAGCACCTCGGCGTGTGGCGTCGACGGCGAAACGGTGGCTTTTCGGCTCGCCGCCTCCCACCGACGGACATGATCGACGAGACCCCGGTCCTGGACAACCACCTCCACCTCGATCCGGACAACCACCGCGGGATCGACGCCGTCGAGGACTTCGCCCGGCTCGGCGGGACTCACCTGCTCGTGGTCAACAAACCGTCCTGGCACCTCGGCGTGGAGGCCGACGCGGGCGAGGACTTCCGACCGGTCTTCGAGCGGACGATCGATATCGTCGAGGAGGCCTCGGAGGTCCTCGAGGGACGAGCCTGGCCCGTCCTCGGCGTGCACCCGGGGCTGATCTCGCGGCTGGTCGACGAGCGTGGGTACAGCCCGGACGAGGCCCGCGAGATCATGCACGCCGGGATCGACGTCGCGGCGGAGTACGTCGCCGACGGCGAGGCACTGGCGCTGAAGTCCGGCCGGCCTCACTACGACGTCGACGACGCCGTCTGGGAAGCGTCCAACGCCGTCATGCGCCACGCGTTCGAACACGGTGGCGACCTGGGCTGTGCGGTACAACTGCATACGGAGGCCAGCGAGGACCTCACCGAGGTCGCCGAGTGGGCGGAGGAGGCCGGGATGGAGCGCCAACGGGTCGTCAAACACTACGCCGCCGGCCGACTCGAGGGCCCGACCCCGAGCGTCATGAGCGACAAGGAGCGCCTCGAGCGGGCGGCCGAGCGCAGCGAGCCGTTCCTGATGGAGACCGACTACGTGGACGATCCCGACCGACCGGGGGCCGTCCTGGGCCCGAAGACCGTTCCTCGACGGGTCCGGTGGCTGCTCGAGGAGGGACACGACGCGGCCGTCCGGAACGCCCACGTCGAGACGCCCGCACGCGTCTATGGGATCGATACCGAGGCGACGCTCGAGTAGTCCACGGAGACGTCTGCTGGGTGTTTTTCGTTGCCGACTCGGTCGGAACTGGCCTGGAGTCGTTCGCGAGTCGACTGCGAAGGGACAACTGACCGGCACCGAAGCGGCACCGAAGCGGCACCGAAGCGGCACCGAAGCGGCACCGAAGCAACGACGAATCGGGAATCGCACGACGGCGAATCCATTGTGAACCGTGATAGTCACCGCGAGCGCCCGATGTAGAGAAAGGCATTTCAAGCGGCCGGTGTAGGTGTCTGTATGAGCAATCCCCCGACCGAGTTCTACTCGGAGGAACGCTGGCAGAACTGGATCGACCGCATCAAAGACGAAGACATCGATCCGGAGGACGAAGACTCGGCCCGACTCCTGCTGAACCTGCAGGACGACACCGCGATCGCGATCGCGAAGATCGTCGCCGCGTACGACGACGGGGAACTCGATCAGGAGGAAGCGCTCGAGGAGATCGACGACGTCCGCGAGATCGTCCTCGACGAGATCGACATCGAGGACGAGGAGAAGCTCATTCTCGTCGACGGCGTCCAGACGAGTCTCGTCTGCGTCTTCTTCGCCGCCGAGGAGTACGTCGCGAACGGCCCCGCCGACGAGGGCACGGTCGGGGAATACCTGAGCGCCGCCGCCGACGCTGAGGCGGAAGAGGATCTCGACGCCGCGCTCGGCTTCGCCGCGCAGGCAGGGACGCTCATCATCGACGGCGAGGAACTCGACATGGAGATGGCCGAAGACCTCGAGTACGGCCTCGTCACGGAGTGGATCAACGGGCTGGACTCGCTCCAGAGCGCGATGAGCGATCCGGAAGTGGTCGAAGAAGAAGACGAATAACGGCCTGTTTCTCTCGGATTCGGCGGTTTCGATCGGTGTCGATTCTCCTTCCCGTCGAACTCGAGCCAACAAGCGTTTACGTAGTTACGACTATCTTCTCGCATGATGCGTCGGGGGGACGACCGGGCCGTCACGGTCCAGATTGGGGCAGTACTACTGCTCGCGATCCTCATGACCGCGCTCGCGATGTATCAGTTGAACGTCGTTCCCGCGGAAAACCAGCAGGTAGAGTACGATCACAACCAGCAGATCCAAAACGAGTTACAGGAACTGCGAAACGGGCTTGTCAACACCGCCGAACGCGAGAACGGGTTTCACTCGAGCGCGGTGACACTGGGGACGCGGTATCCGACTCGCACGTTCACGATGAACCCGTCGAATCCGAGTGGGACACTCGGGACTTCAAAGACCGGATCGATCAGTTTTGAGAACATTGGGGACGACGATATCGTAGGCTCGTACGACGGAAACCCAGGCGACCTGATCGACGAAGATCACGAGACGAGGACGATTCTGTACGAACCGAGCTATAACGAGTACACTCAACCGCCCGTGACGCGGATCGAGCATGGGTTCGCCTTCAACGAATTCGATGGCACCGGTGTCGGCCTCACGTCCCAACCCGTCGTCGACGGCACTGACCTGACTATCATACAGGTCGACGGTGATCTGTCTACATCCTCGAGCAGTGCCGTCAGCGTAGACGTAAGACTGGAGAGTGGGCCGACCGATCCGATAATGATCGAGTCAAACGGTGATGAGGAGATCGAGATTCCGACGCAAACGCCGGATGCGTGGAACAAGAGCATCGACGAGTCGAACGTGACGATTGGTGACTACTCGGAGGAGAGGGGGACTTTGAGCATCGAACTTGATGAAGACGAGAAGTACGAACTCCGGATGGCGTGTGTCGTCGTCGACGGTACCGGTGACCGCTGTGGTGATTTTGATATCACGAAAGAGACGGGAGAAACACCAGGAGATGGGAACGGGACGGTGCTTCCCGGTCCCAGAGTAACCGAACTCGAACTTGATCCCGATTCGGTAACCCAAGGAGATAATGTCGAAATCGACGCAGCGTTTTCGAACCTGGGAACGACCCACGAGCAGCGCGGTGGTACACCTATCGTCGACGCTGAGTGGATAATCGAAAAAGACGATCCGGAGTTAGGTGATGGCGAAGATCTGGAACCGGCAACGGGTAACGAGTTCAGCGAACGAGTGGAAGAAGCGGAGGGAACGATTGAAACCGAAAATCTTGACCCGGGTGAGTACAATGTAAGCGTCCGCGCCCAGGACACACGCGGTGTCTGGACAAACGAAAGTGCTGACGGACTGATGAAAACCTTCACCGTTGAAGAAGACGACGGTGATGATGATCCAGCCAGATTTCAGGTTGAGATAACTGATACCAACAGCCCAATAAATAGCGGTGAGACTTTCGAGGTGGATGCTACCGTTTCGAACGTCGGGGACGAAGACGGAACGCAGGATATCGTCCTCGAAATCGATGGTGAACAGGAAGACGTTGCTGAAGATATTGAAATTGACGCGAATAATGAAGAGGATCTCACGCTCCAGTGGCAGACAGAATCGGGTGACGCTGGCGAAAATATCGACGCTGTCGTCTCGAGCGACGACGATTCCGAAGTTCTGGATATAACCATAGAAGACGATGTCGGTGATCCATCCTTCGGGGTAACGGATATAGAACCTGCTGACGATGTTCAAGAGTTTACTTTCACTGCCAACAATCTTGGTAACGCTGACACAGTAACTATTGATATCTCAGATGCCGAAAATGGGGTTGAATATGGCGATGAGCTCGAGATATACGAGTTAGAGGAGCAAGATATTGATACTCTTGAATACCAAGATGGGTCGATTACATTTACACCACAAGGGAATCCGAACGAAGACACATTGACGATTGCAATTAGTATCGAAGAGAGAATCGAATTCGACTCGTATACCGTCGGATACATAGACGAAACAGGCAGAGCGGCGAGTGACTCGTTCGATGTTATTGAGTCGGATGTCCCCGATTTCGCAACGCTTGAGGCAACGGCGAACGATAATTGGTTCTTTGTCACCTTTACCAATTCCGTCGAATTCAACTACGAGATTGCGGAATTGGAGACGTTCGAAGAAGTCGAATTCGTCGTCTCTGATGGGGACGGAACTGAGGTGGACTCAGTCACGAGCGACGACACGACCGGTGAGGTTAGCGCGGAGTTCGATCCACAGACCGATCCCGTCACGGCTGAGGCGACGATCCGCTCTACAGCCGGAAATCGATGCCTCGAGACCGATATCGATATCGGTGAAACCGTCACATTAGACGACTGGGAGGAACTCGAGCAGTGCGACTGACGGGACAGTACCACGGCAGGAATTGATACTCTCCACACCACGCCTTTCCGAAAAACTCTCATGGATTAGCGTAGCGACCGGTACCAGAGGTACGACAACCGTCGAAACTTCGAACGACAATACCATATATCTCCTCCAACATAATTCAGGTATGACCGCAGTCGGTATCGACGCCATCGAGATCTGGACCGGGAATCTCAAACTCGACCTGCCCGGCACGTTCGCCCCGCAGAAGGGCGAAGACCCCGAAAAGTACACGAAAGGTCTCGGCCTCCACGCCAGTTCCTTCCCCGATAGCTACGAGGACATCGTCACGATGGGCGCGAACGCCGCCCACCGGCTGATGGAACGGAAGGGCCTCGAGCCCGACGATATCGGCCGCATCGACGTCGCGACCGAGAGCGCCTTCGACAACTCGAAGCCGGTTTCGACGTACGTCGCTGGCTGCCTCGAGCAGGTCTTCGAGGGTGACTTCCATCACGCGAACAAGGGCGAGCGGAAGTTCGCCTGTATCGCGGGGACCCAGAGCTTGGACGACGCGTACAACTGGATCAAGGCCGGCCGGAACCGGGGCCGCGGTGCCCTGGTGATCGCCACCGACACGGCCCTGTACGCCCGCGGCGACGCGGGCGAGGCGACCCAGGGTGCCGGAGCCGTCGCGATGTACATCGACGAGGATCCGGACCTGGTCGAGCTCTCCGCCGAGCAGGGGTACGGCTCCGCCGACGAGACCGACTTCCTCAAGCCCAACCAGCAGTTCCCCTCGGTGGACGGCAAGCGTTCGGTGCAGGTGTACCTCGCACGCATGCGCGAGGCGCTCGAGGACTACGAACAGGTTGCGGGCGACGTCCACCCGGACGACTTCGCGTACGCGCCGTTCCACACGCCGTTCCCCGGAATGGTCCGGAAGGCCGCGTTGCTCGCCTATCGACACGTCATCCGTGACACGAGCATCGAGGACGAACTCGCCGACGAGATCGGTCGCCAACCCCGTCCCGAGGCGTTCGACGACGACGAGGCGTACCACGACGCACTGCGGGACTACATGGACTCGCTCAAGGAGACCGACCGCTACCAGGAGTGGTACGACGCCACGATCGATCCGACGCTGTCGATCTCCCGGAACGTCGGGAACTGGTACACCGGCTCCGTCCACGTCGCCCGCATCAGCGCCCTCAAGCAGGCACTCGAGGACGGCCGTGACATGACCGGCGAGACGCTGCTGGTCGGCTCCTACGGGAGCGGCGCGCAGGCGGAGATCCACGCGGAGACGGTCCAGAGCGGCTGGGAAGACGAGATCGAGGCCCTGAACGTCGACGAACAGCTCGAGGAACGGTACGACCTCGAGTGGGCGGATTACGAGGAGATCCACGACGCCCACAACCACGACGTCGACTCCGACGTCGAGGAGTTCACGACGCCCGAGTCGGAGTTCGTCTTCGACGGCTGGGGTCGAATGGGCGAACGGAAGTATCGATACGTCGATTGACATCCTCCCGCGCCTAAAGACGCGGGAATCCACGAAGTGGATATTCAGGTTGCGCGTTTCCTTGGGGTTCAAGTACGCTTTCGCGTGACCCGTCAACGGTCGCCGTCCAGTTGTGACCAAGGACGTGCTTTGCAGCGCGTACAGCCCTGTCAATGGGGCCTTCCTCCCTGTCAACTACAGGCGTCAAAGACGGCTGGCTGTTCAACCAGCGAGGTAGCACGGTTCGCCTCACCCGAAGTGTTAGGCCGTGCATGGTTCACCCTCCCGTTGTGCGATATTCTCCGAAGCGTTCAGGTCGGCGTGGCGTCCTCGGCCGCACTCCGAACACGAAAAGTGGTCGCCATCACGGGTTCCCATCGAACCACACGCCGAACACTGCCGACTGGTATGGTACGCATCGACCTTTTCGACGCGGATACCAGCACGTTCAGCCTTGTACGTGATGAATTGTTGGAGTTGATGGAAGTGCCACGTGTGAACACCTGACCACGGATTATTCTCACGGATACCTTCGAGGTCTTCCATCCGAATGACGGGGTTCTCGAACTGTTCCGCGAATGTGATGAGGCGACGGGAGAGTTTGTGGTTCAAGTCCTTGATTCGACGCTGTTCTTTGTCACCCACACGGTTACGTGCGCGAAGCGCACCCGCTTCCGAAAGCGAATCACGTAGGGAACGATATTTGCGTCGAACGTACTTCGCCTCACCACCAGACACCAACATCGACTCGTCTTCACCGTAGGCAGTCACAGCGAGGATGTGCCGTTCGCCAATATCGACACCGATGGGCGTCTCGCCCGACGTCTCGGCGTCGTATTTAATGTTGAACGTACAGTACCAGTCGTCACTACGGCGGTACACCTGTAGCCGTGTCTTCTTTGCATCATCTTCAACCAGTCGGCCTACAGGGTCGGCAATGTCATCATACACTTCGATAGGCGTGTACCACCATTGAGAGACGCACGGGAAGCCGACGACGACCGTGCCGTTCTCGGTCGTGTCAAGTTCCCAGTTCTGGTTGTTGACGGCGAATGGCTGACTCTCTCGGTAGCGAACCTCTCCGTCCTTGTTGTGGTCGGATTTCGCCTCTCGGATGGCTTGGTTCTGGATGGCCGAATAGAGATCGTTGTCGATGCTGGCCGTGGTCACGGACTTGCCGAAGTCGCCGTTTTCCCATCCGTTGATGCAGAACTGCTTGGTATCACGGTAGAGTCGAGAGGCGCGTTGCCACTCTTTCCGCCGTGAGAGGGATGGGTTGTGGAACTTCGTGGTGACAGTCACCGTGACCATTACAAATGTAATTGGTGAGATTTCTTAAATGTCTGTTGGAATATCTGACTGTGCTATCGTCGGTGGGTTGCGTCACTAAGTGACGGCGCGTATCCACGGCCTAAAGGCCGTGGCATTGCGCCTGTTCAACCTGTAACGGAGCTCGCGGTTCGGTCGTCCTGTTCGGTGTTTCTCCCGTTTTTCTCTCTCTCTCTCGAGACTCTCGTTCGGTGTCTCCCCTCGAAGCCGTGACTGGGGGTCCGGAGCTCTCGAACCCCCCGATCCCGGACTCGAGCGATGCGAAACCCATTACCCCTTCCGGTGGAAAGGGCAACTGATAACGACCGAGACCGAGACCGAGATCGAGATCGGAACCGGAACCGAGACCGGGTACGGAGCCGACCGGAGTCGGAACCGGTATCGAAATCGGACGGATTCAGATTCAGAATCCGAACGGACTCGGAGCCAGACCCTCTCGAGGTCGATCACGCATGGACCCACTCACCTTCCTCGGCATCGACGTGGCGCTGTTTTTCGTCATCGGGCTACTGGCCGGCGCACACTGTATCGGCATGTGTGGCCCGCTCGTGACCGTGTATGCAAGCCACATGGACGGCGGGTCGGCGCGGGCCGACGGTGCCGGTCGAGGGACGGGGGCCGGGGCGGCCTCGAACCGCGGCCGGGCCGGCCACCTCACGACTTACGAGGTCCGACAGCACGCCCTGTTCAACCTCGGCCGGACCGCGAGTTACACGCTGCTTGGCGCGCTCTTCGGAACGCTCGGGAGCCTCGTCTACCTGACGACGGCCGAACTCACCTCGATCGTCGACCTCGCGCGGGGCGCCATTGGCCTCGTCGTCGGTGCGTTCGTGATCGCGACCGGCGTCTACTACCTGCTGGGTCGGACGACCGGCGGCATCCAGGTACCTGGCCTCGAGCGCGTGACCGGCTGGCTCACGGCTCGCGTCGAACGGCTCGCGAACGGACCCGGGATCGTCGGCCTGGGGGCGATGCACGGGCTGCTCCCCTGTCCGGTGCTGTACCCCGCGTTCCTCTATGCCTTTGCGACCGGCTCGACGGTCGGTGGCGCGCTCGCGCTGGCCGCGCTGGGGCTCGGGACGGTGCCGGCGGTGTTCGCCTACGGGACCGTCATCGACGCGGTCGACGTCGCACACCGCCGGCGCGTCCACCGACTGCTCGGCGTGGCGTTCGTCGCCCTCGGCTACGTCCTGTTCGCTCACGGACTGATGGCGCTGGGCATCCACGTTCCGCACCCACAACTGCCGTTCTACGACGGAATCGAGGCGGCCGGGACCGGACTCGAGGGGGCGGGCGGCCACGACGGACACTGACCGAAACTCACCGAAGATGACCGACGAATCGACCGACGCGGCCGGCGGCTGTACGCTCTGTGACCTCCCGGTAGAGGGGAGCGGCCCGGTCACGGACGGCGAGGGCAACGCCTTCTGCTGTGTCGGCTGTCGCGACGTCTACGACGCGCTCGGCGACGTCGACGACGTCAGCGCCGCGGACGTTCGCCGGCGGCGTGATACGGAGACGGAGAACGAGACAGACGAACCGTCGAGCGAGGAGCCGGACGTCCCTGACGACCACGAGGCGACCTACCTCGAGGTCGACGGGATGTACTGTGCGACCTGCGAGGCGTTCATCGAGTCCGTCGCCGCCGAAACCGAGGGTGTCAGCGACGCGAACTCGAGTTACGTCACGGAGACGGTTCGGATCGACCACGACCCCGAAACCGTTTCGGTCGACGAGATTCGAGAGATCATCAGCGGCCTGGGCTACAGCGCCTACGACCGCGAGGACGCGTTCAGCCGCCGCCGGGCCGACGACTGGGAGGCGGCCCGGATCGGGGTCGGCGTCCTGATGGGGATGATGGTGATGCTCCAGTATCTCGTCATCATCTATCCGACCTACTTCGGCGGCCTGTTCTACGACGAACGGACGACGACGTTCTTCGAGGAGACGCTCGCGAGCGGCCTCGCGACGCCCTTCTACGTCGTCATCGCCGCGCTGACGACGGTCGTCCTCCTGGTTACCGGCGGGCCGATCCTCCAGGGGGCGTACGTCGCCGTCCGGACGCGGACGCCGAACATGGACCTGCTGGTAGCGATCGCAGCCGTCAGCGCCTACCTCTACAGCACGCTTTCTATCGTCGTGGGCGGCCCACACATCTACTACGACGTGACCGTCGCCATCGTCGTCATCGTCTCGGTCGGCGGCTACTACGAGTCGACGATCAAACGCGAGGCCACCGAACGGCTCTCGGACCTGACGACCGTCCAGGTCGACGAGGCCCGCCGGGTTCGCGACGACGGTGAGCACGAGTCCGTCGCCCTCGAGGCCCTCTCGGCCGGCGACCGGGTGCTCGTCCGGGCCGGCGAGCGGATCCCGGTCGACGGGGAGGTCGCCGACGGCGAAGCCGCGGTCGACGAGGCGGTCGTCACCGGGGAGTCGCTGCCCGTCACCAAGGCGACCGGCGACGAGGTCGTCGGCGGGTCGATGGTCTCCGACGGCGCGCTAACGATCCGCGTCGGGGAGAACGCCACGAGTACGCTCGACCGGATCACCGAACTCGTCTGGGATCTCCAGAGCGGTACCAGCGGCATCCAGAAACTCGCGGACAAACTCGCGACGATCTTCGTCCCGGTCGTGCTCGCCCTCGCGGCCGTCGTCACCGCGCTCTACCTCGTCAGCGGGGCGGGGATCGCCGAGTCGTTGCTGATCGGACTCACCGTCCTGATCGTCTCCTGTCCGTGCGCGCTCGGGCTCGCGACGCCGCTCGCCGTCGCTGCCGGCATCCGCGACGCCCTGCGGAACTCGATCGTCGTCTTCGACGACAGCGTCTTCGAACGGATCCGCGACGCCGATACCGTCGTCTTCGACAAGACCGGCACGCTGACCACCGGCGAGATGACCGTCGTCGACGCCGACTGCGACGACGACCTGCTCGAGCGGGCGGCCCTGCTCGAGGATCGATCCGCGCACCCGGTGGGGACGGCGATCGCGGCGGCGCGCCCGGTCGCGGACGGCGGCACCGTCGAGGCGAACGCGGCGGCCGAGGGGGGAGAGGACGGGGTGGCCGCGGACCCGGATCCCGACCCGGACCCGGACCGGGAACGGGAACTGGAACGGGACCGCGTCGACTCCTTCGAGAGCCACCGTAACGGCGTCTCGGGCGTCGTCGACGGCCAGGCGGTCGTCGTCGGCCACCCCGACCTGTTCCGGGACCGGGGCTGGGACGTGCCCGACGCCGTCGCGGATCGGATCGACGACGCACGCGAGACCGGGCGAGTGCCGGTCGCGGTCGGCCAGGATGGCCGCGCCGAGGGCGTGATCGTCGTCGGCGACGACCTCCGCGAGGAGTGGAGCGAGACGGTGTCGGCCATCTCCGACGACGGCGTCGAGGTCGTCGTCCTCACGGGCGACGACCCGCGGGCGGCCGACCGCTTCCGGGAGTACGACGCCGTCGACCGCGTCTTCGCGGGCGTCCCGCCGGAGGGAAAAGCCGAAACCGTCGAGCGGCTCAAGGGGCGGGGACCGACGGTTATGGTCGGCGACGGCACCAACGACGCTCCCGCGCTCGCGGCCGCCGACCTGGGAATCGCGCTGGGCGGCGGCACCGCGATGGCCGCCGACGCCGCCGACGTCGCGCTGGTCGACGACGACCTCACCTCGGTCGAGACCGTCTTCGACCTCGCACGGGCGACCGACCGCCGCGTGAAAGGCAACATCGCCTGGGCGTTCTGTTACAACGCCGTTGCGATCCCGCTTGCCGTGACCGGGCTTCTCAACCCGCTTTTCGCCGCGCTCGCGATGGGTGCGAGCAGCCTGCTGGTCGTCACGAACTCCTCGAGGACGCTGCTCGAGGACTGACGTCGACGTGCGGACGGGCGTGAGACGAGGGCGGCAACCGCACGCGGAGAACCACCGGGACTCATTGTACCCAATGTCGTACCCCAACCCATGGGAGAGAGTTCCGCGGGTCCCACGCGGGCGCTCGAGCGGCCCGCCCTCGCGGCCGTCGCCGCCGTCGCCGTCCTCCTCGCGGCGCTGGTCGTGTTGCCGTACGTCCAGTACGTCCTGCTGGGGATCGTGCTCGCGTACGTGCTCGCGCCGGCCCAGCGGCAACTCGATCGGTATCTCCGACCGCTGTACGCCGCGATCGTCCTCGTCGGCGTCGCGATCCTCGCGATTCTATTGCCGACCGCGTACGTGCTTGCCATCGCTTTCCGCGAGGCGCTCGAGGTGGTGTCGGCCGTCCAGAACGGCAGTCTCGACGTCGAAGCGATCGAGGCGCAACTCGAGGCGACGGGGTACACGATCGATCTCGTCGAGATGTACGGCACCTATCAGGAGCCGATCGCGACCGGGCTCCAGGGGCTGGCCACGAGCGGCCTCGAGATCGTCGGCGGCCTGCCGAGCATCCTGATCGGGGTCACGGTAACGCTGTTCGTCCTGTTCGCACTGTTACGGGATGGCGGCCGATTGATCGCGTGGCTGCGGGGGGTTCTGCCGATCGAGGACCGCCTTCAGCGGGAGTTGCTGGCGGAACTGGACCAGCTGATGTGGGCCTCGGTCGTCGGCAACGTGGCCGTAGCGGCGATTCAGGCGGCCGTACTCGGAGCTGGCCTCGTGGTACTCGGAGTCCCGGCGGTTGTCTTCTTGACGGTCGCGACCTTCGTCCTCGCGCTGTTGCCGCTCGTGGGTGCGTTCGGCGTCTGGCTCCCGATCTCGGTGTACCTGGTGGCGACCGGTCAGTTGCTCGCGGCGGCGGCCCTCGTCGTCTACGGCTCGATCGTCAGCGCCTCGGACACCTACCTGCGACCGGCGCTGATCGGTCGAACGAGCGCGTTCAACTCGGCGATCGTGGTCGTCGGCATCTTCGGCGGGATCGTCGTCTTCGGCGCGGTGGGGCTGTTCGTCGGCCCCGTGATCCTCGGCGGCGCGAAGATCGCGGTCGACGTCTACGCTCGGGAGCGACGACGGGACTCCGAAACGGGAGCCGGCCGGCCGCCGATGCCCCCGGTCGGGGTCAGAGATTCCGGAACCGCCGAGAGGACGACCACTGGAACCGAAGCGGAGTCGGAAGCCGCGACGGAGACCGATCAGGAGACCGAAACCCCCACCAATCCGAACACCGACGCTCGAGGGAGCCGCGACTGACCCGTCGACTCCGGGAGCGATCCCCGAATCGTCGGCCGGAACGGGTGCGTTAATTACCCCCTGGCCGTTAGCAACGCATATCGTGTCTCGAATCGATACCCGCGTTTCGTGCGGGCGGGGACGACCGGCGGTCGGCGACGACGTCGACCCGGTAGCCGACGTCGAAGCGGAACGGACGACAGACCCCGCGCGAAAGCGAACGGCAACGGAAACGGCTTCCGTTCGCGAGCGGGCGTTCGCGGACGTTTGTGGACAGCAGGACCATCACTACGCTCACGCTCACGCTCACGCTCACCCATGACCGGATCACACTCACACGCAACGGGGAGCCCGTACGCTCCCCACACGGAGGACGAACGGGCGGCGATGCTCGAGGCCGTCGGCGTCGAGGCCGTCGAGGAACTGTTCGACATCCCGGAGGCAGTCGAGTTCGACGGCGAGTTCGGCATCGATGCACGGACCGAACGCGAGACGAGGGAACTGGTGCGTTCGCTCCTCGAGCGAAACGACGACCTCACGGAGCTGCTGGGTCGGGGCCACTACGGCTACTACGTCCCCTCGCTGGTCGACCACCTCGCGGACCGCTCGGAGTTTCTCACCTCCTACACGCAGTACCAGCCCGAGGTGTCCCAGGGGTTCCTGCAGGCGCTGTTCGAGTACCAGTCGCTTCTGGTCGAGTTGACCGGGCTCGAGATCGCCAACTGTTCGATGTACGACGCGGCGACGGCGCTCGGCGAAGCCGCGACGCTCGCCGATCGGGTCCGCTCGACCGGCGGCACGCGGGTGCTCGTCCCCGACCTCCTTCGCGAGGGGCGTCGCAGCACGCTCGAGAACTACGTCGCCGGTACGGACCTGGTCGTCGAGGAGTACCCGACCGAAGACGGCGGCGTCGACCTCGCCGCCCTCGAGGACGGCGTCGACGAGGATGTCGTCATGATCTACGCCGAGAACCCGACGGTCCGGGGGACGATCGAGGAACGGCTCGCCGAGATCGGCGACCTCGCGGACGACGCTGGGGCGCTGTTCACCCTCGGCTCGGACCCGATCGCGCTGTCGCTGCTCGAGCGGCCGGTCGACGTCGGCGCGGACGTCGTCGTCGGCGACGCGAGCGTGCTCGGCCTGCCGACGAGCTACGGGATGGGCCTCGGTCTCTTTGCCTGTCGCGAGGACTACCTCCGGCAGGTCCCCGGTCGACTCGTCGGGGCCAGCGAGGACGCGACCGACCGCCGAGCCTACACGCTGACGCTGCAGACCCGCGAACAGCACATCCGACGCGAGCGGGCAACGAGTAACATCTGTACGAACCAGGCGTGGGTCGCCCTGCGGACCGCGATGCACGCCGCAACGCTTGGCCCGAGCGGTATGGTCGACCTCGCGAAACGCGGCGTTGAACGGGCCGAGGGCCTCGCCGAGCGCGTCGACGACCTCGTCGGCATCAAAGCGCCGGTCCACGACCGCCACCACCTCCGGGAGTTCGTCGCCCGCGTCGATCAGCCAGCGAGGGCGATCGCGGCCGATCTCGAGGACCGGGGGTACGCGGTCCACGTCGTCGGCGACCACGAACTGCAGATCTGCGTCGCCGGCGCGACCGACGAGCAGATCGACGGCTTCGTCGAGGCGCTCTCGGAGGTGGTACGATGACTGATGCTGACGACAACGTACGATACGATCAGGCGCGCTACGTCGAGAACGGCCAGTACGAACCCCTGCTCTCGGAGAAGGACCTGACGCGGGTCGAGATCGACGAGGGGGACGACGGGGACGACTCCCCGCTCCCCGACGACCTCACCCGCGACTCCCTCGAGTTGCCGGAACTCTCCGAACCCGAACTGGTCCGCCACTACACGCGGCTCTCCCAGATGATCTACGGGATCGACAGCGGGCCCTACCCGCTCGGGTCGTGCACGATGAAGTACAACCCCAAGTTCACCGAGGACGTCGCGGCCGTCCCCGACGGGGCGGTCCACCCCGACCGCTCCGAGGAGTCCGTCCAGGGCACTCTCGAGCTGCTGTACCGGCTGCAGGACTATCTGGGCCGGATCGGCGGGATGGACGCGGTCACGCTCCAGCCGCCCGCGGGCGCGGCCGGCGAGTTCGTCGGGATCCGCGTCGCTGCGGCCTACCACGAGCACAACGGCGAGGGCCACCGCGACGAGGTCATCGTCCCCGAGAGCGCCCACGGGACCAACTTCGCCAGCGCCGCGCTGGGCGGCTACGAGGTCGTCTCCCTGCCCAGCGACGACGAGGGGCGGGTCGACCTCGAGGCACTCGAGGCCGCCCTCTCGGAGAACACGGCGGCCCTGATGCTGACGAACCCGAACACGCTCGGGTTGTTCGAGCGCGACATCGAGGAGATCGCGGAGATGGTCCACGACGTCGGGGGGCTGCTCTACTACGACGGGGCGAACCTGAACGCCCTGCTCGGACGCGCCCGACCCGGCGACATGGGCTTCGACGTGATGCACTACAACGTCCACAAGACGTTCGCGACCCCCCACGGCGGCGGCGGGCCCGGCGCCGGTCCCGTCGGCGTCGTCGACGAACTCGCGCCGTTCCTCCCCTCGCCGCGGGTCCGGACCGACGGCGACGCGAGCTACGAACTGTTCGAACCCGAACACACCATCGGCAAGGTCCACGGCTTCCACGGCAACTGGCTCGTCCTCGTCAAGACCTTCGCCTACATCGCCCGCCTGGGCGACGAGGGGCTGACGGACGCCAGTGCCAAGGCCGTGCTCAACGCGAACTACCTCGCGAGTCGGATCGAGTACGACGTCCCCTACGAGCCGTTCCACCACGAGTTCGTCGCCAGCGCGGGCGACCAGGACGCCGCCGACGTCGCAAAGCGGATGCTCGACTACGGCGTCCATCCACCGACGACCAAGTGGCCCGAGATCGTCCCCGAGGCGCTGATGACCGAGCCGACCGAGGTCGAGAGCAAGGACACGCTCGACCGCCTCGCGGCGGCGTTCAACGCCGTCGCCGCGGAGGAGGACGCGACGCTCGAGGACGCCCCGGAACGGACGACCGCGCGTCGGATCGACCAGACCAGCGCGGCCCGGAGTCCGCGGCTGTCCTGGCAGACGCTCTCGGACGAAGAGGAGTGACGTAGAACGTCCCGCGTCCCCAGTCCCGAGTCCCGCGTCCCGCTCGTTCTCGAAATTCGGCGCTCGCGACGATCAGTCGCCGCCGTCGGCGTTCGTCTCCGCGCCCGTCCGTCCCGCCTCGAGGTGCTCGAGCAGCGACGGGTGCAACGGCCCGTTCGAGCCCAACAGCGCCGCGCGGCCGTCGTCCTCGAGCGTGAGGTCGAACGGTTCCCCGCGCTCGTCGGTGATCGTCGCGCCGGCGGCACGGGCGATCACCAGGCCCGCGGCGACGTCCCACGGGTGGGTGTCGTGTTCCCAGGTGGCGTCGGCGCTGCCGCTCGCGAGGTAACAGAGGTTGAGCGCCGCCGATCCCAGCCGGCGCACGCCCCGTGACTCCTGGTAGAAGTGCGAGAGGAAGGAGCCGTCCGGGTCGTACCCCGAGATGAGCATGCTCTCGTCGAGGCGGTCCCGGTCGGTCGTCTCGATCCGGTCGCCGTTGCGCCGGGCCTCGCGACCCGCGATCGCGCTGAACAGTTCGTCGGTTTCGGGGACGTAGACGACGCCGACGACGGGGTCGCCGTCCTCGAGCAGTGCGATCGAGACCGAGTAGTTCGGGTTGCCGTGGGCGAAGTTGCCGGTCCCGTCGAGGGGGTCGACGACCCAGGTGTAGCCCGTAGGAGACGCCCCCGTGGCGTCGTCGATGTCGGCGGGATCCCGGTCACGGGTTGGTGGTTCGTTGCCGTCCCGCTCCCAGGAGGGCCCCTCCTCCGAGAGAATTCTGTGTTCGGGGAACTCGTTGCGGATCACGGCCGTGATGATCCGGTCGGCCTGGTGGTCGGCCTCGGTGACGACGTCCGATTTGTCGCTTTTGACGGTGATCGTCTCGACCTGGCCGTGCAGTTCGCGAAGCGGTTCGCCGGCGGCCTCCGCCGCCTCGGTCGCGATCCGCAGCGCGCGCTCGTGGACGTCGGTTTCGTCCGTCTCCGCTGACCCGTCGTCCGTGCTCGTCGCGGTCCCAACGCTGCGCTGCGAGGCGAACGACTCGTCCGGTGCGGGCCCCGATCCGGCGGCGACCTCGAGGCGTCGGTCGAGTTCGGCGTCGACTGCGCCGGCGGGGCCCGGGTCCGTATCGGAGTCGGGGTCGGGGTCGGGGTCGGGCTTTCGGATGTCCCAGCCGAGCTTCTTCGAGATCGCCGAGAAGAAGTGGTCGTCGTAGCTCGTCCGGACGACGTGAGCCAGTTGGTCGGCCCCCGTCACGAGCACCTCGCTGCCGGCCTCGAGGGTCGCGTGCGAGCGGCCCCCGTCGACCAGCAGGCTCGCCTCCCCGCGGGTGACCAGCCGCAGTTCCGTCGAGGGCGAGACGACGACCGGCCGCACCCCGAGCTGGTGGGTGTGCAACGGCACCAGCTGCAGGGTGTGGTTGTTCACCGGGTAGTGGATCGGCCCGTTCGCCGACAGCGAGATACCGGTCGATCCCGTCGGCGTCGAGACCGCCACGCCCGTCCCCTCGAACTCGCCGACGTATTCGTCGTCCGCGTAGACGTCGAGCGTGGTGATCTTCCGGTCGATGGGGTCCTCCGGCGGCACGTGTTCGAGCATGACGTCGTTGATCCCGGTCGCCTCGAGTCCGGGAGCCTCGACGGCCACCTGCTGGCGGCTGTCGACCTCGGCCCGGCCTCGGATGACCTCGTCGAGCGCTGCCTCGAGGTTCTCCGGTTCGACTCGCGAGAGGAACGCCAGCGTGCCGGTGTTGATCCCCAGTTGCGGAACGTTCCGTGGCGCGAACGTCTTGATCCCCTCGAGGAAGGTGCCGTCCCCGCCGATCGTCACCCCCAGCGTCGCCCGGTTCTCGTCGTAGACGTCGCCGATGTCCTCGCCGACGTCGACCGTCGCGAGGTCGATCCCCCGGTCGGTCGTCCAGGCCTCGAGCCTGGCGAGGGCTGCCTCGCTGTCCTCGCCCGGGCTGACGATCGCGACGATCGCATCCGTCGTCGCGAGTCTCCGTCCTTGCATCGGTTCTCGTGTCGCCGTAGGAACGCCCGAAACAAGGGTGTTGGTATTCACCACGCCGGTCACGTCGGTCGTCGCCGTCGGCTCGAGAGGAGAAAGCTGGTCGAGGAGGGGGTGATCGGAGTCGTTGGTGGCTGGTCCGCTATCGGTTGCCGCCTATCGCCGCCCGTCGATTCACGGACGGATCAGGCGTCGGCGCTCGAGTCGACCGCCGTCCCGTTGTCGCCGATCCGGACGAAGCCGTACGAGCACTCGGGGCAATGCCACTTGATCTTCTCGCCCAGGTGCAGGGTCGTACTCGCCGCGCGGTAGAACGTGCGATCCTCCCCGCACTCGGGACAGTACTGGTCGAGTTCCATGGACATACGGGCCCGTTTCGGGCCGAGCGATTTTACGTTTTCGTCATCGAGCGCCGGCCATCGTCGCGACTCGAGTCCGACGCTCCGACGGAGCGTTCCCGACAGGGATTAAGTGAGTTCCCCCCGTCGCTCCGGACATGTCGATCTATACGGGTCGCGGCGACGACGGCGAGACGGATCTCCGGGACATGAGTCGCGTCTCGAAGACGGATCCCCGAATCGAAGCCTACGGCACGGTCGACGAACTCAACGCACTGCTCGGCACCGTTCGCCCGACCGAGTACGACGACGTCGACGAGCGGCTCCGGACGGTCCAGAACCACCTCCACGTCGTCCAGGCCGAGTTCGCCGACCCGGATCCCGACGAGGACGCCCCGGAGATCGAAGCCCACCACGTCGAGACCGTCGAGGAGTGGATCGACGACTGCGACGAGGAACTCGAGCCGCTGACCTCCTTCATCCTGCCGACGGGGAGCGAACGCGGCGCACGACTCCACCACGCGCGGGCGGTCTGTCGACGCGCCGAGCGCCGGGCGGTCGCCCTCGCCGAGAACGAGGAGATCAACGAACTTGCCGTCCAGTACCTCAACCGGCTCTCCGACGGGCTCTTTACGTTCGCCCGCCTGGTCAACCAGCGCGACGGGGAGACGGAGGAGGAGCCGACGTACTGACTCCTGATCGGGTTCGGATCGAGCCCTCGAGGGCTCGGAGGCTCGAGGGCTCGAGGTTCCCACCTGTTGCGGTCGATGAAAGGAAGCCTTAAGTCGAACGCGCGGGTACGACGGACTGCGGGTTGGTGATCTAGTCCGGTTATGATACCTCCTTCACACGGAGGAAGTCGGCAGTTCAAATCTGCCCCAACCCACTACTTCTGTCGCGAGCAAATTCACGAGCGACAGTATCGTGATGTTGGGCAGATTTGAATCAGGGAGTGGAGCGAAGCGGAACGACCGTGGTTCAAATCTGCCCCAACCCACGACTTCCATGGAGAGCAAATTCGCGAGCGACAGTATCGTGACTACCCCGCCCCACTAGTTTTGCGTCGAGCAACCCGTGAGGCGTAATTTCGTACGTCGGGCAGTTTGAACCAGGCGAGTCGCGACTCGCGCAGCGACCGCAGGGTGCGAGCAAGGTCGTTTCGGCGGGGTTCAAATTCCCCCACTACTCACACGAACTCCGCGTCCAGTATCGTTCCCTGCCGTAGACAGGCGCGTCGAGTGTAACGCCTGTTCCCGACGTCTCGAGGACGCCGCCAACCGAGTCGGATCAGGCCAGACAGACACATAATAATACTGAAATTAATGGGTAGATCACGGATCTCGAGATGCTCAAGCGCAGTTTGCTGGGGCCTAATACGCCCTTCGAGAACATATGAAACGAACTCCATAGTGTCAATATATCTTTACTATCTCCCTGCATCCACCCAACTGCGAGTGCGCTGAGCCACTGAGTAACAATTCTTATGCGCGCCGAGTTGGTTCGCTGAGACAGAATGGTACGCGAGAGTTGGGCGAGTCGCGCCGGATTTATTCTGGCCGCGGTCGGAAGCGCGATCGGGTTGGGAAACCTCTGGCGGTTCCCATGGATGACCGCGGAGAACGGCGGAAGTGCCTTTCTGCTACTGTATCTGCTTACCGTCCTCGTCGTTGGGGTGCCGGGGTTACTGGCTGCGTTCGTGATCGGTCGACGGTCGAATCGGAACCCGGTCGGAGCGTTCAAATCCCTCTCCGGATCGCGTTTCTGGACGGCGTTGGGCGGGCTCTGTGTCGTCACGTCGATCATGCTACTGTCGTTCTACAGCGTCGTCGGCGGGTGGATTCTCCGCTACTTCCTCGAGAGTGCGACGGGTGCCTATTTCGCGGCTCCCGAGACCCATTTCGCGACGATCAGCTACGGTGTCGAAGCGTTCGGATACCAACTCGCCGTCCTCGCGGCCACGTCTCTGATCGTCGGCGCGGGGATCAGGCGCGGCATCGAGGCGACGACGAAAGTGATGATGCCCGGCATCGTCGTGTTGCTCGTCGGACTCGCGATCTGGGCGGCCGGACAGCCCGACGCTGCGCAGGGGTACGAGTTCTACCTCGGATTCGACGGGGCCTACCTCGCCGAGAACTTCCTGTCGGTGCTGGGATCGGCCGCCGGCCAGGCGCTTTTCACCCTCTCGATCGGTGGCGGGACGATGATAACCTACGCGTCCTACGTCGACGATGACCGCTCGCTGCCCCTCGACGCCTCAGTTATCGCCGTGTTCAATCTCGGCATCGGTGTTCTGGCCGGACTGGTGGTCTTCCCGTTGTTGTTCTCGTTCGCGCCAGGACCGACCGAGGGCGGCCCCGGCGCCCTGTTCGTCGGTATCGCCAGCGCGTTCGCGAACCTGCCCGGCGGACGACTCCTCGGCGCGGTCTTCTTCCTGGTCGTCTTCCTCGCAGCCCTCACGAGCCTGATCAGCATTCTCGAGATTCCGGTCTCGTTCCTGGTCGACGAGTTCGACCTCGAGCGGTCGACTGCGACCCGTGGATTGTTCGCGCTGGTCGCAGTTACCGGCGGCGTGAACGCGTTCAGCCCTGCGGTGTTTACGCTGTTTGCGGACCATCTCGTCGATCTGCTGTTGGTGCTCGGACTGACCGGGTTCATGGTGTATACGGCCTGGGTGCTCGGCCCGGCCGCGATCGAGGAGTACCTCGAAGGGTCGGGAGCGATCTCGCGTCCCCTGGTGATCCCGTGGCGGTACGCGATCGGGACCGTCTTCCCGGCGTTCCTCCTCTTTACGTTTTACGCCGACGTCACGGCCCTGGTCGGGCTCTCGGTCGGGAGAGGGCTGTTGTCGGTCGGGACGCTGCTGACAATGGTGGTGCTCGTGTCGATTGCTCGCCGTACCGTCTCCGAAACCGGACCACAACCGGGGAAGAGCCGGGACTGACTGGACCGAGTCACTCGGTTGGCTCGAATATTCATCGCGCAGTTCGTCAGGCCGTTGTCTTTCGTTCGAGGTTGCGGAGTTGCTCGAGTCGGTTCTCCGTCGGCGGGTGCGTACTGGCGAGGCGAGCCCTACTGATCGGGACGATAACGAACGCGTTCACTCCGACGGTTCCCGAAGGTCCTCCTTCGGCGTTCCGTCCATCTGACCGGAAATATTCATAACGCGAACACAAGAGTCCCGGGTGTCCCGTGATCACCGCTAGAAGTCGCTCTCGAGTGGCCTGCTCGAGAATAGCGCCGATCCGCCCGTTCTAGCGATTGGAGAAGCCACCGTGGCGAAACCGCTGTTCGAGGGCCAGTAGAGTCCCACGGGCCACGTCGCGACTCCGTTCGAGAAGATGCCGTGTGACGAAACCTACCGGAGTGGGCACGGATGAGGGTCTCGCAGGGAGTAGCCGGCTCCCTAAGGTTTTTGACTGACTAGTCAGTAAGTACCGTACTCGATGGACGACACGGAACGAGCGGTCCTCGAAGAGACCTATCGTACTCTCTGCGAATACGGCTCCGCGGACCCGACGATACAGCGGATCGCGGACGAATCGGAACTGAGCGAGGCGGCCATTCACCACTCCGACGACAGCAGGGAACGACTCGAGGAGGTACTCCTCGATTACCGCTACGAGCGCTCACCGGAACGGCAGGAGGGGGTATCGGGCGAAAGCGAACGCGATCGACTCGACGCGTTGCTCACCCCGTCAGCGGTGATCGCCTGATGGGGATCAAAGGCGCTATCGACTCCCTGTTCAGAGGGCCAGAAGCGTTGGATCTCACCTCGGGAGATATCGGCTGGCCGCTGTTTTACCTCTCGTTGCCGATCGTCGTCCAGAACCTCTTTCAGGTGCTGTACAACCTGGCCGACACCTTCTGGCTCGGGCGTCACAGCACCGAGGCGCTGTCTGCGATTACGTTCGCGTTCCCGATCGTCTTCCTGATGATCTCGCTCGCCCTGGGCGTCTCGGTCGCGGGGAGCGTCCTCGTCGCTCAGCACACCGGAGCCGGCAACGAGGAGCGTGCCGCGTACGCCGCGTCGCAGACCATGGCCTACGCGGCGGTCATCTCCATCGTTCTGGGTGTTCTGGGGTATGTCTTCGTCGACGATATCACTGCACTCCTCGGAGTGAACGAGACCGTGGCACCGCTGGTCGTCGAGTACATGCGCGTCTACGCCGTCGGCCTGTTCGCCGTCTTCGGCTTCGCAGTCTTTCTGGCGCTCATGCGCGGTTACGGCGACACCGTGACGCCGATGTACGTCATGGCCGGTTCGGTGATTCTCAATATCGTCCTCGATCCGATCCTCATCTTCGGGTTCGACGCGAATCCGCTGCTCGGCGTTCTCGGACTGGGTGGACTGGAAACCGCGGCACTCGAGGCGACGGGATTCACCGGCTGGGGGATCGGCGGCGCTGCGATCGCGACCGTGGGGTCCCGGGCGCTTGCCCTCGCCGTCGGGTTGGCGATCATGTTCCGCGGGAAACGCGGCGTCCGGATCCGCCTCTCCGAGATGGTCCCGGACCTCCTGTTCGGGCGAACGATCCTTACCATCGGACTACCGGCCTCCGTCGAAGGTGCCGCTCGATCGCTCTCTATCACCATGCTTCTCGTCGTCGTAGCGACCTTCCCGAACGCGGTCAGCGGGGCGTACGGAATCGGAACCCGAGTCTTTTCGGTGATCTTCCTGCCGGCGCTCGCCGTCTCCCAGGGGATCGAGACGATGACCGGCCAGAACATCGGGGCCGGGAAAGTCGGCCGTGCCGCCGAGACGAACCACTTCGGTGCACGCGCTATGCTCGGACTCCTCACGGTAGGTGGTGGCCTCATCGTGCTCGCTGCGGGACCGATCGCCAGCGTCTTCTCTCCCGATCCGGCAGTGGTCGATCACGCCACGACTTTCCTTCGCGTGACCGGACTCACCTTCGGGTTTATCGGCGTCATGCGCGCCTACACCGGGGGCTTCCGGGGGTCCGGTCACACGATGATCGCGGCCGCTATCTCCCTCGTGACGCTCGGGTTCGTTCGGCTTCCAGTCGCCTGGATCGCCTCGAGCACGTTCGACGTGATGGGACTCTGGATCGCCTTCCCGATCTCGAACGTCGTCGGCGGGATCGTCGCGTATCTCTGGTTCGAGCGCGGCACCTGGCGGGATGGCAACCTGACCGCGGACGATCCGTCACTCGAGGGGGTCGGATCGAACGTCGTCTCGACTAACGACGATTGAGGACGACCGACCCGAGTGCCGGAGGCCGGTTGCAGCAACATCCCGAACCGAATGCGCACCTTCTTGAGAGGAGCGGTTCACCGTCCGTGCATGCACCAGGTCGGAATCGTCGGCTGTGGCGTTATCGGCTCGCGGCTCGCGGAGGCGTTCGACGAACACGAACGGACTGCGATCCGGGCCGTCTGCGATCGGCTCCCCGAGAAGGCGGAGTCGATGGCGACGACGTACGACTGCGAGGCGGTCACCGAGGTCGAGGACCTCGTCGGGATCGACGCGGTCGACATCGTCTACGTGGGCGTCCCCCCGAAGCACCACGCGGCCGTCGTCCGCGCCGCACTCGAGGCGGAAACACACGTCATCTGCGAGAAGCCCATCGCGGAGAACGCGGCCGTCGGTCGCGAGTTGACCGAGCGTGCCCGGCAGAGCGACTGTACGACCGCGATCAACTTCCCGTTTCGCTACACGCCGGGGTTCGTCGAGATGCGCGAGCGGATCGCGGCCGGCGAGATCGGCACGCCGAAACGCGTTACTCTCCGGTTTCGCTTTCCACAGTGGCCCCGCGAGTGGCAGGACGTCGACTGGCTCGCCGGCCGCGAACAGGGCGGCCCGCTCCGGGAGGTCGGAAGCCACTTCGTGTTCGGCACCCGGGAACTGTTCGGCGACGTCGCCGACGTCACCGCGGACGTTCGGTACACGGCCCCGGAGAAGTACGAGGAGTCCATCGTCGGAACCTTCCTCGCCGGCGGCAATCTCGAGCACGCCGACGCGAGCGGGGCGGGCCGAACGGCCGTCGAAACAGCCGCCGAGACCGGCGGCGCCGTCGAACTCGAGGACAGCGTCCACGGGACGATCGACCTCCTCTGTGACTGTGCCGGCAGCGAGGAGAACAGCATCACGGTCGAAGGGACCGAGGGATCGCTGTCGCTACGGGCGTGGCGTCGACTCGTCGCTGACCCCGGCGAGGAAAACGAACGCGTGATCACCGAGGAACCGGGGGAGACGACGCTGTCGCTGGTCGACGAGTTCGTAACCGAGCTCGAGGACGGGAACGGCGACCTCGTCTCCTTCGCGGCGGCGACGCGCGTCCAGGCCGTCGTCGATGCGGTCCTCGGCGTCGATCCCACCTGAGCGGCCCGCGTTCTCTCCGTCTCACAATTCGAGGCCCCTCCCGGAGCACGAAACGCGTCCTCGAAACCCGTTGTACGGCGCTGCCGTCGCCGCGTTCACTGGGTGTCGGTCAGCTGTTTGAGATCCGAGGTGACCTTGAAGACCTTGGCCGTCTGCTGTTCGTTGGCCCGGGCTACCTCGTCGATCTCCTCGTTGATCTCGCGGATGCGTTCGGCCGCGTCGTCGAGGTTGGTAGCGATCTCCTCCGCGGCGTGTGCCTGATCGTCCGTCGCGACCGAGACCTGCGAGACGCCGTCCGCGGCCGCTTCGACGGTTTCGACGATCTCGTCCAGTTGGGCCATGGCGTCCTCGACCGCCTCGATACCCAAGTCGATGTCAGCGGCCGCCGACTCCGTATTCTCGACCGTCCGTTCGATCTCCTCTCGGACACCGTCGATCGTTTCCTCGATGCGGCCGGCCTGCGTCTGGGCCTCCTCCGCGAGGGTCTTGACTTCGTCCGCGACGACGGCGAACCCGTCGCCGGCCTCGCCGGCCCGCGCGGCCTCGATGGAGGCGTTCAGCGCGAGCAGGTTCGTCTGGTCGGCGATGTCGTTGATCACCCCCACGATGTCGTCGATCTCCCTGGTCTTGGCCTCCAGATCGTGTGCGCTGGTGCCGATGTCCTCCGCCGACGCCTGGATGTCGGCCATCAGGTCCAGCGCCGAGGTCGCCGACTCCTGGCCTGTCTTCGCCGTTTCGACCGCCTGCTCGCTCGTCCGCTCGACTTCCTTCGCCGTCGCCGCGACCTCCTCGATCGTCGCGCTCAGGTTCGACATCTCCTGACGGATCTCGTCGACGTTCCCGGCTTCCGTGTCCGTGAGTTCGCTGATCCGTTTCGAACTCTTCGAGACGTCGCTGGCGAAGTCTTTGAGTTCCGTGACGGCGTCCTGCGTTCCCGCCGCGATCTCCCGCCGACGGTCCATCTCCTCACGGAGGTCGGACTCCCGTGCGCTCACGTACGTCTCCATCGCCACCTGCATGTCGAGCATCAGCAGTTTGAGCACGGAGAGCGTCTCCTCGCTGGTGGTTTCGACCTGGGACCGGACCTCCGCGATCGTCTCGTCCTCGACGCCCGACTCCTCGAGCGTCGCCGCGATCCGGTCCGCTCGACGCTCCCGCATGACCTCGAACAGGAGTTCGAAGTAGAAGCCGTACTGCCCGACGTACTGCGCGACGGGCATCTCGAGGAGTTCGTGGAGTTTCCCGATTCGCGCCCGGTTCCGGAAGTAGTCGGTCCCGTACGTCCCCTCCGTGAGCGTCCGCACGTAGGCTTGCTGTGTCCGCTCGAGTTCGTCGATCCCTTTCGGCGACCGGTCGATGACCGACTGGGTCCGCTCGTGTTCGGTCAGGTTCCCGTAGAACCGACTCGCGATTTCGTCCGCGTTGTCGGCGAATAGCCCCTCGAGCGCCTCTACGCGCTCGGCGTCCTGCTGGTCGAAGCCGACCAGTTCCTTCCGCCAGGCGATCTCCTCGGGGTCGAGGCTAACCAGTTCCGACTCGTCGATCTCCGGGTTGAGCCCTCCCTCCCCGAAGGCTGCCCAGGGGTCGGAATCACGATCCGCCGCCGTCGCGTCGCCGTCGGAGTCGGATCCCTCGGTCCTGGACCTGGATGCTGAGTTTCTCGAATTCATGGGTTCGCTCTCTCGGGCAACTGTCTCGGACGCTCCCGGCCAGCCACCCGAACGCTAGTTATCGACTTCCTGCGCGTAGTACTCCCCATAGCTCTGATCTTGATCTTCGCCGGCGATGTGAGAATCGAGCCAGTCCCGCGCGAACTCGAGTACTTCCATCGTGATGTACTCGCCGTTCTCGTGTTTCTTGCGGAGTTCGGTCACCTTCTGTGCGAACTCGTCGTGCATCTCCTGGTGGTTGTGGAAGCAGTTCGCACAGTCCTGTGCGTAGCCGCAGTCGTTCATGAACTCCTCCTCGTCGTTGAAGTGGTACTCCGTGTACTCCTCGAGTTCCCGCAGGGTGTCTCCGAGTTTCTCCTCGGCGTGACCCTCCTCCATCGCCTGGTGTAACTCGTTGAGTATTTCGAACAGGTTCTGATGTTGCTCGTCGAACCGATCGATCTCGGTACTGTACCGCCTCTCGTCCCACTCGATGAGTGCCATGGTTCCCTCAACTACGACTCGGCGATGAAGGGTGTAAGATCACGCCCCCATTCTAACCTCCTGGATACTTCCCCTAATTTGATGTATCACGGGTTCGAAAGGCGCGGATAGAATCCCCCCGAACCCGTCGTTGAGGTCGTCGTGCGGACGATCGTACGGAGTGCTCAAAACAGGCCGAACGAGCCACCGCGCTCTAACATCGACCGATCCAGATAGAGGTTCTCGAGGCCGACCTCGCGCGCGTGGTCGACGACCTCTCGATACTCGGCCTCGGTGATCGGGCGGTCGATCTCCGCGTAGAACTCCTCCTCCGTGGCCTTGTAGTAGGGCCGGTACTGGGCCATCACGTCGACGAACGTCCCCCTCGAGATCTCCTCGGAGACGAACTCGAGCACCCGCTTCGCGCTCTCGACGTGGTTGGGCATGACCAGGTGACGGACGAGCAGTCCCTCGGTCGCGAGTCCGGTGTCGTCGACGGCGAGGTCGCCGACCTGGCGGTGCATCTCCCGCAGCGAGTCCGTAACGTTCGACCAGTAGCCGGGTGCCTTCGAGTATTTCGCCGCGGCCGCGTCGTCGCCCCACTTCACGTCGGGCATGTAGATGTCGATGACCCCCTCCAGTCGTTCGAGGATCTCGACGCGCTCGTAGCCGCCGCAGTTCCAGACGATCGGCACCTCGAGGCCCCGATCCCGGGCGATCTTGACCGCCTCGACGAGGTGTGGCGAGTGGTGGGTCGGGGAGACGAAGTTGACGTTATGACAGCCTCGCGCCTCGAGTTCCAGCGCCATTTCGGCGATCTCTTCGGCGGTCGCAGGGTCCCCTTCGGCCTCGTGGCTGGTTTCGAAGTTCTGGCAGAAGACGCACTTCATGTTGCAGTTCGCGAGGAAGATCGTCCCGCTCCCGTTGTGGCCCTTCAGGGGCTCTTCCTCGCCGAAGTGGGGGAAGTACGTCGAGACGTATGCGGTGTCGTCGACCTGGCAGGTGCCGACGTCGCCCGCCGTCCGATCGACGCGACAGTCGTACGCACAGAGATCGCAGTCCGCGTACCGGCTCCGGAGGTCCGCGATCCGTTCCCGGAACTCGTCGTCCTCGAGGTCGCGGTAGTTTGGCGTGGTCGCGGGCTTCCCGGTGCTCATATCGAGGGCTATCGCGGTCGTCGGACAAACGTGTGTCGTGAATTGTCACACGTGTCGACAGTCGCGGCCGTACACGGGTCGCCGCGTCGCGTTTCGCTCGGCGTTCCGGGTACAGCCGCCGCCGTTACTCGGCCGAGAGCCGGGCCTCGAGCACGGCGGTGTGGACGGTCCGGAGGTCCGTCTCTCGAATGATCGTTGCAGCTTCGAACCGCTCCCGGGCGGCCGCGACCGTCTCGGGTTCGGCCGCGAGATACGTCAACTCGAAGGCATCGTGGGCGAGCGACTCGGCGGCCGCGAAGTCCGCGTCGTCGTACAGCGTCGTGAAGTCGGTAACGACCGAAGCGACGAGGTCGTGGGTCGCATCGGCGCCAGGATCGCCCGCCGGAATCGCCGACGCGGACGGCTCGAAGTAGCCCTCGAGGTCGACGACGCCGGCCTTCTCGTAGAGGAAGTCCTCGAGGGCGTCCCGGACCGGCCGCGAGATGTACAGTCCGTACGGTTTGAATGGGTCCTCCCCCGTGTCCATACGGGCCCTTCTACGGGGGAGCCCACAAAGGTACGGGCGGCTGGCGGTCGACTCTCACCGGGCCGAATGGTTGGCGGTGCTAGGGTTTTGTACGTGCATAGAGAACACGACTCACATGCGCGCTGCCGTACTCGAGGACCACGGCGAACCGCTGGCGATCCGTGAGGTCGACTACCCCGAACCGGGCCCCGACCAGGTCGTCGTCGAGACCGAGGCCTGCGGCGTCTGTCGCAGCGACTGGCACGCCTGGCGGGGCGACTGGAGCTGGATCGGCGCGGCGGTCCAGGAAGGACAGATCCTCGGTCACGAGCCCGCCGGCGTCGTCGCCGAGGTCGGCGAGAACGTCGAGACGCTGCGGGCGGGCGACCGGGTCACGGTTCCGTTCCACCTGGGTGACGGGACCTGCCCCCACTGTCGTGAGGGTCGGGCGAACAACTGCGACGCGGTCGTCCCGCTCGGGCTTACCGGGAGCGCGCCCGGCGCGTTCGCGGAGGCGTTCCCCGTTCGGCGAGCCGACTTCAACTGCGTGAAACTCCCCGACGACGTCGGCTTCGCGGAGATGGCGGGGCTGGGCTGTCGGTTCATGACCGCCTATCACGGACTCGCCGATCGGGCCGACCTCCGGCCGGGCGACTGGGTCGCGGTTCACGGCTGCGGCGGCGTCGGGCTCTCGGCGATCCACGTGGCCGACGCCCTGGGCGCTCACCCGATCGCCGTCGACGTCCGCGAGGAGAAACTCGAGCGGGCCCGTGACCTCGGTGCCGTCGAGACGGTCGACGCGTCGGCGGTCGAGAATCCCGCCAGCGAGGTCACGGCGATCGCGGACGGCGGCGCGGACGTCGCTATCGACGCCCTGGGGATCGCCGAAACCTGCCGGAACTCGATCGCCAGCCTCGGGACGCGCGGCCGGCACGTCCAGATCGGGCTCACGACCGGCGAGGAGGAGGGCGAGATCGAACTCCCCGTCGACGTCATGACCATGCAGGAGATCGACTTCCGCGGTTCCTTCGGGATGCCGCTGACCCGCTACGAGGAATTGTTCGACCTGATCGAGCAAGGGACCCTCGAGCCCGACGCGATCGTCGGCGACCGGCTCTCGCTCGAGGACGTCCCGGAGACGCTCGCGGCGATGGACGACTACGGGACCGTCGGCATTCCGGTCGTGACCGACTTCTAGGAACCCGGACGGGGGCGGGAGCCCGCCCGGCATGAGAGACATGAGCGTACTCGAAGCGGGGGCGAGTCCACTTCCGAGCGATCCGGGCACGAACGCACGCAATCGGCTGGTTAGCGCGTCGTATCCGGGCCGAGCGCGTACCCGGCGGGGCATTCCATCCCCGCACGTGCCACCATGGGGGGATCACCCTTTGTTATGGATCGGGTTGGACGGTCGTAGTCTCCCCACACCGTCGACAGGATCCGAATAACCGGGCTATAGCCTGACGCTATGGCTGGTATCCGGGCGCACGACTCGGCGGCACGGTCCCGCGACGACGACGAACATCCTCGATCGGAACTGGACCGGCAACCCCCCGACCGGGTCCGCTCGTCGGTAACCCCGTGGCGGTCCCCGGACTACCGTGACACCGGTGCTCGACGGGCGCGACCGCAGCCGTTCCGGTCGCTCCCGACTCGAGGTGTCGCTCGGTGGGACGGAGACCCGGTTCGAAAGGGGTCGATACCGAGTGGATTCCCGAGATTGAAATCGATTTGGCCGTCACTTACCACGTCGCTCGAGCGACAGCGGTCCCGGTTACGTCGGGCGGTATACGCCGTTTACCGATGCTCGAGTCGATCCCGTCGTGATCGAATTCATGCCACCCAATACCACACGTTTCACGCCCGCGAGTATCGCAGTAAGACGGCCGTTGTACGTAGTCGGCCTTCCGTTACAAGCCGGATAACTACAGTGGGGCGAACCGACCGACCGGATATGATCACCTGCTCTAACTGCGAGACGCCGCAGTTCCTGCAGATAACCCAGAGCCGGGTCTACTTCGAGGACGGCGAAATGATCAACGAGATTTCGGAGTCCTACGAGTGCACGCTGTGTGGGTCGACCGGGCAGTACGTCTACGACGAAGACCACGACGAGGAACGCGTCAGCGGCGACGTCGAGTTGACCACGGAGCGGCCGAAGTACGCCTGACCGCTGGCCCCTGTGAAGGGGCGAAAGGAACCTCCGGCAGAGTCAGTATCGGGGCCGTACCCGGACTGAGACACCCGTCGATTACGGCTCGTCGCTGGTCTCGATCGGGACTCGAGACCGTCACTCGCTCTCGCTCTCCTCTCGCTCCCGTTACTCGCCGTCCCGTTCTTCGTTCTCGCGGTCGGTTCGATCGATTCGAGCGGTCGCGCCGTCCTGCCCGCCCTCACCGTCTGCGGACTCGACTGCGCTCGGTGGCGTTCGGCCGTTCGATCCGACGGCCACGTCCGAGTGACGCCGCCGGTGCTCGACGTCCCACTCCTCGAAGAACCCGTACTCGGTCATCGTCTCCATGCCCGCGATCGCCGCGGTGAGTTTGATGCCGACGAGTGGGATTTCCGCGACGGAGACGATCACGTCCGCCCGAAGGACGGCCCCATCCCTGAGCAGAACGTCGATCACGTCGACCAGCGCCTCGTCGTCCTTGCGCGGTCTCATGGGCTGGGACCGGGGTTCGTCGATCGGTTGCCGCCGTTCCGATCCTCGCCGCCGCCCAATTCCGGCGCGAACGTGTACGGCGGCCACGGTCCCGTGAACCGGACTTCGAGACCGTCGGTCGCCGCCACGTCGTCGAGGACGGAGCCGATCGCCTCCTCGGCGTCCTCGTGGGCGAGCAGGGTGAGCCGACAGAGGGTGTCCCCGTCGCCGGTTCCGGCACCCCCGTCTCCGCTTCCGCCTGTCCCCGCCCTCGCATCGCCCTCGTCCACCACCGCGTCGTCGAGCGACGCCGTCGGCGAGCGCTCGAGGGCGTGGACTTCCCGTGCTCGCTCGGCCAGCCGATCCTGCAGGTCCGCAGTCAACGATTCCCGTCGTGCCGCCCGCAGTTCCGCGAGCCGCTGGTCGAATTTCTTCTCCAGGAGAAAGGCCGTCCCTTCCTCCGAGTCGTCGATCCGGGTGTCGAGTTCCCGCAGCCGGTCGTCGTCCTCGATGAGCGCCTCGTCCGGGACGGGTTCGGTCTCGACGACCTCGACCCGGTACTCCCAGTGACCGGCCAGCTCCGACAGCGCGCGCTCGAGGGTCTCGGACTCTTCGCGGAGCCACTCGCGGACCCGCTCGTCGTCGCCTCTGAGGATCGTATCGAACTGGAACGGGATCGGCGTGCCGAACGCCGCTCCGGCCTCGTCGACGACGGTCTGGTGGCGAACGAGCCATCGCCTGACCTGTGCGAGGTCCGCGGTGTCGTAGATCCCCTCACAGGGATGGACGACCGCGCCGATACCGTCCGCGACGACGACGGAGACGGGCTCGCCGTCGACGCCGGTCGTCTCGAGCGTCGACTCGCCGGTCTCGGCTTCGGTCCGAACGATACAGTAGAGATATCGTCCCTCGTCGATCTCCGGCACCTCGTCGGCGACCGCCTCGGCCTGCTCATCGAGGGCAGTCTCGAGTTCTTCGGTCGCGTCCGGTTCGTTCCCGGTCACTCCTCGTCACCTCCGAACACCGAATAACCGGGGCCGTGGGGGCGAGCGTCGGAGTGCGTGGCGGACCTGCCGGGTCCGCGAAGTTGCTGGATCGCGTCGTCGACCAACCCGTCGAGATCCGCACGGAGATCCTCGACGCCGCCCTCGATCCCCTCGTCTCGTTTGAGCTGTTCGATTTCGGCCTCGATTCGCGCGAGCTGGCTACCGAGCCGTTCGATCTCCTCGTCCGAGAGGTCGCCCGACTCCATGCGCCGAACGGCCTCGCGCTCGAGGGCCTCGATCAGGAGTTCGACGACAGTGACGACGAGCGTGACCAGCCCCTGGCGTGCGTCCTCACCGTCGCCGACGTCTATCGTTGGCACGTTAGCTCTCCTCCGTTTCGGGTTCGGTTTCTGATTCCGCTTCCTGTTCCATCTCTGCAGCGTCCGAGTCGCCAGTCTCGCCGTCGTTCGGGCGGTCGCCCCCGTTTTCGGCTCCGCTTTCCGATCCCGATCCTGATTCGTCGTCCCCGTCGCTGATCAGGTCGAACCCGCCGCTCGTCGGTCGCTCGGGGTCGGGACGGGCACCGAGCCTGTCGGTTCCCCGATCCGGGGGTGAGAAGGGGCTGTCGTCCCGGTCGCCGCTCGCGTCCTCCGTCTCGCCGGCCTCGTCCGCGTCGGCCTGCCGTTCCTCGTCGGCGTACCGCTCGTCTGCGGTCACGTTGACCCCGCGGGTCGGATCGATCGCCGGGTTCGGTCGCTCCATCTCGGCGAGCGAGGGATCGTCGACCGCGGCCGCGACCCGCCGCATGTCCGTCCCCTCGGGGAACTCGAGGCCGTACTCCGCTGCGGTCTCGAACGAGGCGATCGCGGCCCGGAGCTGGACGCCCAGCAACTGGGTGTCGCCGATCGAGACGGCGATGTCGGCGTTGATCACGATCCCCTTGTCCAGTAGCATCTCGACGACCTCGGCGAGGTCGGTCTTCTGGCGACTCGGCTGGAAGTCGTCAACCATCGGTCTCACCTCCGAGTTCGGTCTCCGTCGCGTCGATCCCCTCGAGCCGTCGTCCGTTCCGCGTGTGTGGTGGGTCAGTCATCGTCGTCTCGCCTCCGTTTCGGGTTCCCGTTCCGATTCCGGTTCCGATCCTCCGCCTCGCGTTCCCGGTTCTGGTTTCCGTTCCGGTTCCGGTTCCGATCCTCCGCCTCGCGTTCCCGTTTCCGCTCCCGTTCCCGCTCGAATCGCCCGCCGTAGATGCGCTTCCGGCTGGGGGCCGTCGAGAGGCGCACGTCCTGCGGGACGGTCCCGTGTTTGACGCCGCTGCCGACGGCCGCGCGCTCGGTCGGCATCGTCGACGCCGCCGTCGGGTTCCGCGAACTCGCGCTCGTGTCCCGCCTGCGCATCCGCTCGCGGTTGTACTCGACCAGGCGTTCGAACTTCTCGTGTGTCTCGAGCAGCGCCGCGCGAAAGGCGTCGATCCCCTGCATCGCGGCCTGCTGGATGGCGACCTGGTAGGCCTCGGGATCCTCCATCACGTTGATGTCCCCGAGGACGTCGCGAGGGTCCGCGTCGTCCATCCAGTCCCCGTCGCCGAAGCCCTCCTCGTCGTCGGCCATGTCCGTGGCCTTGTCGGCGGCCGTGGACGCGGCGCTTTCGATCATGCCGCCGTCCCCGTCCTCGTCGTCCGCGTTGGCCAGGTCGTCGACCGCCGCCTCGAGTTCGCGTTTCTCCCGCCAGAGGTCGGTCAGGTCCGTGGCGTCCCAGGCCTCGAGGAGGTCGATCGCCTTGAACAGTTTGGCGACGTCGACCACGTCGCCCACGCCCGTTTCGTCCTCCGTGATCGCGTCCGGGATTTCGCCGGTCTCGATCGCCGCCAGCAGTTCGCCCCCGTCGACGGCCTCCGGCAACTCGCTCAGGTCGATCGTCTCGACCAGTTCCTGAATCTCGACCGCGACCGACGCGAGGGTGTCCACGTCGTCGAGGACCGCCTCGGGGGTGGCTTCTTCCATTTCCTCGAGTTCGTCGAGACGCTCGGCGCTCCCGAGGTACTCGTCGAGGTTCTCGAGGGCCCCTTCGGCCTCCTCGAGCAGGGCGGTGAACTCGTCGTCAGTGTTTGCGTCGTTACTCATTCTCTTCCTCCGTTTCCTCTTCTTTCGTTTCCGGGCCGTCGTTCGTTTCGTCGGACTCCGCGGCGGACCCGGACTCGGACTCGGACTCGATCAACACCGTCAACACGCCGTTGTTGATCGTCGCTTCCGCCCGTCGGTCCGGCCAGGGAACCTCGAGACGCTCGATCTCCCGTCCCGACACGGCGACGACGAGCGTCGAACCGTCGAAGCCGACGGTGACGTCGTCGGGATCGACACCGACGACGTCGGCCGTCACGAGCAGTTCGCCCTCGCCGTGCCGGGTGGTGACGCGGTGGTCGTCCTCGGTGTCGGGGGAAGACGACGCCGAGGGCGAGGACGAAGACGAGGACGAGGACGAGGACGATGACCGGTATCGCCGCGTTCGACGGCGATCACCCCCGTTCGGCCCCGTCCCGGATCCCGGCCCCGGACGCCGGCCGCGTGACTCGCCGTCCAGCTCCTCGAACGTACTGCGATCGAACCCCGACTCGTCGAGCAGATCCTTCCCGGAACGGATCGAGACGTCGTAATCGAGAACCGTTCGATCCGTCCGTCTGCGACCGGATATCGACCCAGACCCAGACCCAGATTCCGACCCCTCGAGGCGCTCGAGCGCGGACAGCAGGCTCGAGAGCCAGCCGCTTTCGTCCCGTGTTCGGTCCCGGTCCGCGCTCTCGTCGTGCGGTTCGGAGTCGTCGGTTGGCTCGTTTCCGTCGTCGGTGGGATCGTCCTTGGTCATTGTCGGGTGAGGGTGGTCGGGAACGGGGAGTCGTCGACGTTGATCGTTGGTCGTTGGTTGTCGGTCGCTGCAATCGTCGCGTCCGCAGCGCGGGCGGTCACGCGAGCGCGTCAGGACTTCACCTCGACACGCCCGCTCGAGAGTCGTTCGTGGACTTCCTGTGCGATCTCGATCTCGGCCTCGAGTTCCTCCTTCCGCCGGCGGTACTCTTCTTCCGAGCGCTCGCCGATCTCGTACAGCAACTGGTTCTCCTTGAGTTCGTCCTCCAGCGCCTCGAGATCGTACAGTTCGTTCAGCGCCATGGTGTGTAGCGTGTCCACGATGCCGACGATCGGCCGGAACAGGAGGTCGTCGAGGACGAACATGGGTATCGTTACCTCTGGGCCCCAATTTCGACGTCCACGAAGCTGTACGGTGCGAACGGGCCGGTGTAGCGAAACGTCAGGTCCTCGTGACCGTCGTCCGCCTCGAGTTGCGCGACCGCCTCGTCGAAGGCCTCGCGGTCCTCGCGGTCCACGAGATACGACCTGTTGAGCACGAGCCGATCGCTGAACAGGTCGTTCGGCACCGACTGGGCGGCGATCGGCTCGAGTTCGTCCTCGACGGCCGCTTCGATCGCCTCGACGTCCACGTCGGCGTCCTCCTCTCGGACGATCTTGAGGCCGAGTTCGATCCGCCCCTCGACGTCGCTCATCGCGCGCCGGAACGCGGGTCGTGCCCCGCGAAGGACGTTCTTCAGCGTCCGGTCGCTCTCGAAGGACATGCCGAACTGCATCGGCACGATCGCTCGTTCGCGGTCGTCCATGATCTCCCGGAGGACGTCGTCGTGCCGTTGGGCGTCCTCGTCGGTCTCCTCGGGATCGGTCGTGTCGATGTCCGAGACGACGGCCCCGAGTCGGCGATGGGAGATCGTATAGACCTGGTCGGCACCGGCGACGGCGTCGGTCTCGAATTCGACCGGGTCGCCGTCGACGATCCCGTAGACGTAGCGGTTGCTCGTCATCGACGAATCACGCTCCGTCGCCGGCATCGATTACGGGGTAGCGGTAGCGCGACCGTTCGACAGCCACATCGCGTCCGTGGACGTGATATTATCATGGGGGATCGGATCACCTCGAGCGAGCGGATGCAACGACCTGGCGGCGACCGACGGCGGACTCCGCCGTCGGACACCCGTCGATACGCGAACTCGAGAGTCTCGTCACGCGACGTTTGGTACCTCGACGCGTTACCGTGGTGCTTGCAGTAGCAGCCCGGGCGAGGCCGTCATACCCCCCTCGAGCGCCCACGAGCGGCTAGTTCGCCGGGATCACGGGGTTTCACCCGGCTTGCAGTCGCAGCGACAGCCGTGTTACGAGGGCGTCGTGAACGGCTTGTTGTCTATGGCACAACCACAACGAAGACCCGACTCCTCGAGTCTCGCCGAAGTCCTCGACCGCATCCTCGACAAGGGCGTCGTCATCGACGTCTGGGCGCGGGTATCCGTGGTCGGGATCGAACTGCTGACCATCGAGGCGCGCGTAGTCGTGGCCTCCGTCGACACCTTCCTGCACTACGCGGAGGAGATCGCGAAAATTGAGCAAGCCACCGCGGAGGGCGACCTCGAGGAACTCGAGGAGCTCGAGGTCGAGCCGCGGCCGGAATCGTCGCCTCAGTCGGCCACCGAGTAATCCACATGGCGGAGGACTCCTCGCGCAAGCGCAAGGTCCGGGGCCGCAAGATCAGGAGCGACCGCTCCGGAAAGGCGAGTCGGAAAGCGAAGAAAGAACTCGCGCGGAAGGCGTCGTCGACCGGGAAGCGAAACGGCGACTCGGGCGATTCTCCCCTGGAAGATCCGCGGGAGGTCGTCCCCGAGCCGTTCGTCGAGACCGACGCCGTTCGGTCGTTGCGGGGCCGCATCACGGGCTGGCTCGAGGCCGACCAGCCGGTTCATCTGATCGGCCCCACCGGCTGTGGGAAGACCGCGCTTGCGCTGTCGGCCGCCGCCGAGCGCGGCCGGCCGGTCGTCTGGCTCAACGGCGACGAGTCCGTCGACACGGCAGCGCTCGTCGGCGACCACGCGGGCGGCGAGCGCTACAAGGAGGACGACCGGTTCGTCGGCGGCGTCAGCAAGCAGACCGAGATCGTCCGCGAGCGATGGGTCGATAACCCACTCTCCGTCGCCGTCCGCGAGGGCGCGACGCTCGTCTACAACGAGTTCTCGCGCAGCGACCCCGCAGCCCACAACGTCCTGCTGTCGGTCTTCGAGGAGGGCGTCCTCGAACGGCCGGGCAAGCGCGGCGAGGACCGCACGATCGATGTCCACCCCGAGTTCCGGGCGATCGTCACCTCGAACGACGTCGAGTACGCGGGCGTCCACCGGCAACAGGACGCCCTGCTCGACCGGTTCGTCGGCGTCCGCGTCGACTACTACGACGCCGAAACCGAACGCGAGATCGTCCGGGCGCACGTCGACCTCCCCGACGAGGTCGTCGAGACCGTCGTCGAGACGACCCGCACGCTCCGGGACGACCTCGAGGTCGTCGTCGGTACGCGGGCCGCGATCACGGCGGCGAGGGGGCTTTCGGTCTTCGACGATCGGGAGACGGAAGACGGGACGACCCTCGACGACGACTTGCTGACGACGGTGTTCACCGACGTCCTCGCGCCGAAGGTGGCCGGCGAGCGCGACGGCGACGGCGACGAGGGCGACGCGAGAGCCAGGGATGTCGAGGAGCTGCGAACGAGCATCGCCGACGCGATCTCGTAACGAAACCGAGGCGAAACCGGGACGAACCACACCGAACCGCAGCGAATACACACTGCAAACTCGAGCACGAACCCACAGGAAACGAGCGGACACCGCACCCATGGCCGAAGCCGATCAACAGGAGCCGACCGACCGATGCAAGGCACTCACCGAGGACGGCGAGCAGTGCTCGCGGCCGGCCACCGAGGACGGCTTCTGTTTCCAACACGACGAGAGTGATCCAACCGTGAGCGACAGTCAAGCAATCGAGGAAGAAGAACAGGCACAACAGGAGCGAGAGGGAGACGGAGGAGACGGCGGCGAATCCGAACCCCGGAGTCGCGAACTCGGCCCCGACATGACGGCCGAGGAGAAGACCGATCCCGAATCGGTGGACGCCGACGTCGACACCGATCACGACGAGATCGAGGGCGTCCTCGCCGTTCGGCGCACCGTCGAGTCGACCGCGAGCGAACTCATCGGGCGGGAGTTCGATGCGGTCAGCGAGATCGCACCGACCGACGACGGCTGGCGCGCGGTCGTCGAGGTCGTCGAGCGCCGGTCGGTCCCCGACACGCAGGACATCATCGGCCGCTACGAGATCGAACTCGACGAGAACGCCGTCGTGCACGGGTATCGACGGCTCGATCGCTACCGGCGCGGGGATACGGCAGCGTTCGAGTGAAACAGGCGACAGCCGCTCGCGGTCGATCGCGGTCGCTCTCGTCCGTGTAGTCCCTCGTGTAAACCCTGATCCACCGATTGATCCGACGGTCAAGACGTGGCTTTCTGCTTCCTGCCTAGCTATTTCGATCCTGCATCCCGTCGGTGGAAGCAGTCATGAGCGTAACTGTAGCGATCGACGAAAATCAGGGTGTCCGGATCGTCGAAGACCACATCGAACCGGTCCCGCCGGATCGTATCGGGTTTACGATCGAGGGGAGGATGTCGATGACTGAACAGCTACTGGGTCGGTTCGAGGGCCAGACCCTCGAGCCATCCCGGATTCGGCTAGCAGTCGACGAGACGACAACGGTCGAAATCGATCTCACGGGGAAGGCGTCGCTTCGACTCTCGTCGACCGACGTTGGCATCGAATCGCCGGGCGTAGACGACCTCTCTCGAGGACTCGATGCCTGCCAGTCGTCGATAGCGGATCCGACGGAGGCGACGGACCCGAGACCGGCGATACTCGCCTTTACCGTCGACGGCTCGGTCGTGGACGTGCCCGAAGAAACACTCGAGGTCGTCTCGGTGACGGAGCCGTCGGTCGAAGCACTCACCTTTTCGGTCGACGACGCGATGAAAAGCGACGGCGGGGTCCCCGACGACGTGGTTCTCGAACTGAGCCTGCTCGGATACGGGATTTCCGTTCACCGGGACGGCACGATCTCCGTCGGGGTCCTTGGCGGTTCGGCCGGACTCGGACGCCGCTGATCGGGCGGACACTGACTCGACCGAACCCCAACTTCGAAGAACCGGCCGCTCGTCGATTCGACCGACGACCGTGTCCGAACGCACTCCCGTCCGCGGCGTCGACGTCGATCCCGACACCCGATGTGCCCACTACCATACCGACCGCGACGTCGTCGCGTTCAAGTTCGCCTGCTGCGAGACGTACTACCCCTGCTTTCGCTGTCACGAGGAGGTCGCCGACCACGAGGCGGTGCCGTGGCCTCGAGCGCGCTTCGATGAACCCTCCGTGCTCTGTGGCGTCTGCCGGAGCGAGTTCGCCGTGCCGGGGTACCTCGAGGCGGACTACCGCTGTCCGTCGTGTGACGCGGCGTTCAATCCCGGCTGTGCTGCCCACGCCGATCTGTACTTCGAGACCGACGACTGACTCGTTACCAGGGGATGGAGTACGATTTCTTCGTTCAGTCCCCGACCCGGAACTGAAACGGACGATTCGGTGACTACGTGTGCCTGTCGACCAGCAATCGTTCTATCAGGTAAAATCGAAGTTCGTGTCGTGCTGAACGTACAGCGCGTATCTTGCAGGTCCAACTGGACAGCGTTTCCGGCACACCCTCAGAGGTAGTTCGACGCTCTCACTCCGGGGAAACAGCTACCATCGGACCAGCGTTTACTGCTCTGCCAGCGCAGCCACGTATCCCGATCGTGTCCCGACGATCGCCCGCGTCCCGTCCACGGCAGGTCGCGTCAAATGCTCTGGATGTGACAACGACCACTGCTCGGTGCCGTCCGGTGCATACGCACGGAGATGCTGCATTCCCTCTTCTTTACCACCCCGGACGATGACTCCCTGCTGATTTCCAGCCACGATCCTGACTTGTCCGGGTACCGTTCGCTTCCACTCCCGATCCCCAGTCGTTCCATCGACTGCGTGGACTCCCCCATTCTTACTGGCCAAATAGACCATGTCGTCCACAACAACCGGCGGATCTCTCGTATCACTGTCGGCAGAGTACCGCCAATTCTCGCTTCCGTCGGCACGGTCGACCCCGAACAGCCAGCCACCGTACTCGGTGATGTACACCGCATCACCCGAAGCGACTGCACCAGTCGGGACAAACGGTTCGTCAACGGGTACTGAAAACCGCCACCGCTCACTTCCTTCGCTCGCACTCACCGCAACGACCGGATAATTCCCGTTCTCGTTTTCCTGTTCGGATATCAGATACAAGGCGTCGTCGAATACCCGAACGTCGTCCGTCCCCGGACGCATGTCCCGGTGCCAGCGCTCATCCCCGTCATTGACGGCGAATGCTGTCGTTCGGCGACCGCCTGCCACGGAGTAGAGAGTGTCACCGTTGATGGTAGCGTCTGTCGTGTCTCCGGTCTCGGTAGACCAGTATTGATCACCGTCGCTCGCCCGGATAGCGAATAGTTCCTCTCCCTGGATCCCGTATTCGTCGTCCGAGGTGCCGAGGTAAACAGCCCCGTCGCTACTATCCAGTAGATGGAGGTATCGGTCGTGTTCCTCCGTCGTCCACGTTTCCGAACCGTCATCGAGGCGGACGAGTTGCTGCTCGATACCGTGTGTTCCAGCGCTCCACCCGGTGACGACGAAGACGCCGTCTCGGACGATCGGAGACGACGTGACCCCCGCTGGTGCTTCATACTGCCACTGCTCGGCACCAGCATCCGCTGTGAGTGCATAGACGTTCTCGCTCCTCTCCGGCCGAACGTGTTCCTTGTTGCTTTTCGCTCTCTCGTTGGTCCCGCCACTAAGGTAGACGATACCGTCTTGAAGCGTTGGCTGGTTGCGTATCGAACCGCTCGTCTGGTATGTCCACTGGACAGCATTACCGCCGGGCGCCTCGCCGTCGTCGTCGGCAGCCGTTCCGTTATCGGGTGATTCGCCGAACGGACCAGCGTCTTCTCCGTTTAGACAGCCAGCGACCCCGGCCAGCGATACAGAAACGGTAGCCAGCAGTTCTCTGCGATTCATACGCAATCCCGTCTTCATATAAACAAGAGCCTATCGTAGACTAAAAGAACCATTTGACTGACCTGCATTGCTACTCACCGGTTGCCTCGATCGTTCCATTCGGAAGAGAACACCACGTGTGCTGACTACAGCCCCGACATTCAGCGGGCGGATTTTGACATATTTCGAATATACCGGTAGCCGCTTCGGTAACTGCCTGCCCTCCACTGACCGCGAGTTTCGTGTCCCACACTGAACGAAGGGACGTGCTCTCGATGTTACAGTAGTTCGGCGGCCGCGTCGGTCACCTCGTCCATCGCGACCGCGGAACGGTCGACGGCGTCGGTCAGGCTCAGGAACCCGTGGGCCAGCGACGGGTAATGACAGTGGCGCGTCTCGATCCCGACTGCCCGCAGCCGGTCGGCGTAGGCCACACCCTCGGACCGAAGCACGTCGTGGCCCGCGGTCGCGATTACGGCCGGCGGCGCGCCCTCGAGCGCCTCCGGATCGGCCCGCAGCGGAGCCGCACGCGGATCCGCGACGTCGGACGGGTCCGCGAGGTACTTCTCCCAGAACCACTCCATGTCGGCCCGGGAGAGCAACGACGCGTCGGCATGCTCGCGGTACGACGGCCGCTCGAAATCGCGGTCCAGGATCGGGTAACAGAGCAGTTGTACGGCCGGCGAGACCTCGAGGTCCTGGGTCTCGAGCGCGACCGCAGCCGCGAGTCCGGCACCGGCGCTGGACCCTGCGATCCCCAGGCGGTCGGGATCGATCCCGAGGGAGGCGGCCTCCTCGTGGGACCACTCGAGGGCGGCCCGGACGTCCTCGACTGCCGCGGGGAAGGGGTGTTCGGGTGCCAGCCGGTAGTCGACCGAGATCACCGCGGCACCGACCCGCGTCGCGAACTCTCGACAGAGGTCGTCGGCGGAGTCGAGCGTGCCGAGCACCCAGCCGCCGCCGTGGGCGAAGACCAGCGCCGGCAGTCGGTCGTCCGCCCCTTCGGTCGACGCGGCGGGCCAATAGATCCGCACCGGGAAGTCACCGCCGGGACCGTCGATTCGTCGCTCCCCGACCTCCGCGACGGCCGGCCCGTCGCCCGCGGAGAAGACCTCGTCCTCGAGCCGTCGCGCCTCGTCGACGGACAGGCTGTGCCACGCGGGGAGGTCGGCTACCCGACCGTTCCGGAGGGCGTCGGCGAGTTGCGGGTCCAACTCGTCGGTCGCCTCGTCGGAGTCGTCCATACCCTCCGTCAGTGGCGACCGTCAGTTAGGGGTACCGGCCTGAACGGCGATGGACCTCGCTCGAGCGGCGCGACCGAGGACGGGAACTCGAGGGCCGCCCGCCGAAACGTTTCAGTGGCCGCCGGCAAACCGTGTCCCATGGACCCCGACTCCGGTTTCGACGGAGACCGAACGCACGACGACGGCGTGGACTACGCCCGTAATCGGGACGCCGACGATCCTCTCGCCGAGTTCCGGGACCGGTTCGACGTCCCCGGCGAGATCTACCTCGACGGGAACTCGCTCGGGCCCATCTCGGACGCCGCCGAGGCGTCACTCGATCGGGCGGTCGAGGAGTGGCGGGAACTCGGCATCGAGGGCTGGACCGAGGCCGACCGTCCCTGGTTCTGGTACGGCGAGTCGCTGGGCGAGGACCTCGCGCCGCTGGTCGGCGCCGACCCCGACGAGGTGGTCGTCGCGAACTCGACGACGGTCAACATCCACACCCTCGTGGGGACGTTCCTGGAAGCCCTCGAGGATCGCCCGCCGGGGATTCTCGTCAACGAACTCGACTTCCCGACGGACCACTACGCGATCCGGGCACAGTTGCGCCAGCGCGGGTACGACCCCGACGAGCACCTCCACCTCGTCGAGAGCCGGGACGGGCGAACGATCGACGAGACCGCCGTCGTCGACGCGCTCGAGGCACACGACATCGGCATCGTGTTCATGCCGTCGGTGCTCTACCGGAGCGGTCAGTTGCTCGACGTCGAGCGGATCACCGCGGCGGCCCACGACCACGGTGCGCTCGCCGGGTTCGACCTCGCCCACTCGGTCGGCGTCGTTCCACACGACTGCTCGAGTCACGGCGTCGACTTCGCGGTCTGGTGTAGCTACAAGTACCTCAACGCGGGCCCCGGTTCGATCGCCGGCCTCTACGTCGACGAGCGCCACCACGGGAAGACCCCTGCGTTGGCGGGGTGGTGGGGCCACGAGAAGGAAACGCAGTTCGAACTCCGCGAGACGTTTACCCCCGCGGACTCGGCCGGCGGGTGGCAGATCGGCACCGTGCCGGTCCTCAGCGCCGCACCCCTCGCGGGGGCGCTCGAGATCGTTCACGAGGCCGGGATCGACGCGATCCGGGAGAAATCGCTCGCGCTGACGTCGTACCTGATCTCGCTGGTCGACGAGAACCTCACGGACCTGGGGTGTTCGGTCGCTACCCCTCGAGAACCCGAGCGGCGCGGCGGCCACGTGGCGATCACCCACCCCGAGGCGGAGCGAGTTAGCGAAGCCCTGCGAGACCGCGGTCTCGTGGTCGATTTCCGCCCGCCGAACGTGATCCGGGTCTGCCCGGCACCGCTGTACACCGGCTTCGAGGACGTCTGGGAGTTCGCAGAGGGCCTGCGGGAGATCCTCGTCGACCGCGAGTACGAGGACATCCAGGCCGACAGTACGGTGAGTTAGCCACCGTTCGTCGCCGGGTCCGGCCTGGATTAGGATCGGTCGGCCCGCGTTCCCCCACTGGCGTGAACCTCGGACGAACCGATCGCCCGGGTCGATCCAGCAAGCTATTTCCGCGTCCGAGGGTGGGGTTCCTGTATGGATCCGGCGCTTGGCCCTCCCGAGGAGATGGCCGAGAAACGCGACGAACTGACGCCGATGATGCGGCAGTACCACGACCTCTGCGAGCGGTACGACGACGCACTCGTTCTTTTCCAGGTGGGGGACTTCTACGAGACCTTCTGCGGCGCGGCCGAACGCACCGCGCGCTTGCTCGAGGTGACCCTGACCAGCCGCGAGGATTCGACCGGCGAGTACCCGATGACCGGCATCCCGATCGACAACGCCGAGTCCTACATCGAGGACCTGCTGGAAGCCGGCTACCGGGTCGCGGTCGCCGACCAGGTCGAGGAGCCGGGCGAGTCCTCGGGCGTCGTCGAGCGGGCCGTCACGCGGGTCATCACGCCGGGGACGCTCACCGAGGACGAACTGCTCTCGAGCGACGACAACAACTTCGTGGCGGCGGTCGCCCGCGGGGCGGGCGGCGACGGCCCCACGGACCGCGACGCCGACCTTGCCCTCGCCCTGCTGGACGTCTCGACGGGCGACTTCCTCGCGACGAGTTCGGCCTCGAACGAGGCGATCGCCGACGAGATCAGCCGGTTCGATCCGGCCGAGGCGGTCGTGGGGCCGGACGTGCGAACCGAGAGCGGAGACGCAGGTTCGAACGCGAACGCGAACGCCGACGCGGACGCGGACGCGGACGCGGACCTGTTCCCCAAGGACTGCATGGTCACCCCGTTCGACGAGGCGGTCTTCGACCGCGACCGGGCCGCCGAGACCGTCGCCGACTACTTCGGCAACCCCGACTCGCTGCTCGCGAGCGACCCCGAGATCCGGGCCTGCGGCGCGTTGCTCGAGTACGCCGAGTACGCCCGCGGCAGCGAACGCGACGCCGAGGCGAAGGCCGACGACGGGGGCGAGGACGACCGCCTCGAGTACCTCACCCACCTCACGCGGTACGATCCGCGGGAGTATCTGCTGCTGGACGCCGTTGCCCTCCGGAGCCTCGAACTGTTCGAACCCCGCGCGGTTCGGGGCCGGGACGAGGCGACGCTCGTGGGAGTTCTCGACGAAACCGCGAGCGCGCTCGGGGGCCGCAAGCTCCGTGACTGGCTCCGGCGGCCCCTGCTCGAGCCCGACCGGATCGAGGCCCGGCTCGACGCCGTCGAGGAGCTGAAAAGCGGAGTTCGGACCCGGGAGGAACTGCAGGAACTCCTGCGGGACGTCTACGACCTCGAGCGGCTGATCGGCCGGATCTCACGCGAGCGGGCGAACGCCCGGGACCTGCGCTCGCTGCGGGACACGCTCGCGGTCGTACCGGACATCCGGGCCGAACTCGAGGACGCGGACTGCGACCGACTCCGGCGGCTTCACGCGGCACTCGATCCGCTCGCGGACGTCCGCGGACTGATCGAGGACGCGATCGTCGCGGACCCGCCGATCGAGATCACCGAGGGTGGGATCATCGCCGAGGGGTACGACGGGGACTTAGACGACCTCCGCCGGACTGCCCGCGACGGCAAGCAGTGGATCGACGACCTGGAGGAACGGGAGCGCGAACGCACCGGGATCGACTCGCTGAAGGTCGGCTACAACTCGGTCCACGGCTACTACATCGAGGTGACGAACCCGAACCTCGATTCCGTCCCCGACGACTACCAGCGTCGACAGACGCTGAAGAACTCCGAGCGGTTCGTCACGCCGGAACTCAAGGAACGGGAAGACGAGATCGTCGGCGCCGAGGAACGGGCGGACGAACTCGAGTACGAACTGTTCCGCGACGTCCGGAGGACGGTCGCCGACGAGGTCGAGCGGGTGCAGGACCTGGCCGACGCACTCGCGACCCTCGATGCGCTCGTCTCGCTCGCGACGGTCGCCGCGCAGTACGACTACTGCCGGCCGGAGACCCTCGAGCACGAGCGGACGGAAGACGGAGGCCTCGAGATCGATATCGAGGGCGGACGGCACCCGGTCGTCGAGCGAACCCAGGAGTCGTTCGTGCCGAACGACGCGCACCTGACCGAGGACCGCCGGCTGGCGGTCATCACCGGCCCCAACATGTCGGGGAAGTCGACCTACATGCGCCAGGTCGCCCAGATCGTGCTGCTGGCCCAGGTCGGGAGCTTCGTCCCCGCGAAGTCCGCGCGGCTGACGCCCGTCGATCGGATCTTTACCCGCGTCGGGGCCAGCGACGACATCGCGGGCGGGCGCTCGACGTTCATGGTCGAGATGGACGAACTCGCAACCATTCTGCGGGAAGCCGACGAGCGCTCGCTGGTCCTGCTGGACGAGGTCGGCCGCGGCACGTCGACGGCCGACGGAATGGCCATCGCGCAGGCGATCACCGAACACCTCCACGACGCGGTCGGTGCGACGACGCTGTTCGCGACCCACCACCACCCCCTGACAGAGGTGGCCGACGTCCTCGAGGACGCCTTTACGCTGCACTTCGAGGTCGATCAGGAAGACGGTGAGGTCGTCTTCCGACACGAGGTCGCGCCCGGCGCGGCGACGGGTTCGTACGGCGTCGAGGTCGCGACGGCGGCGGGCGTCCCGGAGTCGGTCGTAGAGCGGTCGCGGGAACTGGTCGCCGAGGCGGAGACGGAGCCCGTAGACCCCGCGAAGGAAGAAGGGGAAGGGGAAGAGGAAGAGGAAGAGGAAGAGGAAGAAACTCGAGAGCTCGATCCGGAGGAGGTCGAGGGACCGGAACTCGAACCGGAACCGGAACCAGAACCGGAATCGGAACACGCCGCCGAAACCGAGACGACGCGGGCCACCGGGGCCGCGACCACAACCACGACTGCGACCGCGGACGGTGGCGACGATCCGACCGACGTGGCCGCCGAACTCCGCGCGCTCGACCTCGGCCACATGACGCCCGTCGAGGCGCTGACGGAACTGGATCGGCTGAAACGGCTGCTCGAGGAGTGACGGCCGGTTCTAGACGGGCGCGGAAACCCATCGGGGCGGCACCGACCGGCGGACCCGCTACAGCCCGCGGTCGTACCCACAGCTGGGGCAGTACATGACGTGTTTCGTCACGAGCAGGTAAGCGCGGTTGCACCGGCTACACTCACAGCCCACCGAAACGCCCCGTTCTCGAGCCAGGCCGGAGAGCGTGTTGCGCAGGAGCCGCTGGTTGTGTTCCACCGCCTCGACGCGCCGTCGGAGCGACCGGTTCGGTCGTGGCTGTCCGTCTGACTGCCGTTTTCCGGAGGGTCTGGACTGATACATCGGGCCGTATAGGAGCCGAGCGAGCAAAACGATGTAGGTCGCCGAATCGACGCGATACGACGCAGGTGCCCCGGCCCCGCAAACCCCCCTCGACCGCTCAGTCTGCCGTCGGCTCGAGCGAGACGAACTCGAGGCCGTGTTCCACGAGGAGGCGGTCGGCTCGATCGGTCACCGACGGCGCGACGAGGACGCCTCGAACGTCGGCGTCGGCGTGGAGGTCCCGCTCGAGGGCGTCGACGTACCGCCGGAGCTGGCTCACCGCGTCGGGGCCGACGCGGCGGCGCTTGAGTTCCACGACGACGGCTCGGCCGGCCGAGTCCTCGCCGTAAACGTCGACCGCGCCCGCGGGGGTGGAGCGTTCGGTTGCAAGCGGCGTGAACCCGGACTCGAGCAGCGACGGTTCCTCGAGAATGCGCTGCCGGAGATCCTCCTCGGTCCCGGAGAGCGCGAGTTCGGTCTCGTCGGAGCCGGCGAACGACGAGACCTGGAAGATGCGGCTGAACGAGACGCGAAGGCGTTCGTCGGGCGTCGAACGGTCGCTCTCGAGGACGAGTCGCGGGGTCGATCGGTCGTCGGTCACGCCATCGTCGTCCCCCGCCTCCGCTTCCGACTCGATGTACCGGACAGAGTGCTCACAGCCCGGCGGCTGCCAGTTGACCGGCTGCTGGCCCTCGTCAGTGTGGACCAGCGACGTACCGTCCGGCTTGAGCATGACGTGTCTGTCGCCGCTCTCGAGGTGGCTCGAGGCCCGCCCGTCGTAGTCGACGGTACACCGTCCAAAAACGGTCACGAGTGCCTCCCGATCGATGCCATCGGCGACCGCGTCGCGGGCGTCCGCGAGGGCGGGGTGCTCGAGGGTGTCGACTCGAGCGGGGGTCGCATCTGGGGACGAGGACGAGGATGAGGACGAAGGGGACGTCACTGGCGGACGTAGCCAGCGCGGGCATAAAAGCGTCGCGTCCGCCGAACGGGAGACGGCGTCGACCCCACTGACCGGGACGGGTGCGAGCTTTTATTCCTCCCCGACCCCGAGCCGAGAGCGTAATGGATACGCATCCGACCCGCCGTCGCCTCCTCCAACTGGGTGGTGCCGGCGCGACCGCGTCGCTCGCCGGCTGTACGCAGTTCGATCTCGGTCAGTCCGACGAGAGCGGAACCGAGACCGACACCGAATCGGCGGCGGAACTCGAGGTCGGCCGGGAACCCGACATGGACCCCGAAGACGGGATCACCGCGATCGTCCAACCCGATCAGGAGGAGTTCGAGGCCCTCGAGGCCGAGATCAGGGAGGAGATCGAGTCCGGCGAGCTCGAACAAATGGAGGCCCAGGTGGAGTTCCAGCGCCGCCAGGCCGAACTGACCGCCGCCCGCGCGGCCGAGTTCGAGTCCGAGTTCGGTAACGACGACGAGCTCTCGATCGAGGCGGGGATCGCCGAGGCGGGCGCGTTCCTGCTCGACGGCTCCGACGAGCGGCTGGTCGATACGCTCCGGAACGGCGAAGTGAACGGCCTGATCCCCGGCGAGGAGTACGCGCTCATGCTCGAGCAGCAGGCGGAGGCCCCTGCTCCTGGCGATGGGTCGGATGCCGAGGATGCCGAGGATGCAGAGGATGCCGAGGACACCGATGACGTCGAAAGCGAAGACGACTCCTGATCGCCGCCCGCCGCCCTCGCTAACGCTCACTCGAGCGCGAACGGACTCTCCCGCTCCGTCCAGTTCCAGCCCGGAATCCGTTCCTGGAACCCGGCCGCAAGCGCCGCCTCGAGGTCGTCGACGCCGGCGTTCTCCTCGGCGTCGCCGTGGACCTGCAGGTCGGCGTAGTGGAACGTCGCCTCGCCCAGCGTCCGCAGCGGCTGCGTGCCGGCGATCGTCCCCGCCAGCTCCCGGCCCAGAACCTCGTCGACGACGAACCCCGGGTAGTCCCCCTCGACGTCGAGGTCCCGGAGGATCGCGGTCATCGCGGCGACGTTGACCGCGAGGTCGCCGTCGGCGAACACGGCGTCGACCTCCTCGCGGTACTGGGCCTCCGTGACGGGGTCGACGTCGGTGTCGAAGATCTCACCCAGATCGTCGCGAACGACGTTGATAACCGGCACGACGCGGTCGGCCCGAGCGACGATCCAGTCGCGTTCGGCCGCGACACGGTCGGCTGTTAGCTTCATACCCTGCGTACGGGCTCGCGATCCCTGTCTTTTGCGAAGGCTTTTATAGCACGCAAAGAATAGGCTCGAGTAAGCGGGTTCTCCCTGGAATCTTCCCGCACGGACCAGGAACCAGGATAACCGACCTGGGAGCGTCTTCGTCACGGCATTAAAGCAATGATTCGGGAAACAAGACGTATTACGTCGCCCGTCGGCGGCATTCGAGGTTCTCGAGGCCGCCGACGCGCCCTCTCGCGGTTTCGATCTCGGGCGCACAGTCGGGCGAGACTGACGTCCTTTCTCGCACGGTTCGGCCGGACGGCCGCTCCCCGTCGGCGAGTTCACGCAAGCCACATCCGGCGATTATGAGTACCGTAGAGCAGCAACTCGACGATTTGGAAGCAGAGATCACGAGCGAGTTACCGAGCGATATCTCGGTCTCCTCGGTGAAATACGAAGGGCCAGAACTGGTCGTCTACACGCGAGATCCGAAGAAGTTCGCCCAGAAGGGGGACCTGATCCGGAAGCTCGCGAGCAAGCTCCGCAAGCGGATCACGGTTCGACCCGACCCGAGCGTTCTCTCCCGCCCCAAAGAAGCGCGCGAGGAGATCATGGAGGTCATCCCCGACGAAGCGGGCGTGACCGACCTGGACTTCCACGCCGACACCGGCGAGGTCGTCATCGAGGCGGAGAAACCCGGGATGGTGATCGGTCGCCACGGGTCGACGCTCCGTGACATCACGAAGAACGTCGGCTGGACGCCCGAAGTCGTCCGTACGCCGCCGATCGAGTCCTCGACGGTCTCGAACGTCCGGAGCTTCCTCAAGCAGGAACGCGACGACCGCCGGGACATCTTAGAGAAGGTGGGCCGCCAGATCCACCGCGAGGAGATGTCCGACGACGAGTACGTCCGCATCACGACGCTGGGCTGCTGTCGCGAGGTCGGTCGGGCCTCCTTTATCCTCTCGACGCCCGAGACGCGCATTCTCGTCGACTGCGGCGACAAGCCCGGCGCGGAGGGCGAGGTGCCCTATCTCCACGCCCCCGAAGCGCTCGGTGCCGGTCCCGAGACGATCGACGCAGTCGTCCTCACACACGCCCACCTCGACCACTCCGCGCTCATTCCGCTACTCTTCAAGTACGGGTACGACGGCCCGATTTACTGTACCGAACCCACGCGGGACCTGATGGGACTGCTGACGCTCGACTATCTCGACGTCGCCGCCAAGGAAGGACGGACGCCCCCGTACGACTCCGAGCAGGTTCGGGAGGCGATCAAACACACGATCCCGCTCGAGTACGGCGACGTCACCGACATCGCGCCGGACGTCAAGCTCACGCTGCACAACGCCGGTCACATCCTCGGCTCCGCCGTCTCGCACTTCCACATCGGGGACGGTCTCTACAACGTCGCCTTCTCCGGCGACATCCACTACGAGGACACCCGGCTGTTCAACGGCGCGGTCAACGACTTCCCGCGCGTCGAGACGCTCGTGCTCGAGTCGACCTACGGCGGTCGCAACGACTACCAGACCGACCAGGAGGACTCCGAGGAGAAACTCAAGCGGGTCATCAACGAGACCTACGACCGCGGCGGCAAGGTCCTCATTCCGGCGTTCGCGGTCGGTCGCTCCCAGGAGATCATGCTCGTCCTCGAGGAGGCGATGCGCGAGGGCGATATTCCCTCGATGCCGGTCCACTTAGACGGGATGATCTGGGAGGCAACGGCGATCCACACGACCTACCCCGAGTACCTCCGGGACGACCTCCGTGATCGCATCTTCCACGAGGACGAGAACCCCTTCCTCGCCGACGAGTTCAACCACATCGACGGCGGCGAGGAGGAGCGACAGGACGTCGCCGACGGCGAACCCTGTATCATCCTCTCGACCTCGGGTATGGTCACCGGCGGCCCGATCATGTCCTGGCTCTCTCACATCGGTCCCGACCCGGACTCGACGCTGACGTTCGTCGGCTACCAGGCCCAGGGGACCCTCGGCCGACGCATCCAGAACGGCTGGGACGAGATCCCGACCAGCGAAGTCGGCGCGATGGGCAACGGCGGCGGCCGCGGCACCCTCCAGCTGAACGTCGACGTCGAGACCGTCGACGGCTTCTCCGGCCACGCCGACCGCGCCGGCCTCGAGAACTTCGTCAAGACGATGAACCCGCGCCCGGAGAAGGTGCTCTGTGTCCACGGGGACGAACGGTCGACCCAGGACCTCTCCTCGGCGCTGTACCACGACTACAACATGCGGACGTTCGCGCCGAAGAACCTCGAGACGTTCCGCTTCCTCTGAACGCCCTCGCTCGGCCGTGGCAGGCCTCGCTCGCCCTTTTCATGTCTACCGGAGTACCTGCGCCGCTCGGTCGCGGCGCAGGCTCTCGTCGGCCACGTCGGACGGCGGGCGCTACGAACACTGTTCGGTCGTTCGAGGCTCGTCGTTCGGGGCCATCCGTGTCCGACGTCGTACAGTTCGAGGAAAGTCGGAAGCAGCGATCCGACCGGGTCAGGACAACTGTCTCGAGACCCACTCGAGGTTCGTCACGAGCGCGGCGAGCGCGATCGCGGCGATGGAGATAACGATCAGGAACGTCGAAACGACGCTGACCATCGGATCGAGCGCCTGCCGGATCTCCGTCCACGCGAGCACCGGGATCGTCTCCGTCGACGGCGTCGACAGGAACAGCGCCATCACGAACTCCTGGAGGCTGATGATAAAGGCGAGCAGGCCGCCCACGAAGATGCCGTGTTTCACGTTCGGTAGGACGACGTGGACGAACGACCGTACCGGCCCCGCGCCGAGGTCGTGGGCCGCGTCCAGTTGCTGCCAGTCGAAGCGGCTGAACACCGACCGCATCACGAAGTAGACGAGCGGCGTCGCCCACAGCGTGTGCGCCAGGACGATGCTCGTGTACGACCCCCGTAGCCCGACCTCGTTGAAGTACAGCAACAGGGTGATCCCGAGGATCACCGGCGGGATCAACAGCGGGAGCAGGACGATCGGCACCAGTACCGTGCCCACGATCCCGTCGCCGCCGTCGGCCTCGAGTTCCTGGCCGAACGCGCCGAGGACGCCCAGAAGCGTCGCCAGCAGCGCCGTGCCGACGCCGACGACGAGGCTGTTGACGAACGCGCCGATCCAGCGGGCGCTCCCGAAGAACTCGCCGTACCAGACGAGCGAGTAGCTCTCGGGCGGGAAGGCGATCCGTCCCGCCTTCGAGAACGAGGTGACGACGACCACCACCAGCGGCAACAGCAGGAACGCAAGCACCGCGCCGTAGCCGGCGCGGAACGCGACGTTCTCGAGGCGCTCCCTATGCAAGGTCGAACTCACCTCCGAAGCGGTCGAGGACGGCGAAGATGATCCCGATGCCGACGAGCATCAACACCATCGTGACGACCGAGAGCGCGGCCGCCGTGGGGTACCGCAGATCGCCCAGGATCAGTTGTTCGACGTAGATCGCGAACGTGAGGTCGTCCGAGAGCAGCCCCGGCGCGGCGTAGGCCCCGACGCTCCAGGCGAAGGAGATCACCGACGCGACGATGATTCCCGGCATCGCCTGCGGGAGCACGACCTCGACGACAGCACGGGGACGGCTCGCCCCGAGGTCGCGGGCGGCCTCGACGACGTCCCAGTCCATCGTCGCCAGGACGCTGTAGATCGCCAGGACGGCGTACGGCAGGACGATGTAGACCTGCCCGACGACCGCACCGACGGTGTTGGGGACGAACTGGATCGGCTCCGACAGCAGGCCGACCGAGAGCAACAGCTCGTTGAGCGTCCCGGTCGGCGACAGCAGCGGCGTGAACGCGTAGGTCCTGATCACGAGCGTCGTCAGCAACGGCAAGACGACCGAGAACAGCAACAGCGACTTGACGAGGCCGCTCGAGCGCCGGATCGCGTAGGCGTAAAACAGCGCGATCACGACCGTCACGATCGTCACGACGGTTCCGATCAGGAACGAGTAGCCGACGATCTCCAGGAGGAGGCCGCCCGCGAGGACGTCGCCGAACACCTCCGAGTAGGCCTCGAGCGACCACGTTCCCTCCGCGTAGACCCCCTCGCTGGAGGGTGCGGCGACGCTGATCCGCAACAGGGTCGCGAAGGGGATCACGAAGACCAGCAGTTCGAACGCGATCAGCGGGGCCATCAACAGCAGCGCGCGCCGTGAGCTCGACTCCCCGACCAGTCGCTCCTGGAGCGACGCCAGGGCTGTGGGAAGGGTCTGTGAGTTCGCTCCGGTCATCGTTCTACGGCATCACCCGGTCGCCGTCGTCGCGGAACGCGAGGACGTCGTCGCCGTCCCACTCGAGTCGGACGTCGTCACCGGCCGACAGCGCGCCCGTGCTCGCGTCGGTCCGTTCGGCGAACATCGAGGAGTCGCCGACCGAAACCGAGTACCGGACCGTCGAGCCGCGGTAGACGACGTTCTCGACGGTGCCTGTGACGGCGTTTCGCGTCCCGCCGTCGGCCGCGACTGTGGCTTCCCGGACGCCGGCATCGTCGGCGCGCTCCTCGTCGACCCCGTGGATCGAGAGGATCTCCGGGCGCAGCGAGAGCGTCAGATCGGTTCCGGTCTCGAGGTCGGGAGTTGTGCCGTCGGCGGCCGTCACGACCAGTTCCGCGTCTAGTTCGGTGTCGACGCGGACGCCGTCGGCCGTCGTCGCCGTCACGCTGGCGTCGACGAAGTTCGTGTCTCCGAGGAAGCCCTCGATGAAGCGGTTCTCGGGCCGCTCGTACACCTCGTCGGGGTCGCCGACCTGGATCAACTCGCCGTCGTTCATGACCCCGATCCGGTCGGCCAGCGTGAACGCCTCGTCCTGGTCGTGGGTGACGTGGACGAACGTCTTCTCGAGGTCCTCGTGGATCTCCCGGAGTTCGATCTGCATGTCCTCGCGGAGCCGCTTGTCGAGGTTCGACAGCGGTTCGTCGAGCAGGAGGACGTCGGGGTTGACCGCCAGCGAGCGGGCGAGCGCGACGCGTTGCTTCTGCCCGCCGCTCAGGGTGGTCGGGTCCTCGTCGGCGTGAGCGGCCATCTGGACCCGCTCGAGCATCTCGCGGGCGCGGTCGCGGCGCTCGGCTTTCGAAACGCCCTGCATCTTCAGTCCGAACGCGACGTTCTCGAGGACCGTCATGTGGGGGAACAGCGCCCAGTCCTGGAAGACGGTCGCGGTGGTGCGTTCGTAGGCCGGCAGGTCGGTGACGTCCGCGTCGCCGATCGCGATCGAGCCGTTCGTCGGCGTCTCGAGGCCGGCGATCATCCGCAGCGTGGTCGACTTCCCGCTGCCGCTGGGCCCGAGCAGACAGAGCAGTTCGCCGTCTTCGATCTCGACGGAGACGTCTTCGACGGCGGTCGTCTCCCCGTACCGCTTCTCGAGGCCGTCAAGTGTTATTTCGGACATTACTATCAGGACCCCTGCTGGATGGCGGTGAACGCCTCGGAGAGGTCGTCGTCGTGGCTCCCGATCGTCTCCCAGTCGGGGAAGGCGATGGTCTCGGCTTCCTCGGTGGTCGTCGGCATGTCCGCCTCGAGTTCCGAGGGGTAGTCGACGTTCCGGTTGCTGAAGACGAGCGGGGCGTGTTCGGCCCACGCAGACTGGACGTCGGCGTCCAGCAGGAAGTCGATGAACCCTTCGGCCTCGTCGCGCTTGTCGGTGCCACGGACGACGCTCCAGTTGTTGAGCCAGCCCGTCGTCTGTTCGGGCATCGTGTGGGTCAGCCCGTCGTAGTCGTCGATGTCGTAGGCGGTCTGGTCGTAGTACCACTGGGCGACGTCGATGACCCCGTTGTCGAACGCCTGCCAGATGTCCTCGCCGGAGCTGGCCCAGCTCGAGACGTTAAAGCCCTCGAAGGTCTCGAGGACGTCGTCGTGCATCGCGGGGTCGTGCATCTCGTCGGCACCGGGCTCGTCGTCCATCGCGATCGCGGTGGCGTACAGCGGGTACCACCAGAAGCCCGTGTCGACGCCGATGCCGGCGCTTTCCTGGACGGCGTCGGCCGCCAGCGCGCTCCAGCTATCGAACTCGAGGTCCATGTCCTCGCGGTGGATGATCGTACACGGCGCGCCGTCGACCGGGAGCCCGTACTCCGTGTCCCGCATCTCGCGGTAGAAGTCGATGATCTCGTCGTCGTTCTCGAGGTTCTCCGTCCGGATCGGTTCGAAGAGGTCGGCCTGTCGGCCGTAGTAGTAGAAGTTGCCCTCGGCGACCGTCACGTCGAAGGGTGGATCGTCGGCGGGTGCCGACCGGATGTCCGTGAGGATCTCGTCCCAGCCGCGGTGGATCTCGACGTCGACGTCGTGTTCCGCCTCGTACCGCGGGACGACGCTTTCCTCGAATCGGTCGGCATAGTTGCCGCTCCAGATGCTCACGCGAAGCGGCGCTTCGCCGCCGATCGCACCGGTACACCCCGCAAGCGCCGTCACCGATCCGGCGGCTGCCGCGGACAGCAGTCGCCGCCTGGAGGGACCGGATGCGCCGGCGTCCGGATCGGTGTCGGCATCGGCGTTACCGTCAGTATCGGGGGCAGGGTCGGTAAACTGCGCTCGCTTCGACTCCGTCGCAGCGGTCTCTGCATCCCGTGGTGGGCCTGCAGCCATCGTGCCCCGGTCCTACCCCGATACCGACATAAAACCGTTGTGAAATAGGGGAGCAAGTCCGGACACAGTATCGTCGAATCGCTACACAGTGGCGGGGTGGCAGTCGCACGACGGTGTCGTGTTCGACTCGAGAACCGGAGCAATCGTTCGAGCGTCGAGGGTGCCGTGTGAACCGGTCAATCGTCGGCCGGATCGACGACCTCGCCGGTCTCCGGATAGACGCCGACCTGATCGCAGAGATCCCCCATCGGACACGCGTCGGGGTCCTCGAGACAGGCCGGTTTGCGCGCCGTACAGTACTCTCGACCGAACTGGATCGTCGCCGTGTGGCCGAAGCCACACTTCGCCGCAGGAACCTCGTCCTCGAGCACCGCCCGCACCTCCTCGTGGTCGGCGTCGGCCGGCGCGATCCCTAGACGGCGGTAGATCCGATGGACGTGCGTATCGACGGGGAAGACGCCGGTGCGGCCGCCGGCGAACAGCAACACGCAGTCGGCCGTCTTGGGACCGACGCCGCGCACCTCGAGCAGCGTCTCGCGGACCGTCCCCGGGTTCTCGTCCTTGACGAACGCGTCGAACGCTGCGGCGGAGCCGAACTCCTCGAGCACCCACTCGGCGGTCTCGATGATGATCTCGGACTTCTGGTTGTACAGCCCCGCGGAACTGATCGTCTCCGCGAGAGCGGACTGTTCGGCTCCTGCGAGCGATTCCGCGAGATCGACGTCGGGGGCGTCGTACCGCTCGATCAACGCATCGTGTGCCGGCTGGCTCGCCTTGTCGCTCGTGTTCTGGCTCAGGATCGTCCGGACAAGGCAGGTAAAGGCGTCCCGCCCGCCGTAGGTCTTCTGCCAGTACAACTCGCCGAGGCGGTCGACGACCCGCTCGGCGCGGGTGTCGGCGGTCGCCGGGTCGAACTCGGCGACGCTCCCGCCGCCGGTCTCCCCGCCGCTGATGTTGACCGACGGTTCCTGGTCCTCGCTCATATCCGGTGGGTTGGACTCGCGAACCATTGGTTTTCCTCTTCCGTCCTCGTTCGCGACCCTCGCACCCGTAGCTGCCGGAGACTCGCGTGCCGGAGAACCCGCCCGAACTCACCGGCGACGGCGCGTCGGATCCTTGATCTTGCAGGCGAACTTCTCCTCGCACTCGGAGCAGACCGCGGACCTGTCGAACCCGTCGTTTATCGACCCGATCTTCTCCCGCGTCCTGAGCACCTTCCGATCGATCTCGACGGAGACCTTCTCGGAACAGTGCGGGCAGATCACTCTCTGTGACACACCCCAGTCTGTCCGCTATCGTTCAATTATTGTTACGGCTATGGGTTGAGGTGCTGACATGACTTCCCTCCTCGAGACCGCGCCCTGGACCGCTACTCGACGGTAAACGTTACCGTCGCCTCCGCGCCGTCGGCAAGCGCCGCAACGAGGTCGCGATCGAACCCCTCGGCGGCGAACTCGGCCTCGAGCATGATCGTCCGGTCGTCGACGTACTCGCTCGTGCGCCCGACCGCGCTGCGCTCGTTCGTAAACTCGAGGTCGGGGTCGCCCCTGCCGGAGACGGAGTCGACGTGGCCGTCGGCCTCGATCTCGACGGTGATCGTCGCGTCGGCGTCCCGACAGGCGTCGACGAACTCGGGATCGAAGTCCGCCGGGGCGCGGTCCGCCTCGATGGCGAGGATACAGTCGCCGGCCGGCGTCAGGTAGTCGTCGGTCGTCACCTCGAAGGTGCTCGCGTGTTCGGCCCGGACGTTCTCGTGGCCGCGAGCGTGGACGATCTCTTTCATGCTCGTGACCGGCGGTTCGTCGCCGGGCGGAAAACGGCCTCGAACTCGGATCGAAAGCGAATCCGAATGCGAATCGAACTCGAGGTCGTACGAGGTCAGACCAGGCTCGCGCCGTCGAAGTCACCGCGGCTGTACTCGACGTCCATCAGGTCGAGGATCGTCGGCGCGATATCGAGCAGGTCGACGTCCCCGATGGTCGCGTCGGGGTCGTCGATGAACAGGGCCGTGTCGTCGAAGCTATGCATGCCGTTCCGGGGGCCGTCGGTGAAGACCTCCGAATCGGCCTTGAACCCCGACTTGAGGTCGAACCCGGGGTTCGGGATGGCCACCAGATCCGGCGCGATGTCGTCGTGGTCGCCGCGGAACGCCGCCTCCTTCTCGACGACGCGTTCGACGACCTGGTTTCCGTCCGGCCCCTCGAGCTCGAGGATCGCCTCCTTGAGTTCGTCGCGGACGTCGTCGTACTCCTCCTCGGGGACCGACCCGCGTGGCTCGCGGCCCTCGAGGTTGATGTAGAAGCGGCCGGGGATGAACGAGTACGCCTTCGTGTCGTCGGCGATGTCCCCCAGTTCTTCGGGGTCGTCGCTCTGGAAGGAGAGCCAGCCCTCCTCCCGGAGCCACTCGTTGAAGTGCACCTCGTAGTCGAGGCTGGTAAAGCCGTGGTCGGAGGCGACGATCATCGTGACGTCGTCGGGCAGCGCCTCCCGCAGGCGTCCGACGTAGTCGTCGATCTTCTGATAGAACTCGATGAACTCGTCCTTGTACTCGCCGTCGCGCTCGTAGTCCTTGAACAGGAAGTGGTTCACGCGGTCGGTCGTCATGAAGACGCCGAAGAACAGGTCCCAGTCGTCCTGCTCGATGTAGTGTTCGAACGCCTCGAACCGGGCGTCGACCGTCGCGTGGGCATCCTCGATGAAGTCAGCCTTGTCCTCCTCGTGGCCGAGTTTCGGATCGACGTCGATCCGGTAATCGAAATCCTCGAGGTGCTCTCGGAGCTCCTCGGGGTGGGCCGCCTTCTCGAGATCGGGCGACAGGAAACCCGAGACCATCCGCTGGACGTTTCGCTGGGGCGGGAAGGTGACGGGGACGTTCATGACCGTCGCCTGTCGGCCGGCCTCCTGGACGCGGTCCCAGACGCGCGTGGCCTGGACCTCACGCCCCATCGGGACGTACGTGTCGTAGGTCCCGACTTCTCGATCCTGGAACCCGTAGACGCCGGTCTCGCCGGGGTTCATCCCGGTCGTCAGGGACGGCCAACAGGCGCTTGACTCCGGCGGCACGATACTCGAGATCTCGCCCGCCGTCCCGTCGTCCGCGAGCGCGGCGAAGTTGGGGAACAACTCCTCGTTCTCGACGAGGAGACTGTACGGCACACCATCGACTCCGATAAACGCGACGCGGGGGGCACCGTCGCCCCGCAACCGATCGAACAGACCCATGGACGCCCGTAGTTCGACCGTACACAAGAAGGTTCGTCTCGAGATATCGTTTTGAGAAGCGGGACGTCGAAGCAACCGGGTGCGTCGACCGGCCCCGAGAGGGCCCGAACAGCCGATCGACCGGTATCGTGGGGACTACTCGTCGCTGCCGAGGTCGTGTTCCTCGGGATCGAAGTTCGTAGGGACGACCGTCGGATGCGCCATACCGGCGGCAGTGTCGGCCGAGTCGTCGCCGGGCGCGTGGTCGGTCGGGGACGGATTACTGGCAGCCATGACAGTAACTAGTACGGCGGTACGCCCAATAAAATTACCCATGCTCATAACGCATGCGACCCGACGGCACGGATAACTACGGCGTATCGGGTCGGCGCAGTACGGCGCTTCCGACCCGCGGCGAAAAAACCGGGCGGGTAACGGGGTTACTCGAAGTGCTCCTCGTAGAGGTCCTGGGCGTGTTCGATCGCGTCGTAGGCGGCCTCGCGGTCCTCCCAGCCCAGCGTCTCGACTTCCTTGCCCTCCTCGAGGTTCTTGTAGGTCGCGAAGAACTCGTCGATCTCGTCGAGCGTCTGCTGGGGGATGTCCTCGAGGTCCTCGATGTGGTCGTAGCGGGGATCCTCGGTGGGGACGGCGATGACCTTGTCGTCCTGCTCGCCGTCGTCGTCCATCTTCATCAGCGCGACGGGGCGGGCCTCGATGACACAGCCGGGGAACGTCTGGTCCTCGACGAGCACGAGCACGTCGAAGGGGTCCTCGTCGTCGTAGTACGACTGCGGGATGAACCCGTAATCGCTGGGGTAGTGGACGTTGCTGTGGAGCACGCGGTCGAGCACGACGCCGGGGACGTCCTTGTCGTACTCGTACTTGTTGCGCTCGCCTTTGAGACACTCGACGACGGCGTAGATCTCTTCAGGCGGGTTCGGTCCAGTCTCGAGGTCTTCCCAGAGATTGACCATGTACCTGAAACTCCACAGTCGATCAAAAAGTACTTTCGTAATCGAGTGTCAACGTCATTTGACGGCAACCAGACAGCCGCGGACGCCCGCGCGCAGAGACTGCTCGGGCCGTTACCGCCGGCTACATCCCGTCCACCGGCAGAGATACAAAATAGTTGGCAAGTCTTAAATAGTCTGGTGACATTTGCATAAGTATGTCAGAGGCACAATCAATCACCGGCGAACAGAGCATTGCACGCGAGCTTACAGCGTTCCAGAACAACATTCTCGTCATCCTCGCCAAGGAGCCGATGTACGGCCTGGCGATCAAACGGGAACTCGAGGACTACTACGGGACCGAGGTCAACCACGGCCGCCTCTACCCCAATCTCGACGAGCTCGTCGAACTCGGCCTGGTCGAGAAAAGCGAACTCGACAAGCGAACCAACCAGTACTCGCTGACCGACGACGGCTACGAGGCCGTCCTCGACGGCGTCCGCTGGACGCTCTCGAAGGTCGTGACGGGCGAGGACCGCGCGGACGAGATCCGAGAGATCATCGACGAGAGCTACTGACGACGCTCAGCTACGGAACGGGTTCACCGGCCGTTTCGTAGAGGAGTTCGATCGACTCCGCGATCACATCCCGCTGTTTTTCGGAGGGCCACGCGTTACGGACGAAGTACTCCGACCGGAACTCCTCGAGTTCCGCCGCCGTCAGCGACTCGATCGGCTTCGCGTAGTGATTGCCGACGAAATCGGCGAGCGCCGCGGCGTTGTCACCGTGGACGTCGCCGTGGCGCTCCCTGACCTCGGCGACCAGTTCGCGGTTGTGGGCGTCGACTTCGTCCCAGTCGTCGGGGTCGCCCGCCCCCTCGAGCGGAAGTTCGACCGCCCGCGAGGTGTCCTCGACCTGATCGGTCCTGATGACGCCGTCCTCGAGCCACTCCGCGGGGTGGAGGACCAGGACGTCGTCGCCGTCGTCCTCGCGGACGCGAGCCGTAAAGTCGTGTTCGGCGAGCAAGTCGTCGCGCCGGTCGGCGTGGGCTCGGGCCTCTTTTTCGTCGGGTACCGTTCGCTCGAGGCGCGTGAGTCGTTCGGCCTCGTCGACGACCTCGGCGGGGAGTTCGCCGGTGTCGTCCTCGCCGCCGTCCGGGCCGGGCGCTTCGGGCACGTCGGCGGCGTCGCTCGCGTCGCTCGAGTCGTTGGACTCGGGATCAGTCATCGGTACGCCGTTCGTGCGCGAACGTTTTGCAGTTGCTGATCCCCGGTCGCGTTCCCGTCCCGTCAGCCGTCCAGCGCCTCGTTGGCGAGTTCGTCCGCACGGTCGTTGACCTCCCGGGGAACGTGTTCGATCGACCACTCGTCGAACGCCGAGAGCAGTTCGTGGACCGTGACGCGCTTCTCGCGCAGTTCCGGGTTGTTCGTGTCGTACTCGCCGCGGATCTGCTTGACGATCAGTTCCGAGTCGCCGCGGATCCGCACATCGTCGTAACTGTAGTCGCGTGCGGCCTCGAGGGCCGCGATCAGCGCCTCGTACTCGGCCTGGTTGTTCGTCGCCCGGCCGATCTCCTCGCTCCCCTCCGCGACGATGCCGTCGCCGGTGACGATCACCCACCCGATCGCCGCGGGGCCGGGGTTGCCCCGGCTCGCACCGTCGAAGTAGACGTGTGCTCGACCGCCGCCCTCCCGGAGCAGCGCTTCGATCTCCCGTGGATCGCTCCCCTGGACGACGACCTTGTCGTCGTAAGCGATCGCCGTCGCCGAGCCACGGCTCGCACGCCAGCGTTCGTGATCCGTGTTGCCCGGTTCGACGGTCACGTCCGCCTCCTCGAGACGGTCTCGTGCCTCGTCGACGTCACACTCGATGACCGGCATTCGTGGCCCAGATCCGGCGGTTCCGGATAAAGTCTTTCCGGTTTCGAATCGTAAACTTCGCGTCTGAGGTCCCGTAACGGCAGTTTTCGGCGATTACCCGTCAATAGGCGAAAACGCTCACCAAGGATTTATATATCCTGGTGCTACTACTATAAAAGTGCGATGACACGGTCCACCCGCCAGCGGGAGCGAACGCGTGAGACGGACGAGACCGAGGATCAAGAGGAGGTACGGGCTTGTCCGGAGTGTGACTCGGACAATCTCGTGAAAGACTCCGATCGGGGGGAGCTCATCTGTGAAGACTGTGGGCTCGTCGTCGAGGAGGAGAAGATCGATCCCGGCCCGGAGTGGCGAGCGTTTAACCACCAGGAACGTCAGGAGAAGTCCCGCGTCGGCGCGCCCACGACGCAGACGATGCACGACAAGGGGCTGACGACGACGATCGACTGGAAGGACAAAGACGCCTACGGCCGCTCTATTTCCTCGAAAAAGCGCAGTCAGATGCACCGGCTGCGCAAGTGGCAGGAACGCATCCGGACCAAAGACGCCGGCGAACGGAATCTCCAGTTCGCCCTGAGCGAGATCGACCGGATGGCCTCCGCACTCGGTGTCCCGCGATCGGTGCGCGAGGTAGCCTCGGTCATCTACCGGCGTGCGCTCAAGGAGGACCTCATCCGTGGTCGTTCGATCGAGGGGGTCGCGACCTCGGCGCTGTACGCTGCCTGCCGCAAGGAAGGCATCCCGCGAAGCCTCGAAGAAATCTCGGAAGTCTCACGCGTCGAACGCAAGGAGATCGGTCGCACGTATCGCTACATCTCGCAGGAACTCGGCCTCGAGATGCGTCCCGTCGACCCGAAAAAGTACGTCCCACGCTTCTGTTCCGAACTCGAACTGTCCGAAGAGGTCCAGACCAAGGCCAACGAGATCATCGAGAAGACGGCCGAGGAGGGCCTGCTGTCGGGCAAGTCGCCGACCGGATACGCCGCCGCCGCGATCTACGCCGCCTCGCTGCTGTGTAACGAGAAGAAGACCCAGCGCGAAGTCGCAGACGTCGCGCAGGTAACCGAAGTGACGATCCGGAACCGGTACCAAGAACAGATCGAAGCGATGGGGATCCACGGCTAACGCCGCCGCTCACCGCCTATTTTTTGACCCATAGCCGCCGGTCGTCGCGACCGGTGGGTATCGCTCCCGGGCGTCCGGGCCGCACCGGCGGCCCGCCGTCTAGCGACGTTACTCGGTGTCGTTTCCGTTCGTGTCGCCGTTCTCGTCGTCAGCTGACTCGTTCTCGCTCTCGTTCTCGCTCTCCGAATCATCCTCCTCGAGGACCTCGATTGTGCTCTCGTCGGTCAGACCGTACGCGTTGTGAATCCCGTCGCTGGCCTGCAGACAGAGGTCGTACTCGCCCGGTTCGAGGTCGAGTTCGATCTCGCTCTCGCCATCCCCGAGGTGGTGGTACCCTTCGTCCTGCGGGATGACGTACCCTGGCTCCACACAGCCCTGATCGACGATCACGTGCAGGTGTCCGGTCCCGTCCTCGGGGTCTTCCTCCTCCGCGGGCTCGAGTTCCAGTCCCTCGACCTCGGCTTCGAACGCGACGGGGTTGGTCACCTCGGCCCCGTCCTCGGGCTGGACGAACTCGACCGATCCCTCCGGGTTCTCGTGGTCGATTTCGTCGACGGTTTCGGGATCGGAGTTCGCGTCGTCGGGGTTCGATTCGTCTTCGTCCTCCATTCCGCCGCTGCCGGGACCGCTGTCGGCACAGCCGGCGACTGCAGTCAGACCGAGCGATCCGCTGACAGCCAGGTATCGTCGTCGGGTAGTGGTTCGAGTCATGTCGATGCGGCCACTGGCCTCCTCGAACCGAAAAGGCCGAACCCTGCCATCGCCGCGCGGTGACGCGGCGCTCTGGCCCCTGGGCGACCTCACGACGCGAGAGCAGAAGGAAACGCGACACGGGTCGTCCGTCGGAAACCCCACGTCAGTAGTCAGTCGTCAGTCGTCTGGCGTCAGGCGTCAGTCGTCAGTCGTCCTTGCCGACGCTGATGACCTGAAGCAGCGAGTAGACCGGCACGCCGTCGATCTCCTCGAGCCCCTGTTTGTCCGCGAGGACGACGCAGGCGAGCGGTTCGCCGCCTTCCGCGCGGATCGCTTCGACGGTTTCACGCATCGTCGTGCCGCTCGTGATGGTGTCGTCGACGACGTAACACTCGCGGTCACGGATGCCCGCGAAGTTCCGGCTGAAGGTCCCGCCGAGGTCCTCGATGTCGCCCTCCTCCCACTGGTGTTTCGCGGGAGTGTAGGTCGCCAGATCGGTCTCGAGGTCGCGGGCAACGAGGGTCGCGATCGGGCCGCCGGCCTTCTCGATACCGATCGTCAGATCGACGTCCTCGCCGTGTTTGGCGAGCAGGTCGGCCATCGCCGAGGCGACGTACTGCATCCGTTTGCTGTCCCGGCCGATGGCCGACCAGTCGACGTGGATGTCCTGCGGGCCGCCGCTTTCGGGGTCGGCCGACTGCTGTTGCTGACGGCCGTTCGACCGCGTCGTCGCGCCGCTGCGTTCGACCAGCCAGCTCGCGGTCTCGCGCGAGACGTTCAGTTCGTCAGCGATTTCACCCTTCGAAAGGCCGCGATCAGCGAGTTCGGCGGCACTCTCGATGAGGTCGTCGACGTTTTTCATGTTCGAACGGTTCGGCCGCCGTTTATATAGTCGTGTCGTCGTGCACAAATCGCGCGAGGGACGGTCACCCCGAGGGAAACACGGAATCCCGCCGCCACGGAAACGATTATTCACTCGGCACCGACTGTAGTTACCATGGAACGATACGACCTCGTCTACCGGCTCTACGACGAGTACGACACCGAGACCCTGCGGGAGTACCAGGAGTTCGTCGACGTCTTCCCCGCGGTCGACTCGCGGGCCGCCCTCGAGCACTGGCAGAGCGCGACGGAGGAACTCGAGGAGCGAAAGGACGAGATCAGAAGCGATTTCGCCGCGGGCGAGACGTTCGCGGAGGTGGCCTCGTGGGCCGACCGCGACCAGGCGTTTACCGCGCTCGACCTCGAGGCTAAGTACGGCCGCGCGGTGAACGTGCTCGTCCTGGACGTCGACGAGACGCTGCGCTCGGCCGGCGGGACGGACAACGAGATCCCCCGCGAGACGCTGCACGTGCTGACGGAGTTCCACGAGGCCGGCGTCCCGATCGTCATCTGTACCGGCCAGACCCTCGAGAACGTCAAGGGGTTCGCGATCCAGGGGCTGGGCAGCGAAATCGTTCACTCCGGGGAGCTGTCGATCGTCTACGAGGCGGGAACGGGGGTGTTCACCCCGGGCCACGGCGCGGAGACGAAGCAACTGCTCTACGAGGACCTGGACGAGGAGATCCGGACCGTCTTCGGCGACGTTCGTTCCCGCGTGCTCCCAGAAGCGCCCGAGAACCTCCGGCGAGGGTGTCACCTCCAGGGCAACGAGTTCAACGTCACGATGAAGCCCAACTACGAGACCGGGTCCTCGCAGGCACGCGAGGTCATCGACGAGGCGCTGGTCTATCTGATCGATCTGCTCGCCGACGCCGTCGGCTCCGCGATCGATGCGCTCGACGCGAGCGACGCGAACGGCGCGGACGACGATGACGACGGGGAGACGACGTCTATCCGCGACTGGACCCGCTCCTTCTACGCCGGGCAGGACCCCGAGATCCGTGCCGTCCTCGAGGGCCAGGGCGCGTACCCGGACCTCACGGAGGACCCACCTTCGGAACTCGTCTCGGTCCTCGAGCGGATCGACGTCGCTTACTACGAGGCCGACGCGGCCGAGATCGGCAGCCTCGAGCTGAACAAGGTCGTCGGCGTCGAGCGCGCGCTCGAGGTGTTAGGCGTCGACGATCCGTTCGCGCTCGTGATGGGCGACTCCAAGAGCGATCTGCGGGTGATGAAGTGGGTCGCGGAGAACGACACCGGGATCGCGGCCGCGCCGGAACACGCCTCGCAGGATACCTTGGAGCACGTCCTCGAGACGGACGAACTCGTCTTCGATCGCGGGAAAAGCGTCGACGTGTTGCGGACCGTCTACGCGCTCAACAGGCTCGCACGCCTGGAGTGAAACGATCGGGCTCGAACGTTTCCCGTCCCGACTTAAACCGCTGGAACATCAAAGCCTGCTCATCAACGGCGTCCGCGCTGTCCCTTCTACCGACGCGACCCGGTCGTGAGACCGTACTGCACGCGTCGGTGGATCCGAACCGGTATCTCCGCAATAGGGTCACTTTCGCGGTCGCGCTCGCGCTCGTGATTCGGATCGCTCCGGATCGGTACTATGATGAGACGGTTCGAGCCCCCGACCCACTACGACGGTATCGTTCGCGAACCGGAGAGCGCCGCGTCCCGTGGCGAGCGTCGGTGCCGGTATCGAAGTCGCGACGCCGACCGTGGCCACCGCGATCCGGAGGTGATCCCGCGGTGACGACGATCGCCGAACTCACCCTCCCGACCGACGGGTTCGCGCTCGCGGACACGTTCCGCGAACTGCCGGACCTCGAGGTACACGTCGAGAGCGTCGTCGCCGAAGGGCCGTGCCGGACGACCCCTCTGGTCTGGTTCTCCAACGTCGAACCCGACGCCCTCGAGCCTGCCCTCGAGCGGGATCCGTCGGTCGATCAGTACCGGCGGCTGCTCGACGAGACGGCCGACGAGGAGTGGTTCTACCGGCTCCGGTACAGTGGAGACGTCGCCTCGATCTGCCAGGCCGTCTACGGCCACGGCGGGACGGTACTCGGTGCCAGCGTCGCCGACGACCAGTGGACGCTTCGGCTGCTGTTCCCGCTCCGCGAGGAGCTATCGGACGCCGTCTCCGACATCGAGGAGCAGGGGACACGAGTCGACGTCAGGCGGATGGTCGAAGCGGGGGCCGACGAAGACCTCGAGACGACGGCCGCGCTCACCGAGCCCCAGCAAGAGGCGATCGCCGAGGCCTACCGCCAGGGCTACTACGACGTTCCCCGGGAGATTTCGCTCGAGGAACTGGCGAACGAACTCGATATCTCCCACCAGGCGCTGTCCGAGCGCCTGCGCCGGGCGAACCGGGTGCTCGCCAGCGAGCAACTCGAGGATCCGACAAACGGGATGGTGACCGACTCGCACTGACGGGCGGCGTGGCGTGGCAGGTTCCGGACCGTCGGTGGACACGTCGCGTCGGCGTCGGCGTCGGCATCGCGTTCTTTTCGGGGGTGGCCATCCACGGGCTTCGTGCCTCGAGCCGCGAGCCTCGTGCCTCGAGCCTCGTGCCTCGAGTCCCTAGTTTCCAGTCTCCCACCCCGACGTCGCGACCGAAGTCACTATTCTTCCGCCGACCGTACCGTCGACCGTGACAGAATACGAGGCCATCGTGTACGATCTGGACGGCACTCTCGTGGACCTCGCGGTCGACTGGGGCCGCGTCACCGCGGACGTCAGGGCGGTCTACGAGGACGCCGGCCTCGAGCGGCCCGGCGGCGACCTCTGGGAACTGCTCGGTGCCGCGGACGATGCGGGCGTCCGGTCCGCCGTCGAATCGACCATCGCGGCCCACGAGCGGGAGGGAGCGCGGTCGGCACCGCGGCTTCCCCGGGCGGACGAACTCCGCGACCTCGAGGCGACGGTGCCCGTCGGCGTCTGTTCGCTCAACTGCGAGCGGGCGTGTCGGATCGCGCTCGAGGAACACGGGCTGCTCGAGTCGGTCGACGCCGTCGTCGGTCGCGACACCGTCGCGACCCGGAAACCCCACCCGGAGCCGCTGCTCGAGACGGTTCGGGGGATCGGCGCGTCGCCGGACGGGACGGTGTTCGTCGGCGATTCGGAACGCGACGAGGTAACGGCCCGGCGTGCGGGGACGGCCTTCGAGTACGTCGACCGGCAGTGAGGCCGGCGGTCAGTCCCGGCGTCGCTTCGCGTAGGTGAAGACCGCGATCGAGACGACGAGCCAGACGACGGCGCCGACGCGGATCGCGAACTCGGCCCGCGTCTCCCAGGACGGGAGGTCGGCGGGGATCGACAGCAGGGCGACCGTCGGCGCGCCGACGAGGATAGTGAGTACGAAGGTGACCTGCATCACCCAGCCGTAGTCGACGCCGTCCGGGTCGGTCGTTTCGACGGGTTCCGGCACGTTCGACACTCTCGACCGATTCCTCATAAGCATCGCGGGTTATACGCTCGGCTGCCGGCGGTCGGCGAGGATAGAACGATGACATTTAATCGTCGGGTTCGAATGGCAGGGTATGCCTACCGTCCGGGACATCAAGAGGAAGGCCGGGAAGGAACCGATCACGATGTTGACGGCCTACGACGCGCCGACGGCCGGGATCGTCGACGACGCTGACGTCGACGTGATCCTCGTCGGCGACAGCGTCGGCAACGCGTCGCTGGGCTACGAGACGACCGTTCCGGTCACCGTCGACGACGTCGCGCGCCACGTCGGAGCCGTCTCGCGCGCGACCGAAGACGCCCTGGTCGTCGCGGACATGCCCTTCCTCTCGTTCGGCGTCGACGAGAAAGACAGCATCGAGAACGCGGGACGGATGCTCAAGGAGGAAGGGGCCGAGGCGATCAAACTCGAGAGCGGTCCCCACACCGTCGAACTCACCGAGAAGATGGTTCAACTGGGCATCCCGGTGATGGCCCATCTCGGCCTGACGCCCCAGCACGTCAACCAGTACGGCGGTTACCCGCGCCAGGGGACCGACGCGGAGGCGGCCGAGCGTATCATCGAACTCGCCAAAGCACACGAGGACGCGGGCGCGTTCTCGCTCGTCCTCGAGCACGTGCCGGCGAACCTCGCGGCGGAAGTGACCGACGCGATCGACATCCCGACCATCGGGATCGGGGCCGGGCCGGACTGCGACGGGCAAGTACTCGTCGTCGACGACGCCGTCGGCCTGAGCGAGTGGTCGCCCTCGTTCGCCAAACGGTTCGGCGCGGTCCGCGAGGAGATGGAGTCGGCCGTCGAGGAGTACGTCGCCGCCGTCGAGTCGGGCGAGTTCCCGGCCGAGGAACACAGCCACGAGGAGAGCGATCTCGAGGACCTCTACTAGCCGTCGAGAAACGCCGCGACAGCCTCGTTGAACGGCTCTGGTCGCTCGAGCATCGTCGACTGGGCGGCGTCGCCGATGCCGACCAGTCCGGCGTCGGGGATCTCGTCGGCGAGGAACTCATGGAACCACGGCGGCGTCAACTGGTCGTACTCGCCGTAGACGACGAGCGTCGGGACGTCGATCCCCGATAGCTGGTGACGGGCGTCGAACCGGTGACAGGTCCGGAAATCGCGGTTCGTTACCGCCTGACCGGAGTCGAGCATCACTTCCCGGGAGCGTTCCGCGGCCGCCGACTCGGGGTCGTGAAAGAGCCGGTTCCGACCGTGGAGAAACTCGACGGCACGCTCGAAGTCGGTCTCGAGCCACTCCAGCAGGTCCTCGAGGACGCCAAGCCGCGCGCCAGTCCCGTTCAGGACGACCGCTTCGGGGGTAAAGGCCCGCTCGAGGACCAGTTGTATGACGACCGCACCGCCCATCGAGTTTCCAATCAGAACGTCGGCGTCGGTCGCCTCCGCGACCGCGAGAACGTCGTCGACGTGTGCCGACAGCGTCGTGTAGCCTGGGCTGGCGTCGACGTCGCTCGAGTCGCCGTGGCCACTGAGATCGAGCGCGACCACCGGTCGACCGGTCGCGTCGGCGAGCGGCCGTTGGTTCCCCCAGAGCCGTCGGTCGCCGCCGCTACCGTGGACACAACAGATCGCCGGCCGGTCGTGTTCGCCGTTCCCCTCCCCCAGCCGTTCGTAGGCCGTCTCCCGGCCGTGGTGTGTGACCGTTTCCATACGCGTTCAACGACAGGAGCAGGTATAAAGTCTCGACCGCGTCGCAGTCGGTGTAGCAGTCGGGCCCGGGCGACCCGACTCGCGCAGTCAGTCCCCGTCGGTCCCCATCGTCACAGCCTCGTCGGCCGCGTTCCGGAGCGCGTCGGAGCGACCGTATTCGCCGGGTGCGATCGCGATCGTCTCGACGCCGACCGCGCCGGCGTGCTCGAGGACGGGCTTGAAATCCGTATCGCGGGAGGCGATCGCGAGGCGGTCGATCGTGCCGTCCCCGGACAGCGCGGTCGCGTCGACGGCGAGTTTGACGTCGACGTCGCCGCTGGTGATGATCACCTCGAAGCCACGGGCCTCCGCGGCCTGGATCAGTCCCGGTGTCGCGTGCTCGTCGAGGTAGAGTCGGATCACCCCGACCCGGCCGAGGTCGCCGACTGCCTCGCGGAGGTCGTCCAGGTCGACGTCGAACTCGTCACGGAAGACGTTCGGGCCGTCGACGAACAACCCGACCGTCGGCTCGCGGGAGCGAGAGCGTGAGCGGGAGTGATCGGACACCAGACGGGCCCGAACGCGTTCGAACATGCCCGACCGTAGTCGAGACCGCGGGATAGGTGTAGCGAAACGCCTCGAGCCGTCGACCCCGATGCACTCGGGCGAAAACCCGTTCGAAGTTCTACGGGCCGTATACCGGTACTAAACCGAGACCTTCACTCGTTCCTGCTTTATAAGATAATAGTGTTATGAATAACAAGTTAAATACGAAAATATGTGCGGATAAATCCTTCAGAGTTGACGAAGTTTTTAATAATTTCAGGAATACCTGACTGTCGTCAGATGCCACCGGACGATTCCCCCACTTCCGACCGACGATCCGTACTCAAGGCTGCCGGCGCGCTCGGGGCGTTTCTCGGCTCGAGCGGCGTCGCGGCTGCCGACGGCGACGACGAAGCCGACGCGGGAGCGACCGAACTGCTCGTCGGCGTCTCGCCGGACGTCTCCGACGTCGAGAGCGCGGTCGATTCCTCGATCGTCGACGGCCAGGTGGTTCACACCAACGAGGCGATCCACTACGCGACGATCGAGTTCCCGGAGAACACGCCCGAGGAGGCGAAGACGGCGATCGAAGACGCCCTCGCGTCCGTCGACGAGATCGAGTACGTCGAGGAGAACGCGACCATCGAGTCCTTCGCCGCGCCGAACGACCCCTACTACGGGTCCCAGCATGCCCCCCAGCAGGTCAACTGCGAGGGTGCCTGGGACGAGACGTTTGGCGATTCGGACGTGACGATCTCGATCGTCGACACGGGTACGGCCTACGACCACGAGAACCTGGCCGAAAACGTCGACGACCGGATCGGCGAGGTGTTCGTCGGCGGCGGCAGCGACCCCTATCCCAGAAGCGGGAGCGAAACCCATGGGACGATGGTCTCGGGGGCTGCCGTCGGCGCGACTGACAACGGGACCGGTCACGCAGGGGTCTCGAACTGTTCGATGCTGAGCGCCCGCGCGCTCGACGCGAGCGGCACCGGCTCGCTCGCCGATATCGCCGACGCCGTCCAGTGGTCGGCCGATCAGGGCGTCGACGTCATCAACCTCTCGCTGGGGAGCTCGAGCGACTGGCACACCCTCCGAAACGCCTGCCAGTACGCCTACGACCAGGGTTGTCTGCTCGTCGCGGCTGCGGGTAACTCCGGCGGGAGCGTCGCGTATCCGGCGGTGTACGACTCCGTGATCGCCGTCTCCGCGCTCGATTCGCACGATCGGCTGGCGTCGTTCTCCAACCGTGGATCCGAGATCGAACTCGCCGCACCCGGAACGAGCATCGTCACGACGACTCTCAACGACGGGTACACGCGCGCATCGGGGACGTCGATCGCCTCGCCGATCGTGGCCGGCGTGGCCGGTCTCGTGCTGTCCGAATATCCGGACCTGGACGTCGAGACGCTCCGGAAGCACCTCCGACAGACGGCGACCGACGTCGGCCTTTCTGCCGCCGCACAGGGGTACGGCCGCGTCGACGCCGACGCCGCAGTGAACACGGTACCGGACGGCTACGAGCCCGAGAACCCCGATTACGGTGACGACGATGACGAGGAAGACGACACCGAGGATCCCGGGATAGACGAGGTCTGGAACGACGACGAGTCGAACCACGTCGAACTCGAGGGCGAGTCCCTCGACCGGGTCGCCGAGTACCGGATCGAAGGTCGCGGCACCGCCGAACCCGGCGAGAACGCCAACACCGACCCCGACGATCCGTACCGCGACATCGCGACGACCGACGGCGAGGAGTTCGTCGTCGAGGGCTACCTCGGCGGCTACGTCGACGACTTCCACATCACCGGGGCCGTGACTGACGTCGAGACG